>CAMYLB010000067.1:723-13074 GCA_947259145.1 uncultured Woeseiaceae bacterium
CACGTTGTATGCCTATGTTTATCTCGACCCGACGAACCCGCCGAGGGCGCTGATGTTGCAGTGGAAGGCGGCCGGTGTCTGGCATCGTGCTTACTGGGGCGAGAACCTGTTCACCTGGGGAACCAACGGCACCGAGAGCCGGCGTGATATGGGGCCACTGCCACCGACCGGTCAATGGGTGCGCCTGGAAGTTCCGGCGAGCCTGGTCGGACTGGAAGGCGCGGCTGTCACCGGCATGGCGTTCAGCTTGTTCGACGGCCGTGTGACCTGGGACACGACCGGCACCACACGTCAGTGACAATGTGTTGACACCCTGATCCGTAACGGGGAAAAAGCTTCCAGGTTTGCGCCCGGGTCAGGTGGCGGCGTTAGAACAGCACGACCCACAGCATCACGAAGGTTGCGGCGAAGCCGACCGACCAGATGAGCGAGCGAACGAGAAAAATGCCGGATGCATACGCCGGTATGTAGAGGACGCGTGCCGCCAGATAGACCCAGGCACAGGTCTCTGTAGTCGACGAGCTGGCGTCACCCATAACGACGACAATGACGGCGATCGTGAACAGGATCAGCCCCTCGAAGTGATTCTCCATCGCTCGCTTGAGTCGGCCAGCCACACCGGTAGCTCGCTTTTCCTCATCACGACTACCTCCGGTGTACGCCGGGCCCAGCTGCACATTGACCGGAACAGCCATGAGTACGAACTGGACAAACTGCAGCACTGCGGCAAAACCCAGCACCTTGATTTCGACGGGCATTGAGTAGCTCCTCTTTTTTTAAGGCCGGGCGCTCGCGGCTGGCGGCTTCGGGAACAGCACCGGCGTCCTGCGCTTATATAACTCGTAGTCGTCCTGGCCGCCCCAACGCTCGTCGGCCTTTTCCTCCAGCAGCGGGACGCCGCTGACCCTGGTTAGCAGAAACGTCACGAACACTGGCGAGATCAGCGTGGCCCACTGCCAGCCCTGTAGCACCGGCACGGCTACTATGGCCATGCCCGTCCACAGTACGATCTCGCCGAAATAATTGGGGTGGCGCGACCAGGCCCACAGGCCGACGTTGATGAACTTCCCCGCGTTGTCAGGATCGTTTTTGAAATTCGACTTCTGCCGGTCCGCGACTATCTCGATGAGTATGCCGATCGACCAGATAATAATTCCGGCGATGCCGACAGCCCCAAGCGGCTCGCGCACACCGCCGGTGATAACGGCCAGCGCGGCCGCCGCCGTCAGCAGCACCCACAGGCCTTGCAGGGTCCAGGCCATGAAGAACCGAAGCGGCCGGTTCTTGATGTCGTCGAAGCGACCGTCTTTGCCGTCACGCGAGATGCGTCGGAACAGGAACGTCGCCAGCCGCAGTGACCAGAACATGACCATAGCGGCCACCAGCGTTGCACGCAGGTCGAGAGCTCCGGAAAGGAGCACGGCGACCACCGTCACGGTGATGTAGGTGATGCCGCCGGTAAGGTCGTAGTAGCGCTCGGTCTGTGTCAGCGCCGCGGGGATGAAGGCCAGCCAGTTGACTGCGAATGCCAGCGCACCGCACAGCGCAAATACCGATAAAGTGCCGACACGGTCGCCGCCGTCACTGCCTGCCCATGATACGAGTGCACCCAATACGATGGCGATTGCGATGGCGGTTACTATCTGTGAGTTACTGCGTTCAGCCATAGTGGCCTCTCCTGGTGCTGGCGATCGGGCTTTTCTCTCTGCCGCATCGGCATAGTATCAATCAGCGTGCGTCCGCCGAATAGGCATGTACGCTGGCCAGGTGCAATTCAAACGGGCCGTCTTGATTGTCGTAGATCATCAGACCCATGCCTGTGATCTGCCCGGGGTCGAGCGCGGGTCCATCCAGCTGATACCCGCGGTACTGTGGAATAAAGCTCGAGAAAGGGATGTTGGCCACACTCCATGTGCCGCTGCGAGTTTCGAAATCAGCCCAGTAGCTGACCTGCCTGCCACGCCAGCGCGCGTCGGTTGTCAATCGCCAGGTGTAGCGGCGGCCATCGCCCTTTACGTGTAATTGGATTCCGGCGTGATTCGACAAATCCAGTTGCACCGGTTTCGTACGGATCGAGCTGAATCCGCCGCCCTTCGTGTTAGTGCGGCCTGCGAATCTCAGCTCCCCTTGTTCTTGTTCGAAATCGCCCTCGCTCCGTCCTCCCATAACGTTATCGTTCACGACGTACCAGCCCAGGTCGGAACTGTTCGACGTGAAGTCGGTGAGCATGAGCTCTCCGTCGGGATGAGAATCGGAGGCGTCGAGCGGCGGGCCGGGAAAAGTCATCAGCATTAATCCAAAAAGCAGCGAAGAGGATGCCAGGTTCAACGGCTCAACCCCTGTAAACCAGCAACGGGCTATCCAGACGGGGAAGCAGCATTTGCCACTGCCGGCAGCTGCTTGATGCCTGACCACCCAACGTTACCGCAGCGCGCACCGAGCGACTAAGGGCGCTGGCATACAGCCGCTGGTAGTAAGGCATCCTTCTGGCGTAAAACGGCAGTATCTCTTCGAGCGTAAGCTCTGTATCCAGTGTCTCGGCGAAGGCGTCATAGAATCGGCCAATCGCGTTGGACATCGAGTTGTCGTCGGCCAGCAGGTCGGACGGAGCAATCGTCCAGGTCATGTCGCTCTGCAGTACGCACGCCCCGGCAAATCCGGCGCGCCGTTCCTGCGACCACTCGCCAGGCGCGATGAGGCTTAAGCACCACTCACCGTTGATCCAGTATAGATAGTTTGCCGCACCGACCACCGGGCGATACTTGAACGTGGCGGACAGCACGAGCATGGATGTGAAAAGCTCAGCCAGCACCTGACGCCGTGGCTTCGCGACGACACCCCGTGGCTCACTCTGATACCAGTCGAGCAGAAACCCGTTGAGGCCCTTTCCTTCCGGGTTGCCATCTGCCTTGCGTGCGATGGCAGAGTTGCCGGATTCGAAACGTTTTAAATCATTCATGATGGAGCTCAATATACGCGATTAGCGCATCTGGCTGAGATGATTAGACTCGAGGGATACAACTTGTTACGTGCAGCGGAGCGAGGCTGGTCCGCCCCATGTCATACTAATCACATAATGTCGGCTCCAGGTCCTTCGGAGGTCGAGTCGAATTTTGCAAAGGTCATCTTCCATGATGCGCGCATGAAGAAAGTGTTGCTTTATGTTCCTGTCGTTCTCAGTTTCGTCATACTAGGCGCCCATTTCATGCGCTACGGTAACTCAACCGGTGTTGTTGGATCCACGGTCCTGATCGCTCTACTTTTCGTTCGTAAAGCGTGGGCTGCCCGACTGATACAGGTCGTCCTCATCCTCGGTGCGCTGGAGTGGCTTCGTACGATTTTTGAACTGGCGCAAGTACGTGCCACGCTAGGCCAGCCCTTTACACGCATGCTTGTTATCCTCGGCGTTGTCACGGCCTTGACCGTGTGCGCGGCGCTGCTTTTCCAGTCACCGACACTGAAGAGGATCTACCGGCTGGACCGTGGGAATTGAGTTACGATCGACAACTATGACTCATGCACCTGAACAAGAAACAGCGGAGGTAACCGTCTGGTATGACAGCGGCTGCCCGCTGTGCATCCGCGAAATTGGTCTCATGCGTCGCCTCGACCGCCGCGGGGCGATCGATTTTGTTGACATACAAAGTGCAGTCGGCTGCCCCATAGATACGCAGACACTGCTCGAAAGATTTCATGCGCAGGAGCGTGGTCAGCCCATCGTTTCCGGCGCCGCGGCGTTCGCCGCCATGTGGCGCGCAATTCCCGTGCTTCGTCCGCTGGGATTACTGGCCCGACTCAGGCCGGTGCTCTGGCTGCTCGAGCGAATGTATCGCGGATTTCTGAAAGTTCGTCCCTGGCTGCAGCGGCGCGTCCGGCGAATAGTCGAAACCTAGTGGCAGGGCCCATACCTAGCTATACTCGCGCGCCTCCCTAATAGAATCGTCAATACCAGGTTAACCAGCCATGTCTCCATCCAGACCACGCGTCGTCATTATCGGCGGCAACTTCGCCGGCCTTGTTGCCGCGTCACGCCTGCCCTGCGATTACGATGTGACCGTAGTCGATGCGCGCGCCGACTTCGAATGGACGCCCAATATCCATGAAATACTGTCGGGTGTGAAGGACCGCGAGGGAGTTGTCTTGCCGCGCGCGGAGTGCGTTAGCCGTTACGGCCACACCTTTGTGCACGATGCTGTGACAAAGATCGACCGCGACAACAGTTCCGTGATGACCGAGGGCGGGCTGGTGTTACCGTATGACGCCTGCCTGGTCGCCGCCGGCAGCCAGAGAACAACGTTCGGTGTCGATGGTGCGGACAAACATGCTCTGGGATTTCGTCTCGTCGACGACGCCGTGCGTATTGCGGGCCGGCTCGATAAGCTCGCCGCACGCCAGCGCCGGGCATCCGTGGTAATCGTCGGTGGCGGGGTCTCGGGCATCGAAGCGCTGGGAGAAATCCTGCGCCGTCGTGGGCAAGGCGACGAGTTCAACATTCATGTTGTTGAGCTCGAGTCGCGCATCCTCGATCAGCTTCCCCAAGGCCTGGCCAGCGATGCCTTGCAGCGCTTCGCGCCTTATCCGGTGACGCTGCACACGAACGCCGCCGTCACGCAGGTGGACGGGCGAAGTGTGACGCTCGGGAGCGGTGAGAAATTGACTGCGGACCTGTGTATCTGGTCTGCCGGTATGACGCTACCCGATTTTCTGCGCGACGCCGGACTCAACGACACTGGCGATGACTGGTTACCCGTGGAGGACACGCTTAGAAGCCGCTACGCGGACAATATTTTCGTCGCGGGAGACTGCGCAGACCTGCCCACGCCGGTTCGCAAGCAGGCGTACTACGCGATGGACATGGGTGAGGTTGCGGGCGATAACATCAGTCGTCTGTTCAGGGATCGACGACAGAGACGATTTCGAGCTGCAGCCATGCCAATGGTCATTTCCTTCGGCGACATCACGACCTGGTTGGTTGCCGGGGAAAGCGTCGTTGCCAGCCCGCTGCTGGCCGCCGCCAAAGAGGGCGTGTACCAGGTCACAATGGCGCGCCTTGCGTCGCCGAAAGAACCGCTACGGTATTCCACGGATGTCGTGGGCCGGGCCGCAATGGCCACGCGGCAGCTGCTGCTGCCGCAGCTAACACCAAGCAAGCTGTTCCTCGGGCTTACCGGCAGCCGCATCATTGTCTGAGCCCAGACCAGCAGTCGAACCGGTTTCAGTTTTTGGAGAGTCGCCTAGTCTTGCTTAGCTACGGGCTTGATCAGGTAGTGCGCTATGGCAGGTAACAGCAGGAGCGCGCCAAGCATGTTCCACAGGAACATGAATGTCAGCATCAGGCCCATGTCTGCCTGGAATTTGATGGCAGAGAAGATCCAGGTACCGACACCGATCGCCAAAGTGAAGCCGGTGAAAGCGACGGCCATGCCGGTCGTATGCAGTGTCCTGAAGTACGCTTCATACACAGACATGCCTCGCGTCAGGTAGTCATCCATCTTGCTGTAGATATAGATGCCATAGTCGACACCGATGCCGACGCCGAGGGCTATTACCGGCAGGGTCGCAACTTTCACGCCGATTCCCAGGAGCGCCATCAACGCCTGACCGAGGACTGACGTCAACGCCAACGGCACGATGATGCAGACAACGGCGCGCCACGATCGGAACGTCAGGAACACCAGGAAGCTGACGACCCCGTACACCAGTGCCAGCATCTGGTATTGCGCCTTGCTGATAACGATATTTGTGACCGACTCGATACCGGCGTTTCCGGCGGCAAGAATGAAGCGGATATAATCACTGTCGCTGGCGGCAAGATCCATATCCATCTCGTCACTGTTGTACTCAGCCGCGAAAGCTTCGGCAACAAGGATGACTCCCTGCAGGGTTTCAGCTTTGTGATCGTTCAGGAAAATGAGAATGGGTGCCATGCTGCAGTCGGTATTTATCAGATTGCTCGGTACCGACTGGAGCGAATTATTCAGGATATATCGATTGCGACTCAGGGTATGCCATTTCGGGTTGCCCTCGTTCATCGCCATGATCGCGCGCTTGGAAATATTGACAAGCGATACCACGGACTGGACGCCAGGTACTTCTTTCATAATCTCCTGGAATCGGTCAACCGCAGACACGGTAGCGTACTCGCCACATTGCTGTGGCGGTGTCTGGATCATTGCCACGAACACATCGGTGCTGGTCGAGAAGTTTTCTGTCAGGAACGCATTGTCCAGGTTGTAACGGGAGTCGGCTCGCAGCTCGGGAGCGCCTGGATCCAGGTCGCCGATCCTCAGATCCTTGCTGCCATAAATGCCAAGACCGAACAATGCTATTGCGACAATGATCACAACAGGGGCGAATGGCGGTTTTGCGAAGTTCGCGATAAACGGCCAAAGTTTCGACGGGTTATCTTGCTTCCGATGTAGAAAGCGCACACAGGAATTCGACAGGCCGGTGTAGGACATCAGAACCGGCATCAACACCAGGTTGGTGAATATCAACACCGCGACACCGATGCTGGCTGTCATCGCCAGTTCCTGGATAACCGGTATTTCTATGACCATCAGCGTCAGAAAGCCGATGCCGTCACTCACCAGGGCAACCAATCCCGGAATATAGAGCGCTCGAAAGGCGCGCCGCGCTGACCAGAAGGAACCAGCGCCAAAAAAGAAACGCACCGCGATGTTGTTGATGATCTGCACGCCGTGACTGATCCCGATCGCAAACACGAGGAACGGAACCAGCATGGAGTAGGGGTCCAGGCCGAAACCAAGCGTGTGCAGCAGGCCGAGCTGCCAGATCACGGCGACCGTCGAGCAGGTTATTGGCACGATCGTTGCGTAAAAGCAGCGCGAGTACACTGCCAGCAGCACAAGCGTAGTAACGAGCGCAACGCCGAAAAAGAACACAACCAAAGTAGCGCCTTCAATGAGGTCACCAACCACCTTGGCGAAACCGGTGATGTGGATCTTGATCTTGTCGGTCTCGTATTTATCGCGAACCAGTTTCTCAAGGCTCTGCGAAAAATCCCGGTAGTCGAGCTTTTCGCCGGTTTCCGGATTGATATCGGTAAGCGGTGCGATGATCGCTGACGACTTGAAATTGTTGGCGACCAGGCGGCCGACCTGGCCCGAACGCAGAATATTGTCGCGGAGCTGGTTCAGCGACTCTTCTGAGCCATCGTATGCGTTCGGGATAACCGTACCGCCGCGGAAACCTTCTTCCGTCACCTCGTTCCAGCGGACGTTGGGGGTCCAGATCGACTGCAGGCCCGATCGATCAACGCCGGGGATGTAAAAAACCTCATCGTTGATCAGGCGCAGAGCTTCCTGAAAGTCCTTATCGAATATGTCGCCGTCCGTCGTCTCTACGATGATGCGAATCGAATTACTGAGACTTGCAAGGTCAGCCTTGTTCTCGAGGTAGTTCTGGATGTAGGGGTGCGAGGTGGGAATCATTTTCTCGAAACTGGCGTCCGGCTTTAGCTGCAGGGCCTGAAACGCAAAAAAGGCAGTCAACAAGGCGAAAATTATGATGACGGGAATTCTGTTCTCAAACAGAAGTCGCTCAGCTATCGGTGGGCGCTCCTTACCCGACAGTCCGGTTTGATTGTTCACTGTTTCACTCATGACGAGCCCCCGGACACAGCGTTACTGTCAATAAAAGATACGCCGCCAAAACCTATGAGTAGAAGCCTGCCATCGGCGGTCACCGCAACGTCGCTGTAGACCCTGTTTCCGGTCGTCGGGATAGTTTTGAAGCTGCTACCGTTGTCATCGCTAGACAGCACGGCGCCCGCTGACCCCACGAGGACGATCGTGCCATCCGACCGCGTCATGCCGCCCAGAAGCGTTCTTTGACTGCCGGTATTTATCGAAGACCAGGTCGCGCCTTCGTCAACGGAGCGGAAGACATTGCCTTTGAGTCCGAACACGAGCAGGCTGCCGTCGGCGGCCGCAACAGCGCCAAAAAAGGAACCTGCGTAAGGCGATTCCGGTCGTTCCCAGGTCTGACCGCCATCCCGGGAACGAAGCAGGGTGCCGGCTTCGCCGGCCACGAGCAGTGTTCCGGCTGAGCTGCGTGTCATGCTGTACAGGTGATACTTGTCCGGGTTGTCCAGCCGGTTTGAGTCCAGGCTCCACGTAGATCCGCCGTCCGAGGTACTCAGGAAGACGCCATAGGCACCCATCGCGTAACCGTCATTTTCGTTTGCAAACCACACGTTCAGGAGCGGCGTGGTAACCCCTTCCTCTATCGCGGCTGTTGCGTCATCGACAGCAAAGGTCGCATCGTCAAGCGCCCATTCGACGTCTTCCCGGGTTTCTGGCGTTGCCTGTTCCAGCGCCGCTTCGAGCAATTCGACCTGTTTTTCAGCGGCCGTCACAGACAGACGGGCGACGTCAATGCCTGTAAGTTTTACCTGCCAGCTGGCACCGCTGTCCATCGAGTGCAGCAATACGCCGTCGTGTGCCGTTGCCCAGGCGTCATCCGTGCCGGCAAAAGCCACTGCAGTGATCGCGAGCGACACGGGTACATCCGCATGGGTCCAACTCGCGCCCTGATCGTCGGACAACAGGATATGCCCCTGTTCGCCGACAACCAGGATGCGTTCCCCGCTTGTAGCCGCGTCGAGCAAGAGGCTCGTCTGCGCGGACTCGGTCTTAATCGCCGGGAGCATGGCGAAGCTGATCGCCTTGTCCTCATTTGCGATGACGTACCCGGCAATGACAAGCGCGACGAGCGACAGGTGTACGGCAATCGATCGTCCGCGGTTCATAAAGCTAGCGAACGCCAGACCGGCGCAATGCGGCAGGCGTATATTCGCGTTCGTCGACCTTGTAGTCCCAGTTGTACTGGTAACCCTTCAGCTCGTTGCCCAATCCAATCGGCAGATGCCGGCCGGAAATCAGGTCGTGAGAGGTTTCAGCCGCATACCAGGGCACGCTGACCTGGTAATGAATATTGTTGTGTGCCTCCTTGACGCGCCACATTTCGCCGCGACCGTCATACAGGTCGGCGACGCTGATTTGCCAGGTGTCCTCATCGACATAAAACGTTCGCTTGGCGTAGATATGGCGCTGACCTTCTTTCAAAGTGGCTTCGACAACCCAGACGCGATGTAGCTCGTAGCGCAAATATTCCGGGTTCATATGTCCTGCAAGCACGATGTCTTTGTATTTGAGGTTCTGATCCTCCAACCGGAAGGCATTGTAAGGGATATAGAGTTCTTGCTTGCCAACCAGTTTCCACTCATAGCGATCGGGTGCGCCGTTGTACATGTCGAGATCATCAGCGGTACGCAGGCCGTCCGAGGCGTTGCCCGGTCCATCGTACGCGACATCCGGTGCGCGACGTACGCGGCGTTGCCCGGCGTTATATACCCACGCGTCGCGCGGGTCGATGACCTGGTTGATGTTTTCATGAACCAATAAGACATCACCCTCGAGACGGGCTGGCGCTTTGATGGCCTGTTTGTAGTAGAACAAGCGATTGGCCGGTGCACCTTCAAGATACTGTGCGAAGGTGAGTTGGTCCTCAAACACAACCGGGCTGAATGCGCCGCTCGACTGCACGGGAATCTGCGTATAGCTGCGTTTCACGCTGCCGCCGCGATAACGAAGCACGTGATTCCAGACAACTTCAATGCCGGACGGCCGGGTAGGCTGCTGTACGATGCGTTGTGTATACCGGCATGCGGAAGGTGTCCGGATAGCGCTTCAACAGTGCAATCTGTCCCGCCGAAAGATTACCTTTATATTGTTCGAAGTTTTGCGCCGTTATTGTGAATAGCGGCTTCTCGTTCGGAAACGGATCAACAAGCGGTTCACCTTCGACGTAGCCTGCGGGCATTTCTGTCAGACCGCCGGTCCATGCTGGAATAGTGCCTGCCGCGTTGCCGGCACGTTCTGCGCCTATTGGCGTCAATTTGTCGCCGCCGAGGCTTGCAGCCTGTTCCGCTGTGAGTTCCGCGAATGCGTTCTGCGCGAAAAGGCCAAGCGCAGCCAGGACTGTGAGTTTTGCGAGTGTTTTCATGATGTTATTGCTCCTGGTATTCAATTCAGAAACTGACGGCGACAGACAGGGACAGGAAATCTCGGTCTTCGACCGTATTGTAGTCGCCGCCCGAGAATGTAGTGTAGGCCAGCGAACCAGTATACCGATTGAGATATTCGGCTCCGAGGCTCAGGGTAAGGGCTTTCGCGCCTTCATTGAAGTTTGAGTTGGGCGAGTAACCGTCAACGTCTTGCGACCACGCGAGACTGGGCGTCAGGTTGATGCCGGCGAACACGTCATTGTACGTGAGGCCTGCGCGTATGCGGTAACCCCACGATGAATCGGTCACGTAGCCATCGGTGGTGCAATTGGCCGTGTTCGTGTTCGGCACGATGGGAAGGACCACCGTGGGAGCAACGAAGTCGAGAAAATCCTGCGACGGGAAGAAGGGCTGGTCGCAGGCCATATCGCCGGCCAGCTCGGGCAGCAACGGCACCACCTGCGGCGGGAGGCCGAAGAGCGTCGTCAGCGGTATGGGTGTGAAGTAGCCCATACCGTAGGTCGGGTTGCGGCCATAGCGCTGCACCGACTGCTCCGGCAGACTGCCGACCCAGTTGGCGCCGATCTCCGCGGCGATTGACAGCCGGCTGGCGCCCATGACCTGGTCAAAGAAGCGAATGAAGGTGACCTGCGCCTGTGTAACGGGCAAAAGGTCGTAGCCGCTGGCAGCCGCCCCCGGCCCCACGGCAATTATCCTCGGCAAAACGGTCGACCAGGGTGCCTCACGCACGGCGCCCTGAAGCAGTTCGGTCGTATTGATCTGTACCGGGTAGTCTGGCCGATAGCTGACCTCACCCGATACGGCGAAGCCCGCAAAATTGGTCGCAATGCTGATACCGAACAGCTCGATATCCTCGGGAAACTCGGCGAAGTACTGCGGGTTGCCGCCAAGCAGATTGCCCGGAACGAAGGTCCACGGCGGACTGCCCAGCACCGGAGTCAATGCCGTAATCAACGGAGCAGGGATTGCTGCCACGGGGATCTGTGTGTTTGATTGGGTGAAACCACCGAGGTAAGGAATCCGGCTGTGGTAGTTCATGTAGTAAAAACCGAACTCGGAGCCGGCAAGCTTCTCGGCGAAGTAGCGGAACGCGATACCGTATTGCCCGTTGTCGTCGGGTTCCCGGTCTAACTGGCGACTGATGAACAAGCCGTTTGCCATATTGAATTGATCGCTGTAGGGGGGCGTAGCGAACAACGTCACGATGTCGCAGCCTGTGGACGCCACATCCGCGGAGGAAAAATAGGTTCCGCAACCGTCTATGACTGTCTTTTCCCATTTGAGCTGGTAAAACGCCTCGATGCTCAGCGCGTCCGTCACGCCGGCAGCGAACGTTAACATCGCAACGGGCAACAGGCCTTCCTTGATCTCAGCGCCCGGGCGCCGGAATGCAGACACGTCGACGGGATTAATTGAGTTAATGCCGTTTTGAATAAAAAGGCTCTCACCCCAGCTAACCACCTGGCGACCCAGGCGAACATCCAGCGGAGCTCCGTTTTCGCCAAGGTAAAACGTGTTGTAGATAAACGCGTCCAGGAGCTCGATGCCCGAGGCTTGTGCGAAATCGTCGAAGCCGCTGTCTGAGAGTGTCTGGTTGGGCGTGTACAGGTTGGCTGAGTTGCCGTGCGGCCGTTTACCGTTGGCAAGCTCTTCGTCGTACCAGTACTTGGCACGCACGAACACGCCGAAATCGCCCTTCCTGAGCTCAAGGTCGTGAACGCCTTTCAGGATCAACGAATAGATGTCACCGTCTTTGAAATTGAGGTCACCGTCGTCGGCGGTGCCGGTCGAAGCCATACCGAAGCCCGGCGCATTGGCCGGCGTGACCAGTCGTGGCTCCATCTCTGACATGCGCCAGCTGGCGCCCAGGGACGACTGCTACAGCCGGCACAGCTACCAGGCTTGAGAACATCGCAAACCCACCGCAGATCAATCCGCATCGCCAATTCATTTCGGTCCACCTTTTTGGTTGTTTCAAAATCGCCAGTTCGTCTGGCTTTTGGGGGACGTGCAGTTGGCGCGCCCTCTTTAGATCGATTCCGACACGTATGCAGGACGCTGTCAATACGGGGATATTCGGACGGGAGCGCCTATAAACTCGTGACTCAGGTGGCGAAAATCTTGCCGGGATTGAGTATCGATTTTGGATCGAGCGTCATCTTTAGCCCCTTCATCAGGGCGATTTCCTCAGGCGATCGTGACAAATGCAGGTAATCGCGCTTCTCGAGTCCGATGCCATGCTCGGCAGACACCGCGCCACCAATGTCGGCCAGTGGCTCGTAAACCATTTTCTCGGCCTG
>CAMYLB010000068.1 GCA_947259145.1 uncultured Woeseiaceae bacterium
TCGCCGCAATGAAAGCGGAGATAGCGTCTGCTAGTTAGACTGGCAGTCTGACGGCTGTGCCCGTTGGGCGGTTCTCCCTCATGGCTCAGGCGGCGCAACCGTACTTTGTTTCGACGAAGTAAAGCGCAGTGTCAGCGAGCCATGAGGAGAAATAAAGTACGGTTGCGATGCCTTCCGCTTTACTTCGGTCGAACTACCCAACGGGCACAGCCGTCAGGCAATGCCTGGCATAGCGCCGGCTATCCGGACATCGATCTCAGAGTTTGCGGTTCGGGCGTGCCCCATAGACAACAATTGTCTTGCCGCTGGCGGACACGAGCCCCTGTTCTTCAAGGACTTTGAGAACGCGGCCTGCCATTTCTCTTGAGCAGCCAACCAGGCGGCTCAGCTCCTGGCGGCTGACCTTGATCTGCATGCCGTCCGGGTGCGTCATTGCGTCGGGTTCGTTACAGAGATCCATAATGGCATGCGCGACTCGTCCCGTGACGTCGACAAATGCAAGATCACCGAGTTTGCGGTTAGTGCGATCGAGTCGCGTGGCGAGCTGTGTTGCGAGCTCGAACACCAGGCCCGGACTTTCGCTCGCGATCTGGCGGAATCGAGGGTAGGTCATTTCGGCAATTTCGCATTCTGTGCGAGTGCGTACCCAGGCGCTGCGAGTAGGCTGCTCGTAGAACAGGCCCATTTCGCCGAAGAACTGTCCTTTGTTGAGGTAGGCAAGAACCATTTCATTGCCGTCTTCGTCTTCGATCATGACCTCGACCGATCCGTCGACGATGTAGTACAGCACGTCCGGCAGATCGCCCGCCCCTGTTGCGGTCCTCTTTTAATACAGTTTACCGGACAGGGCAAGCTAAGTGCGTGTTTTGTCGCGCCTTATCGCGTTGCTATACCCAATACGCGGTCCGCGTCATGACTTTCGCGGTCAATCGCATCAAGGTCCTGACCGGTCCAGGAAGATCGATGGCACCGGCCGCAACGGCGCTTTCGCCGTGTTGCGCTTCCTCGTCACGCATCGTTTCGATGATCGCCCGGCTCCTTGCATCCTCGGCAGGCAAGCCATCGAGGTGCGTGTCGAGGTGTGCGCAGACCTGGCGCTCGGTTTCGGCGATAAAACCCAGGCTCCATTTGTCGCCAAGCAGGCCGCTCGCGGCGCCGATGGCGTAGGCTCCTGCGTACCAGATCGGGCTCATACGACTTGGCGCCTCGCCGAGCTCCTGAATGCGCTGTTCGCACCAGGCCAGATGATCGAATTCCTCGGCCGCCGCGTGCTGCATCTGCTCTTGAATAGTCTTGTCGCGAGCGACCGTCGCGTGGCCCTGATACAGGGCCTGCGCAGCAACTTCGCCTGCATGGTTTACACGCATAAGCCCCGCGGCATGCGATCTCTCTGCAGCGCTGAGGTCAGGTTCTTCGATCGTTTGGGCGGGATAGTCTCGTGCCGGACGTCCGGCCGGCGCCGCGACGGTACGCAGCGCATTGTCCGCGCCAGCCAACAGGCGGTCGATCGGGGAAAGTTTACGAATTGTCACAATTGGATTATAGCTAACCCGTGCGGTCTGACGGTATACTCCGCGGCCTTTTTGGCAGCAATCCCAAAATAACTTAGGAGAAAGAGCATGAAACTGCGTGTGACATTGATCGTTGCAGCGTTACTGGCCCCGATTTCGTTAATGGCCCAGGAAGCCGCTGAGAGCCCATGGTCGGGCAAGGCGGCGCTCGGTTACCTGGCGACCTCTGGTAATACCGAGAACTCTACCCTGAATAGCGGTATCGAAGTCGGCTTCGCGACCGGCAAATGGCAGCATCTTGCCAATGCGTTCGCGATATATGCCTCTGAAAACAAGATTACGACTGCCGAGGCGTATGAGCTGGGCTGGAAGAGCGAACGGAACCTGACGGACGTTGATTTCCTGTTTGGGCGTCTCGACTGGCGCAAAGACCGTTTTAGTGCGTACGATACCCAGTTTTCGCAGACCGTGGGCTATGGTCGCCGACTGATCAAGACGGACAGGCACCTGCTCAATGTGGAGGCTGGCGTCGGTGCGCGGCAGTCGGAGCTGCAAAACGGAATAAGCGAAAACGAAACGATTTTCCGTGGTGGCGCTTACTATAAATGGCAGTTCAGCGAGACGTCTGAGTTCCGTCAGGACCTGACGGTCGAATCGGGCAGCAAGAACACCTACCTGGAGTCAGTCACTGCGGTGTCCGCCAAGCTGCTGGGCCAGCTGGCGCTGGTTGCATCGTATACCGTCAAGCACAACACCGACGTGCCGGCTTTGACCGAAAAAAGCGATACCTATACGGCTTTGTCGCTCGAATACCTCTTCTGAGGAGCCCCGCCGTGGTGATGGCTATGGACATCGCGATTGTAAGGCATTGAAAAGTAAGAATAAAGAGCGCCCAGAAATGGGCGCTTCTTTTCTAGAAAAAAAGCCCTGATTGTTTGCATTGCTGCAGGGCCTACAGTAGAATTTTGCGCCCTTCGCCTATCCCGCGATTGTTTGCGCGCGTGGGTGGCTGTCGGGGCAATCGGGTCAAGCCAGATCCCCGGAAAAACAAGATAATTCCCTTACGGAAATCAGAATTATGAAGACGTTTTCTGCGAAGCCAGCAGATGTACGCCGCGATTGGTACGTGGTCGATGCGACAGGAAAGACCCTTGGTCGCCTGTCGACCGAGATCGCTCGTCGCCTGCGTGGCAAGCACAAGCCGGAATATACGCCGCATGTGGACACCGGAGACTACATCGTTGTCGTCAACGCCGAAAAGGTTCGAGTGACCGGTAACAAGCTGAAAGGCAAGATTTATTACCACCACACCGGGTACATCGGCAACCTGAAGTCCGCTTCACTCGAGAAGATGCTCGATGAGAAGCCTGAGCGTGTGCTGCAGTTCGCGATCAAGGGCATGCTTCCGCGCGGCCCGCTGGGACGCCAAATGTTGAGCAAGCTGCGCGTATTTGCCGGTCCAGAGCACAATCATACTGCGCAGCAGCCTATTCCCCTGGATGTAAAAGCCTGAGGCTCCACCCTCGCGTGTTGAGAACAAATTTATGAGTGATACATTTTTTTACGGTACCGGTCGTCGCAAGACCTCGACAGCACGCGTATTCCTGTCGCCCGGAAAAGGCGACATTACGGTCAACAAGC
>CAMYLB010000069.1 GCA_947259145.1 uncultured Woeseiaceae bacterium
GCTGTGACACGAGCAACTCATCCACGTTGACACCCAGTTTCTCGGCATAGCCCGGATCGAGTGCGTGCTCGGCGTCAACGAACGCCGCCGTGCCACCCAGTTTTTGGGCTTCAGCGATCACTTGTAGCGTCAACGTCGTCTTACCGGACGATTCGGGACCGTAAATCTCGATCACGCGACCCCTGGGCACGCCGCCGATGCCCAGCGCCACGTCGAGCCCGATCGACCCGGTCGATATCGACTCGATATCCCTGGATACACCGTCGCCCATGCGCATTACGGAGCCTTTACCAAACTGCTTTTCAATCTGTCCTAACGCTTGCGCGAGGGCTTTCTTACGATGCTCATCCATTATTTTGGTCCATGTGTTGCCGCCATTTGGCAGGATTTAAGATTACTGTGCATATAAACAGTATTATTCCACGAAAGCCGCGCCAATGGCAGCCTCTGGGCATCTTTATTTTGGGCAAAGTACCAAAAAACTCAAAGAACCGGCCGGAAGTTATTGTTTCAGCGGACGGTAGGTCGCCCCACCGGGCCCGGATACCGATTCGACCAATTCGAAGCCCGACCACTCTGTGGTCGCCCTTTGCGTCAATCGCTCGGTTGTAAACGCGCGGGCGCTCCTTGCGACCGTGATATGCGGCCGATAGGTCCTGTCTTCCGGGACCACACCGAAGTCCTGTACCAGGACGTTCAATGCGGCAACCAGGGACAGGAGTTCCGGCGGGACCGTCGCAGCGACCATGCACGCGATCTTGGGCCGCGGCCAGAATTCCATTCTGTCGAAGCTCAAGCGGAACGGCTCCACCTGGATTTGGCTGGCGCGCTCCAGCAATCCGGGCACCTGGCTTGCCGGAAACTCGCCGATGAATACCAGCGTCACGTGCCAGTCGCGGCGATCGACCGCTCTGCCCTCGACCGTCTTGGCGACCGAGCCAATGACGTCGCGCAGGCGATCTCGCTGACGGTCATCGGGCCAGAGCGCAAAGAATATTCGCTTGGTGCTCATTGTTAGATTCGTTCTCTGACACCTTGCAACGCGTGTACGACCGTGAGTTCGCGGACAAGATCACGGTCACCTGTGAAATGCTGACATTGCTGATCTATCTTCACTGCAGATCCGTCTCTGACCGCCCACGCAAACCAGACGGTGCCGACCGGCTTCTCCTTGCTGCCGCCGTCGGGTCCTGCGACGCCGCTGACCGCAACCGCGATATCGCTCCCGCTAAGGTTGAGCGCGCCATTCGCCATCTCGTCGACAACGGCAGCACTAACGGCTCCGTTGTCCTCGAGCGTGGCCAGCTTCACGCCCAGAAGAGATTCCTTTGCACCGTTCGAGTAGCTGACAATACCATAGGCAAATACTTCCGAGCTGCCGGCTACGTCTGTGATCGCCTTCGCAATCCATCCGCCCGTACAGGATTCGGCCGTCGCAACCATTTTCCCGGACGACGCAAGTTCGGCGACCAGTGCTTCGGACAACTTCAGGATCGATTCGTGATCGGCCATTAGCTAAGACCACCCAATACCGACTCGTACACTGCGACGTGCCTGTCGGCCATCTCATCGATCGAGAACTCGCTCTGCATTCTGAGTCTGCCTGTCTCGCCCAGTTGCCGGCCAAGACCCGGATCATCGATTAAGCGCTTGATCGCATCAGCAAGGGCGTTTGCATCTTCTGATGCCACGAGCAGGCCCGTCTTCTCATGCAAGACGGCCTCGGTCATGCCGCCGGCGGCAAAACCAACCACGGGCAGGCTGGCCGCCGACGCTTTCAGGGCAGCGACGCCAAGCCCTTCAGCCAATGCCGGGTGTGCGAACAGATCAAAGCAGGCAAGGAATGCGTCAATGTCATCGCGGAAACCCGCAAACTGTACGGTGTCACCGAGTCCCAGGGACGCCGCCTGTGCACGCAGCTGGTTGTTGAGATAGCCGTCACCAAAGAGGATCAGCTTGATCTGCGGGTACTGGTCCTTGAGATCGGCGACGGCCTGCAGCAAGTACTGATGCCCTTTGCGCGGAATCAGCTGGCCGGCCGCTGCAATGACGAAGTCGTTCTCCGCCAGTGAGAATTCCTGTCGAAACGCATCGCAGTCCGGCGCCTTATCGAACACCGTTGTGTCAACCGCATCACGAATGATCATCAGCCGTTCGGCTTCGACACCACGATCCAGCAAGACTTCCGCGACCGCATTTGAAATCGCGATCACTTTCTTGAAGGGGCGGTAACGCAATGCCGCTATCAGCCGCATTTCAGTGTTGTCGACCCGGCGCGATACAACCGTGGGGATATCCATGAAACTCGCCGCCAGTCCACCCAGGATATCGGCACCGCGACGGCTGTGACAATGAACGATGTCCGGGCTCATCTCTTTCAGATACTGGGACAATCGATAGGCAAAC
>CAMYLB010000070.1:0-1565 GCA_947259145.1 uncultured Woeseiaceae bacterium
ACGAACTGAGTCGCGATGAGGGCTGGCGTTACGACTTGCACTACCTGGCGGGCGAGATCAACCGATTGCATGTTCATCCCTTCCATGCGACAAGTGCTGAGGCGTTCGAGCAAAAGGTTAATGACATACACCGCCGCATTCCCGAGTTGTCTGACCAACAAGTCGTTTTTGCCTTTATGCAGCTGTTGGGCACGTTGGGCAACGGTCATAACCTAATTGCCCCGGCCTTTGGTGAAAAAGGGTCTTTTAACCAGTTACCGATGCAGTTCTACTGGTTTTCTGACGGTTTGTTTGTGGTAAATGCCAGTGAGCCTTATCGCCAGTGGATTGGTCACAAGGTTGACCAGATCGGTGATATGCCGACACTGAAAGCGCTGGACTTGATCAAATCTGTCAATCCAAGAGACAACGAAATGCAGCAGCGCTGGCTTGCGCCATACTACATCGGTCTGCCATCCGTGCTCGAAGGGTTGGGTATCGTCGACAAGGCGGATGAAGTGACTTTGACGTTGAGCGACAGCCGTGGCGCTCGCCATTTAGTCAGCCCGGAGATCAAGCCCATGTCTTTTGCCGGGTTTCCCAAGCTACCCGGTTTGAGCTCAGGAAATTCGCCACTTTACTTGAGCAACAATTACGACAATTACTGGCTTAAAAAGCTGCCAGAGCGGCTGTTGTATGTTCAGTTTAATGATGTGGTGAATAAAGAGTCGCAGTCACTCAAGCAATTCAGTGAGCAAATTCAGCAACTCATCATCGACGGTGAAGTTGCCGACATGGTATTGGATCTACGTCACAACAGTGGTGGCGACGGCTCTCTAAATGCGCCTATGGTGGCAACCACAGTAGTGTTCCAAGCACTAAGACCCAAGGGAAAGTTGTTCATATTGATAGGTAGAAATACGTTTTCAGCGGCGCATAATCTGGTCATGAGCGTTACCGAGTTGACAGATGCTGTTTTGGTTGGTGAACCTTCCGGATCACGACCGAATGCGATTAGCGAAGCGGGGTGGTTTAACCTGCCGTACAGCAAACAAACGGGGTTGATATCGTCACAGTTTCACCAATACGGTGCACCGGAGGATCACCGCGTCTGGATCGCACCGCATGTGCCCGTCCGTCTTTCTTCCGAGCAGTACTTTAGAGGCGAGGATCCTGTTATGACGGCCATTATTGCTATTTCTGGCAAGTAAACCGATCAAGCGCTCAGGCTGGTTCGCCACCATTTTTCTGACCAGTTAGTTGCTACCTCACCGACTGCTCCTGGCCGTTAGCAGACCTTCGCCACTTCCCTAAAGCAGACGTTCGAACGACAGGTTTCGGGAAAAACAGCCGCTTAGATTGAATGCGAAAAATGGGTCAGGAGTTGCCACTCGACGGATGGAACATTTCTAGCCGGGAGCTGCCTCCCTTGCAAAGCACATAGAGCCCCGAGCCTGGGGCCCTATGCGTTCATACACTTGGCCCATTCAGCCTTTCAGTTTCGCTTCAAGGTGATTCATAAGTTCACCCATTTGGTCGCTTGGGCTGAACTCAATCGCCTCGTAATCCTCGTCAACTCTGACCGT
>CAMYLB010000070.1:1806-4188 GCA_947259145.1 uncultured Woeseiaceae bacterium
GGGACACCCGACGGTGGAAAACGTCCACTTTAGGTTGTGACTTCAATCGGTCGATGCAACACATTAAGCAAAACGTTCAGCAGCGGCAACTTCTGACCCAAACTCTCCACTCATGATCGACCGCTTGTCACGCAAAGTGACAGAGTTACGCTGTCGCCCTGATGGTTAGCGCGGACTACAAATCAATACGTTACGGCCTCGAAAGTGACAGAGTTAGCTTCCCCGGTTCATTTCGGCTATGGCGACTGGTCGCTGTGCGCCACAAGCGGTCGTTCAAATGCTAAGGTTTACCAAATTGGAAAGGGCCGCTACTGACCCAAGGCTCACGCACCCGTTTTCCTTCTGATGGCGTATAGATTTAGATGTTTGAGTATTGACTTAATACGAGATTCACTAGAAGAGCTATGTGCTGTAGGACAGTTTTTTCTTCGTTGTAAAATCCCATGCGGTGGCTGAATCTCTTTTTTGCAACGACCCCGATTATTCGTGCGAACTAGCCGCCTGCGTCAGAACCCCAGATTTCCTGGAGTCGTTTGTCCCGGCCACAACTCCAGCGATAAGTTTTATAGCGAATCGGGCTTTTCTTGTAGAAGTCTTGATGCCCGCTTTCGGCGCCACGAATTGGGAAGAAGGTGCCGGCCTCCAGGATCGGCGTGACCACTTCCTGATCAGTGAATCTGTCGATCACTTGTTGCTTCGACTTCTTCGCAAGAGCCCGTTCCTCGTCGTTCGCGACAAAGATCGCGCTGAGGTAGCTCGGGCCTTTGTCGCAAAATTGCCCCTTGGCATCGAATGGATCGATGTTGACCCAGAAATGATCCAAAATACCCTGGTAGGAAACCACGTCGGGATCATAGGTAATCTCCACTGCCTCATAGTGGCCCGTGTGATCACCTCGATAAGTCGGGTTTGCGGCAGTCCCGCCCGTAAACCCGGAAATAACATCGGTTACACCGCTTAAAGACTCGAAATCTTTCTCCATGCACCAAAAACAGCCGCCCGCCAGAACGGCCTTGTCGGCAAAAGCTGCGGGTGCACACAGGATGCTAAGGCAGAATAGTGTATTGATAGCGATAATTTTCATTGGAACTCCAGCTCACAACCAGTTGTCAATTTATTTATGTGCAGACTCTGTTTCTTAGTTAACTAGACAGCAAAAGACGACGAATTGTTACAAGTATTTGCCAGGTTTTGCGTTTTGGATCGTCTGCCAATCACCGAAATCGAAAGATAGGGGCGTTAAAGGCCGCTTGACTTCCGGCTGGCTGCCCGATTTGGTAGGTTGTAAAGCCACTTTGCACGCCGGTAGCCGCCACAAGAACATTCTGCATGAGCCTCGAGAATTTCTACGATCAGACGCATTGGGCTCCGGTAAGGCGGCGTGGCCCGCTGCCGACGTTCTATTACCACAAGCATTTCATGGAAATGCTCGACTTCGTCTCGAGACACTATTCACACGTACTGCCGGAGCAGCATGCCGAACTGATCTGCCAGTTTCGAGCCTTGCCCCGTCCTGCGCAGTGCCTCTATGTGCGTCTCGTCAATCGCAAAGGCAGGGTCTTCGCCGCAAACAAGTTGCGATACCCGGAGCTCGGAGATACGCGAACCGTAGTGCGCGATCTGACTGATGAGGGCTGGGCGGGTGCTCCCCAAGAGCAGCACTATCTTCACGTGTTAAGCCACCTGACCAAATCAGAAATCAGTAGCGTGTTGCAACCCATGTACACCGGCATGAGCCGGTCACTAAAGAAGGGCGAGCTGGTTCAATTTGCGAGGGAGCACTGCTCCGCCAGCGAGTTCATGGCAAGGCTGAATACGGATCGCCTGCTTGTTCAGCGTCGTGGCGACGAAATTCGCTACATGTTATTTCTGTATTTCGGTCGGGTACAGGATGGGCTGTCTCAGTTCACCATGCGCGATCTGGGTCTGGTGCGTACCCAGGACTTCAGTGAAAACTACGAGCCGCGTTATTCAGACCGGTTGGAAGCACAACAAAACTACTTTTATTTGCTGCAGTTGCATCGATTGAATTCGGCTGACGCAGTGGGCCTGGCGAGCCTGGCCGACGACACATCGAGCTGGCCCGAACCAGACTTCGCGAGCAGCGCAAGCGCCAGGGACAAGCTTGCATATAAGCTGGGTCGTGAGCTGGAGCGTTCTGGTGATTTGTCCGCTGCGCGGCTAGTGTACGCGCTTGGCGAGTCTGCCAAGTGCTCGGAGCGCCTTGTTCGAGTCTTGTTGGCGCTTGATGAGCGCAGCGTCGCGGAACAGCTCCTTCTGCGCTGCATTGAGAAACCGCGCAGTGAGGACGAGGCCATCATGGCCGAGGACTTGTATGCCCGAAAATTTCGGAAGAAACGCACGTCGACGCGCACAGACGAA
>CAMYLB010000071.1 GCA_947259145.1 uncultured Woeseiaceae bacterium
TACTGGACCGGATTCGCGACGCCCTGGCAACCGACGAGGAACGCCGCGAGGCGCAGCAGCATCATGCCGAGGTTGCGGGCCGGCTTGATCGGCTAACCAACCGTGAGCGTGAGGTCTTCGACCTTGTGGTTACCGGCAAACCCAACAAAGTCATCGCCTACGAACTGGGCGTCAGCCAGCGCACGGTGGAAATCCACCGCGCCCGGGTTATGGAGAAGATGCAGGCAAGATCACTCGCTGATCTCGTCAAAATGCACATGACCGCCTGATGTTACTGGCGCGCGCGGCGCTTCTCATCAAACTTCGCGCATTCGATACACTCATCTGCATAGGGATAGGCCTTGAGCCGCCCCGCCTCAATGGGCATTCCACATTCGGTGCAGGTACCGAAAACGCCCGCATCCAGCCTCCGTAAAGCGGCGGAAATCTTGGCGATCTCTGTGCGCGCTTCATTGCCCAGTGCGTCGACAACCTCGTTGTCTTCGAGTTCTTTGGCTCGCTCTTTGGAGTCGGCCTCGTAGCCGCGACGGAGGTTCGCCGATATGCGCTCAAGGCGCGACGTCAGCTCCTGCTTCTTATGCTCGAGCTCTGCTCGCAACGCCTCGTGTGATGCGGCCGACATGCCGACCTCCCTCAATCAATAATGTGTTCATCTAATCCTAAAGCAAGCCATTTCGAAATGAGTAAAACCACTTACGACAAAATAAGTAGTAACCGAGACAGGCTAGGCATGTCGCCGTATGGAAAGCCATTTTGCCACGCGTATCCTCATGAGGAGGCCCAGTTGACCCTTCGACTTACGCGTCAGGTGTGAAATGAAAGAAATATCTAAAATCCTCGCGGTTGTCGATCCGACAACCGAGGATCAGCCGGCGTTACGCCGCGCGGCCTGGCTGGCAAAGAAAAATGGTGCAGAACTCGAATTACTCGTTTGCTATTACAATGAGTACCTGAGTGGCGACCGCTTGTTCGATTCTCCGTCGCTCGAAAAAGCGCGCGACGAAGTAATCCAGAGTCATGAGAAGTATCTCGAAAAACTGGCCGAACCGCTGCGAGCGGACGGAATTGTCGTGAAGTCTACGGCTCTCTGGGATCACCCCCTCTATGAAGGCGTCGTGAGGCGCGCTGTCGAAAGCAAGGCCGACCTTATCGTCAAGGATACGCATCATCACTCTGCAGTCGCGAGAGTGTTACTGACGAACACAGACTGGAACCTGATTCGCACCTGCCCGTTGCCGCTATGGCTGGTGAAGCCAATTGACTTTGCAGAGCCGCCCGTATTCGTTGCCGCAATAGACCCGATGCATCAGCACGACAAACCTGCCGCGCTGGACGACGAGATCCTGCACATCAGCAAGGCGCTGGCCGACAAGGTCGGTGGCGAACTGCATGCATTCCATTCCTATGATCCGCGCATCGCTGTCGCAACCGCAACAGCGAATGCCTACATCCCGGTGTCATTGCCGTTCGATGAGATCGAGAAACAGATGCATGAAGATCACCAGAAGCGATTCAGGGAAATAACCGAGTTTCACAAACTCGAGGATGGCAGAGCACACCTCGTTGCCGGCTTGACGCACGAAGAGCTGCCGATAATCGCGGACCAGTTGAAGGCCGATGTCGTTGTCATGGGTGCCGTCGCCAGGAATCGCTGGAAACGCCTGTTCATCGGGGCAACGGCGGAACGCACTCTCGAGCATCTGCCCTGCGATCTATTGATCATCAAGCCTGACTGGTTCAAGACCCCGGTCGATCTCGACAATCACGAAGCCGCCTGATTCCTACCAGGATCTTAGTAGCCGGAGCTTAAACGCTCCGGCGCGGCACCGTTCGGTGCCGCTTTCTGTCACGCGCCATTGCCTGGCCTTCTGCATGAACGAGAAAGCAAGCCCGAACGTCTAAGTTGTTCCTTTTACTGTCCCTTCCAAAACCGCGGTTAATAGATATCGTGCAGAGTATTGTAGACGTTGAACTTGCCTGTCGGCGTCACGATATCCGGCCCCTTGATGACAGCCTTCAACTTACGCGTCTTGTCGTCGACAACAACGATCGCCGATTCCTGTTCCTTGCCACTCCAGACCGAGAACCAGACTTCGTCACCTGCCTTGTTGTATTGCCTTGTTGTATTCGGGCTGTACGACTCGTTTCGGGCCTTCGCCCAGGTCCGCCCACTCAGCAATCGGCAGAGTTACAAAACCCGCGTCGAGGTTGTCAATATTGAACACGGCAATACTCTGGCTGAAGGCTTCATCCGGGTTCAACGGGGCATCAACCCAGAGGTTCCTGGAGTTCGGGTGTGATTTGACGAACAAAGATCCTCCGCCCATGCCGTCCACGGTGCGGACATTCTTCCACGCGTTCTTGGGGTTTCCTTCGGGATCGGTACCGAGGAACGAAATGTTGGCATTGCCCAGTGCACTCGTTACCCAAACCGGCCCGAATTTCGGATCGTCGATGTTCGCACCGCGCCCCGGATGTGGTGTCTTGGTCACATCGACGAGGGCGACGAGCTTGCGTTCCCTGGAATCGACCACCGCAACTTTGTCCGACTGGTTGGCCGCCGTCAGGAAGTATCGCTTGGTGCGATCCCAGCCACCGTCGTGAAGAAATCTCGCGGCGCCGATGTCGGTTACGGCCAGGTCATCGATATTGCTGTAGTCCACCAGCAATATGTGTCCCGTTTCCTTAACGTTGACGATGAAGTCCGGGTGTTCATGCGAAGCCACGATCGCGGCGACGCGAGGTTCCGGATGATACTCCTGCGTGTCAACTGTCATGCCGCGCGTCGAGACGATCTTCAAAGGCTCGAGCGTGTCGCCATTCATGATCACGTATTGCGGCGGCCAGTAAGCGCCGGCTATCGCATACTTGTCTTCGTACCCCTTGTACTTCGACGTCTCGACAGAACGTGCCTCAAGACCAACCTTGATTTCGGCAACGATTTGCGGCGGGTTCATCCACAGGTCGATCATGTCGACCTTGGCGTCACGACCGATCGTGAACATGTACCGGCCGGATGCCGACGGACGCGAAATATGCACCGCGTACCCGGTCGGCACGATGCTGAAGACTTCTTTCGTATCGCCGTCGATGATCGCGACTTTGCCGGCGTCACGCAGAGTCACCGCAAAGAAGTTGTCGATGTTGCGCTTGTGCTGCGGGCTGTTCGGACGATCTTTCGGCTTCACCATCAGTTTCCAGCTGGCCTGCATTTCTGGCATGCCAAATTCCGGCGGTGCCGGCGGCTCCTGCTGCAGGAACCGCGCCATGATGTCGATCTGTTCCGGCGTCATTTCTCCCGAGGTACCCCAGTTCGGCATACCGGCCGGTGAACCGTAGGTGATCAGCGCTTTGAGGTACTCCGTACCCTTTGTTTTCGTAATGTCGGGCGTCAGTGGTTTGCCTGTTGCACCTTTGCGAAGGACGCCGTGACAACCAGCGCAGCGCTGGAAATAGAGTTTCGTCGCGGTGCCGAACTCGGCCTTGCTCAACACCGGACCGCCGGCTGCCATGATCTGGCGCGTATCTTCACCGGAGATCGCGGACGGCGCACCCTGATACTTGAGCTCACCTTCGGTAGCACCCTGGTGACGCTCGCCGGCGGCTCGATCGCCCTTGCCCAGTTCTGCCCGCAGGGCCGCGACTTCAGCGGCGCTGACGGCAGCACCGTCATTACCCCAGGACTTGAACACGTAGGTCAGCGCCGCGGCGAGATCCTCGTCGGGCAAATAGCCCATGCTTGGCATGACGCCGTTGTAGTCAACACCGTTGACCGTGATCGGTCCTGACAATCCGAACAGCGCCGCCGTCATGACCTTCTTGCGATCGCCTTTCAGGTAATCGGAACCGGCCAGTGGTGGAAACGCACCGGTCAGGCCCTTGCCGTTCGGCTGATGGCAGGCGGCGCAGTTCGCGTTGTAGACGCGTTCGCCTTTTGCCATCAATTCATCGACGGTGGCAACAGCGGCCTCAGCCGTGTGCACGGCGGTATCGCCAGCCGCTTTGACTGAATCGTCAGCTGCGTCATTTGAGCAGGCGCCAAGCGACAGTCCCAGCAAAGGCACGGCCAACAGCAAGCTCAGTTTCTTCAATTTCATGACATGCACTCCTTAAGTGTTGTCTTGACAAGCATTTACCAGACCACGTTCAGGCTGAATGACGCGCTGCGTCCGGCCTGAGCAAGGTAAGGAAGAACGGGATCATTCGGCGCCAGACTGCGTACATCGGACCAGTTCCAGTAGGTACGGTCTGTCAGATTGCGCAGCCCCGCTCGTACAACGGCGCGTGCGCCCAGCGCTTGAGTCAGGTACAGATCGAAAACAGCGTGACCGGCAGGTTTGAACACCTCGCCTTTGGTTTCGTCGCGTCGGTCGTAGGCATCGGTAAACGTAGCTTTGAGTCGCAGCTGCCGTGTTTCGTCGGCGGAGTACCAGCTGAATCCCGCCGTGGCCTGCGCGGGCCCGACAGAATTGAGTGCCTGGCCGTTGTCTTTGTTGTTGCCGCGCGCATAGTAAGCCGCACCATCAAAGCCGAAGGACTCGTTCTTGCCAAAGCGGCTCGTCCAGCCCGCCTCAACTCCTTCGATTTCGGTTGCTGAAATATTCTGCGACTGGAACAACGTGAAGCCGCTGACAGGGTCCAGGCCGAGATTGATCTTGGATTCTATGAAGTCCGCGTATTCGGTGCGAAATACGGAAAGACGTGCCGACGCACGAACGCCGTGCCAGCGCAATCCGATATCGAAGCCGTCTGACGACTCCGATTTGAGACCCGGGTTCGGAATTGCCCTATAAGCGAAAAACGGCATGTCCAGGCTGATGTTGGCATCCGAATACGGTGGCGCGCGGAAGCCATGCGAATACTGGGCATAGGCGTCGATGCCCGGCGTCACGCTATAAATGACACCCAGTTTGGGCGACAGCTCGGATTCATCGATGCTGACAATTTCGTAGCTCGGATAATCCTCGAGGTAGATCGCATCAGTTCGTGGCGACAAGTCGAAACGGTCGGCCCGGACAGCGGCGACGATAGTCCAGTCGCCGACGCTGATCGTGTCTTCAACAAACGCCGCCGTCTCTGTCGTTTTGCTGACCGGAAAGTCGCGCAGCGGGAAAACTTCGCCCAAAAGTATGTTGGTCTGCGAGCCCGTCGCCAGGTCGGTCGACAATCCGTCCCGGTACTCCTCAGTAAGGCGGTCGCGATACTCGAGCCCGAAGCCCAGGCGATGTGACACGAACTCACTCGTGAAATTCTTCCACAGGTTCAGCTCGACGCCACGTATCTCCTGATCATACGAGAAGAAGCGGTCGATCGAGACCGGCGTCGACGCTGCCGCGCGCTCGTCCAATGTGTATTGTTCGATGTCGGCCGTTTCATAAAACGCCCGCACGATACCGGCATCGATCCAGCCGTCGGACGATCCGAATTCATAAGCAAGGTTAATGACATCCATATCATAGGAGTCATCGCCTTCCAGCGCGGTCGTCGATCGATAGCGTCCTCTGCCGAGCACCGAATTCAGGTCGGACAGGGTATGCGAATCCTGGTGAATGACGCTGGCCCGCCAGGTGCGGCCCCAGGGATCATCGGCGACAAACTTGACGAGCGCCGTCTGCCGCTCCCGGTCTTTCGTGTCAATGCCATCCGGCCCCGCAGCGGAGTCCAGCTGCTCGCCATCGCGCCAGCTAAAGCCCGCCATCAGTCCGCGCGAGCGATCTCCAATTGCGAACATCGCCTGCGCCTGCCGGCTTTGATCCGCATCACGCCAGGTGCCCAGAAAATCGCCGCCGAAGCCTTTGTCGCCGACGAGGTCGCCCGGGTCGGGTGTACGCACGGCAACGACGCCGCCGATCGCTGAACTGCCGTAAAGGGCGGACGCCGGGCCATGCAGGACTTCGATGCTCTGGACGAGGCCGGCGTCGATGAAGTCGCGCGTCGCGTTCGAGAAACTGCCCGTATCGAACTGGTCCGTTAGCGGTACGCCATCAACGAGTATGGCCACACGATTACCGCCGATGCCGCGGATGTTGATGCCCTCGGTACCGAAGCGCGCCCCGGCCGCTTCGTAATCCACACCCGGGACGTAACGAAACACATCGCTGAGCGAAGTCGCCATCTCGTTGCTCAAATCCGCCCTGCTCAGCACCGTGACATTTGCCGCGATCTCGCGGATCGAGCGCTCGTCCTTGTTGGCGACGACGACGACCTGGTCCAGCAATTCGTCGTCGTGCGCGTTCCCGGGCGCCTGTTGGGCGTGCGCGGCGGTGGCCACGCATAGCAAAAAGCCTGCCACCGAAGCAGCGGCAAGCCTCTCAGAACGAAGAGAATACAAGCGCATTGAGGAGTATCCGAACATCGACTGTTTACCCACCCGCACTGTGACAGCGCCGCCCGACGAGGCCATAGGTACCTACCCGTATACCGTTCCAGTTTACACGGGAAATTTCTGTGACATGATTGCGGCGCCGTGAGCTATCTGTCTATCAAGAATATTCACACCCTGCTGGCTCTGCTGACCATTAGCGGTTTCGTCCTTCGAGGCTACTGGATGATGACAAACTCCGGCAGATTGCAGCGGCGCATGACCCGCATCGGACCACACATCCTGGACACGGTCTTCCTGGGGTCCGGGATAATGATGCTGGTGCTGCTGTCGCTGAACCCGTTGTCACAAAGCTGGCTGCTGGCCAAGTTCGCCGGCTTGATCGCTTACATACTGCTTGGAGCAGTCGCCATTCGTCGTGGATCAACACGTAAAGTCAGGTTGTTTTCCTTCGTCGGCGCCCTGTCCGCGTTCACCTATGTCGTGGGCGTCGCCTTGTCGAAATCGCCGGCAAGCTGGTTGGCCTACCTGAACTAGTCCTGCGGGACCTGGCCGGTGCGTATCGCATGCCGGGCTGCGGACAACAGCCTGTTCGTGTCGATCGGCTTGCTCATGAGCGTGCAGTTGTCGAGCAGTCGCGCGTCCTTGACGACCTTGGACGTATCGCCACTGACAATGAACGCCGGTATCTCGACCTCATAGAATTCACGAATGGCGCTAACGGCCTGCGCGCCCGTCGATCCGTCGAGCAGGTGAAAATCGGAGATCAGCAGCAGCGGCACCTCGTCCAGGTGCTTTAACAGCGCGCTGGCCTCGGTTGCAGACGCCGCCGTGGCAACCTTAAATCCTTCCCCCTCGAGCAGCAGACCCCACGCGTTCGCGACGGTAACATCATCCTCAATGAGGATGATCAGGCCGGTCGATGTCGGTTCACTGGCTCTCGTGGCGGATACTTCCTCGTCACTGGTAGTGACTTCGCCTTCAACGGTGGGAATTGTGACACTGAAGCACGATCCTTTGCCAAGCTCCGAAACCACATCGATTTCTACTTTCAGCAGGTCCGCCAGTCGCTTCACGATAGCGAGTCCCAGGCCAAACCCCTCCTTGCTCGCTCCCGGCGCCTGGCATTGGTGAAACTCCCGGAAAATCTCGTCAAGCTGGTCTGCATCGATACCGATGCCGGTATCGGTGATTTCGATGCGGCAGAATCCGTCGCCATCAACGCAGCGTAGCGTTACGCTGCCCTTGTCGGTGTAGCGAATCGCGTTCGACACGAAGTTCTGAATAATCTCCGCGAGCAGATTCGGGTCGCTGCAGACAAAGCGATCACTGGCTGACGAGGAAAACTCAAGTTCCTGATGCTGCGCCTGACGAGCGAATTCGTCTGACAGTCGATCGATAAGCCGGCGTATTGGAAACTCCTCGAGCTCCGGCGAAACGGCTCCCGCGTCCAGCCGGCTGATGTCGAGCAGCGAGTTGAGGAGATTGGTCATTGCCGTCAACGAGTGCTGCTGATAATCGATCATCTCGAGCGCTCGCTCGTCCGTGACCGTGCGCCTGAGTGCGCCGTTCAGCAGGCTCAGGGCCTGCACGGGCTGGCGAAGATCATGGCTTGCCGCGGCGAGAAACGCGCTGTTCGCTTTGTTCGCACGCTCGGCTTCCTGACGGGCCGCAATGATATCGTTCTCCATGCGTTTGCGCTCGGTGACGTCGCGGATAACGCTGGACACGAACGGCCCGCCGGCCGCTTTTACCGGGCTGAGGCTGATCTCCACAGGAAACTCACTGCCGTCCTTGCGCCTGGCGACGAGTTCCATACCCTCTCCCATGGGCCGCAGCTTCGGGTCGGCGATGAACGTGTTGCGGTGCGAGACATGCTGTTTACGCAGGCGCTCGGGTAACAGGGTCTCTATCGTGTGCCCCAGTATCTCGTTCCGCGCGTAGCCGAACATTTTCTCCGCCTGCGCATTTACGATCGCGATTTTGCCCTGCTCGTCAATGATGACCATGGCGTCAGGGGCCGATTCGAGCAGGTTCCGGAAATAAGCCTCAGTATCGTCGACACTATCGACCAGTCGAATCGTGCTAGTAACGACCAGGCCATCATCTGTTTCGATCGGGCTCAGGCCGATTTCGGCGGGAAAAATGCTACCGTCCTTACGGCGGCCGAAAATCTCCAGGCCCGAAACCATTGGCCGTGCTCTTGGCGCCTCGTGGTATGAGGCGCGCAGCTCATGATGTTTGCCGCGTTGCTCTTTCGGTATCAGCACCTCGATCGGCTCGCCAATGAGCTCATCGGAGTCATACCCGAACATCTCTTTGGCGGCCTTGTTTGTGACCCGGATTTTGCCGTGCTGATCCGAGATGATCGTCGCGTCAGCAGATGCGTTCAGTATTTCGCTGACAATATCGGCAGGCAGCGGGATTTTTTTCATGATTTTCTTCGGCAAAGTGTCGGCATCCGATTATAGGGCGTCAGGGCCGTCAAACTGGACATATGTTGCGCCACCAGCGCCATACGTATCGTCCCCTATACGAAGGGCTACGGTGTGTTGATAGCCTGCTGCACCGGTACGAGGCTATACTGGCGCGCTTAAATAAACAGGAGCCGCGCCTGCCAACGGCCAGTATCGCCGCTTGGGCACCTCGCAGCCACACAAATCAACAGCACACAGGGGTCCTCGCGTTGGACACAGCAGCGTCTTATAACGACAAAGTAGTGCGTCAGTTTTCGATCATGGTGGTCGTCTGGGGCATCGTTGGCATGCTCGTCGGCGTCTTCATCGCCGCGCAACTGATCTGGCCACAGCTAAATTTCGATCTGCCCTTCCTGACCTACAGTCGGCTGCGGCCATTGCACACCAATGCCGTGATATTCGCATTTGGCGGTTCCGCCCTGTTTGCGACGGCGTACTATGTCGTGCAGCGTACCTGCCATGTGCGGCTAGCTTTCGACAAGCTGGCCGCATTTACGTTTTGGGGCTGGCAGCTGATCATCGTGCTGGCAGCCATTACGCTGCCGCTCGGCATCACCCAGTCGAAGGAGTACGCCGAGCTCGAATGGCCTATCGACCTGCTGATTGCGGTCGTCTGGGTGGCTTTTGCGATCGTATTCTTCGGCACCATTTATAAGCGGCGCATTAAGCACATCTACGTCGCCAACTGGTTCTATGGCGCATTTATCATCACGATTGCCGTACTGCACATCATCAACAACCTCGCCATACCGGTATCCCCCACCAAGTCCTACAGCATCTACACAGGCGTCGTGGATGGCATGGTGCAATGGTGGTACGGCCATAACGCCGTCGGCTTCTTCCTGACGGCCGGCTTCCTGGGCATGATGTACTACTTCGTCCCCAAGCAAGCGGGTCGGCCCGTCTATTCGTATCGTCTGTCGGTCGTGCATTTCTGGTCCCTGATTGCCATTTACATGTGGGCTGGTCCGCATCACCTGCATTACACGTCGCTACCGGACTGGGCCCAGACACTGGGGATGGTGTTCTCTATCATTTTGCTGGCACCGTCCTGGGGCGGCATGATCAACGGCATGATGACGCTGTCGGGCGCCTGGCATAAGCTGCGCTCCGACCCGATACTGAAGTTCATGATCGTGGCGCTATCCTTCTACGGCATGTCTACGTTCGAAGGCCCGATGATGTCGATCAAGACCGTCAATGCCCTGTCTCACTATACAAACTGGACGATCGGCCACGTGCATTCCGGCGCGTTGGGCTGGGTGGCAATGATGACCATTGGCTCACTCTATTCGCTCATTCCGCGACTCTATAACCGCGAGGCCATGTACAGCACAAAGCTCATCGACGTGCACTTCTGGACTTCAACTATCGGTGTTGTGCTCTATGCCGTTCCCATGTGGATCGCCGGCGTCACCGAAGGCCTGATGTGGCGCGCGGTTAACGACGACGGCACGCTGACCTATTCGTTCGTCGAGTCGCTCAAAGCGGTTGAGCCTTACCACTTCATCCGGCTGCTCGGCGGCCTGCTGTTTTTCTCGGGCATGATCATCATGGCTTACAACGTCTGGAAGACCGTAAGCGAAAAGAAACCGGTGCCCGTAGCGGTACTGGAACCGGCGTAACGGAACAGGACACTAACTATGCGCCACGAGACAATTGAAAAAAGCCTGAGCCTCATGATGGTACTGATCGTTGTCGCGATCAGCATCGGCGGGCTGGTCGAAATTATCCCGTTGATGTTCAGTGCTGATACCACCGAGCCGGCCGAGGGTATTGAGCCCTACAGTCCGTTACGACTGGCGGGCCGCGACATCTACGTGCGGGAAGGTTGCTACAACTGCCACTCGCAGATGATTCGGCCGTTCCGCAGTGAAACAGAACGCTATGGCCCGTTTACGACCGCCGGTGAAACCGTGTATGACCGACCTTTCCAGTTCGGATCCAAACGGACGGGTCCCGATCTTGCCCGCGTGGGCGGTCGTTACAGCGATGACTGGCACCGTCTGCATCTGACGGACCCGCGTGCGCTGGTGCCGGAATCGAACATGCCCGGTTACCCGTGGCTACTCGAGAACACGGTTGACCCGGACCTGATCACCACCAAGTTGAAAGCGCTCAGGTTCCTTGGCGACCCTTATACCGACGAACAGATTGCCGGCGCGGCAGCCGCCGTTCAGGGCCGCTCCGAGATGGACGCGATCGTCGCGTACCTGCAGGAGTTAGGAACCAACCGCCGGGATCGCAGGTAAGAATCGATGGATGTTAACGACATACGCGCAGTTCTCACGGCAATAATATTTTTTGCCTTCATCGGCATATGGGTTTGGGCCTGGAGCAGCCGACGCAAAGCGGATTTCGATGCTTCCGCGGCGCTGCCGCTGGAAGAGGACCACCCTATTTCTAATAACGAGCGGGAGAAGATCTGATGCCTGCATTCTGGCACTGGTTCGTTGCTGCTGGCACGATAGTCTTCGTCATTTGGTGTGCTTTGCTCGTCGGCTGGTCTGCAAAGCAGGCCCCGCAAAACATCAAGGACGACGAATTGGTCGGCCACAAATGGGACGGTGATATCGAGGAGTGGAATAACCCCGCTCCGAAGTGGTGGCTGTACCTCCGTGGGCTACCTGGTCGTGTTCGGCCTGGGCAGCTGGGAGGGAACGCTGGGCTGGTCACAGCAAGGCCAGTACGAGTCTGAAATGCAGGCCGCGGCAAGTCGATACGAGCCGATCTACGAAAACTTCGCCACCATGGATTTCGAAGCGCTTTCGAAAAATGCTGACGCGAACAAGCTGGGCAAGAGCCTGTACGCCAGCTACTGCACGACCTGCCATGGCTCGGACGCTCGCGGTGCGACCGGGTACCCGAACCTGACCGACAACGACTGGCTGTGGGGCAATTCGGAGGCGGCGCTGACTGCGACGCTGAAGAACGGTCGCAACGGCGTCATGCCGGTCCTGGCACCGGCGCTCGGCGGCGAACAGGGCATCGACAATATGGTCACGTATGTCAGGAGCCTTAGTGGACTGGTCGAGCCGGACGCCGCCGCGATGAGCGCAAAACCGATGTTCCTGGCTTTGTGTAGCGCCTGCCACAACGCTGACGGTACGGGCAACCAGATTTTCGGTGCGCCCAACCTGACGGACGACATCTGGCTTTATGGCTCCTCGGACGAAGCTGTCTATACCACCATCGTCAAGGGTCGTAACAACATGATGCCGGCACACGGCGATCTGCTTGGCGAGAACCGTACCAAGATATTGGCGGCATATATCTACAGCTTGTCGAATTAGAGTCCTGCCACGAATGATCGACGAAGAGTACCGTGGTGCGAAACAATGGAGCCGTGACAAACAAGCGGTTTTTACGGTCATCTGGATATCATTTCTGAGCGCCGCAGTAGCCACCATGATTTTCTTCGCCGTCTTCGATCCCGTCGAACTCGGCGGCATGCTTGATGAAGATCTGGATCTCAGTCGTGATGCCGGCTACGCGGCGGGTTTCTTCTTCTTCTGGGTGCTGTGCGCGCTTTGTGCAGGCGTAACAGCTTTTCTCGTCCGTACCGCCCCCAAACGCGACGCTAAACGCCGACCGAAATGAACAAACCAGAAAGCGCCGGAATGTACGCGAGCGCGGAGAAGATCTACCCGCGAGAGATCGGCGGCCGCTTCGACAAGTTGAGCAAACTTGCGACCACGATCTTACTCGGCTTGTTCTACGCCGCACCCTGGTTGCTGTGGGATGGCCGCCAGGCGTTTCTGTTCGATTTGCCAGAACGCAAGTTTTACCTGCTCGGCCTGACGCTCTGGCCGCAGGACTTTCCGTACCTCGCGTTGCTGCTGATCATCGCGGCACTCTCGCTGTTCTTCTTCACCGCACTCGCCGGCCGGCTGTGGTGTGGCTTCGCCTGCCCGCAAACGGTATGGACCGAAGCTTTCATCTGGATGGAGCAGTTCACCGAGGGCACTCGTTCGCAGCGCATGAAGCTCGATAAAGCCCCGTGGTCGATCACGAAGTTCAGGAAGAAGGCGTCGAAGCAGTTTCTGTGGATTACGTTTTCGATGTGGACCGGTTTCACGTTTGTCGGCTATTTCACCCCGGTTCGCGAACTCGGCCTCGATATTCTCGAGTTAAGCGTCGGCGGCTCGACGCTTTTCTGGGGTCTGTTCTATGGCTTTGCCACCTACGGCAATGCCGGGTACATGCGCGAGCAGGTCTGCAAGTACATGTGTCCGTACGCCCGATTCCAGAGCGCAATGTTCGACAAAGACACATTGATTATTTCCTATGACGAGACGCGCGGTGAGCCGCGTGGTAGTCGCAAACGATCGGTCGACCCCAAAGAAGCGGGACTGGGTGACTGTATCGACTGTCAACTCTGCGTGCAGGTGTGTCCAACCGGAATCGATATTCGCGAGGGCCTGCAGTACGAATGTATCGCCTGTGCCGCCTGCATCGACGCCTGCGATTCCATCATGGACAAGATGAATTACCCGCGTGGACTCGTGCGTTACACAACTGAACACAGTCTGAAAAATGAGGCGACCCAGGTGCTTCGACCAAGGATGTTTGTGTACGCGACGCTTCTGCTGATACTCGTGAGTGGCCTTGTTATCGCGATGGCATCGCGCACACCCGTTATCCTCGACGTCATCAGGGACAGAAATTCCCTGTATCGGGAGATTGCGGACAACCTCGTCGAGAACATCTACACACTCAAAATCATCAACCAGAGCAACGATGCCCGAAGTTTTGTCGTCACTGTCAGCGGCTTGGAGAGCGTTGTGCTCGATGGTGTAGACGACGAAGTGCGCGTTGATGGCGGCGGCGTCCTTTCGCTTCCGGTCCGTGTACGCGCACGGCGCGACGATGCCTACGGCGTCAATGAAATCCTGTTTAGCATCGCAGCGACTGATGACTCCTCGGTCGTTATGGCGGAAGATAGCCGCTTCATCGGCCCGATGCGCTAAGTTTTATGATTCGCGAAGACACCCAGCCCTGGTACCGGCAATTCTGGCCATGGTTCATTATTGCCCTGCCGGCCGCTTCGGTCGTCGCGGGCCTGACCACGGTCTGGATATCGTTGCAAACGACAGATTCGCTAGTGGTCCAGTCCGATGACGGCATGCAGATCGTTGCAGCGCGCCGCGTGAATGCCGAGCAACTCGCCACGGAACTGAATCTCGCGGCACTGATTGAAGTGAATCTTGATACCGGCGCTGTACAGGCGGCGATGCGTTCCGGCGATTTCAAGTCTGTGCCTGCGGCCCTCGAACTTGAACTTTCACACCCGGCGTTTGCTGATCGCGATCAACTGATTACGCTGCACCGCGCGCTACCCGATGCAGCCGGCAACCCGGTCTGGTCCGGTTATTTTGTCGACATCCCTGACGGGCGCTGGTACGTGACATTGAAATCGGGCGACGACTGGCGCCTTGCAGGTGTTTGGCAGGGCGAACCCCGCATGACACTGCGCCCCGCCAAAGCACGCCATGACGACGGCCGCTAAAGGACAGGACACCGGTACCTGCTTTCACTGCGCGCTGCCCGTTCCTGCTGACTGCGATCTCATAGTCGATATCGAGGGCGACCGGCGACCGGTTTGTTGCCCCGGCTGCAAAGCGGTCGCGGAACTCATTCGCGACTCAGGCATGAGCCGCTACTACAGCCTGCGTGACGCGCCCGACCCGGGCGTCGGTCGGCCACCTGCCAAAACCGCCGAGTGGCAGGTATTCGACAGCGAAGACATGCTGGCCGCGTTCGCCGAACGCGGCAGCGATCATGCCGAAACCACGATCTACGTCGGCGGCATGTACTGTGCCGCTTGCAGCTGGCTGATCGAGACGACGCTCAAAAAACTGCCAGGTATCGATTCGGTTGACGTCAGCCCGGTTACACATCGCCTGCGGGTACGCTGGCGCCTGGCGGACGCGCGATTCTCCGCCATCCTGGCAGCACTGGCCCAACTCGGCTACCAACCGCAGCCGCTGGCGCCAGAAAATGCGACCCGCCCCGAACTCATCGAACAACGCATGGCGCTGAAGCGCCTTTTGGTCGCCTCACTCGGCATGATGCAGGTCATGATGTTCGCCGTCGGACTCTATGCCGGTGAATTTCAGGGTATCGATCGCGATATGCAGCACTTCCTGCGCCTGGTCAGTTTCGTGGTCACGACACCTGTCGTTTTCTATGCGGCTCGGCCTTTCTTCGCGGCGGCCTGGCGTGGACTCGTTGCGAGAAAGCCCGGCATGGACCTGCCTGTATCGATAGCGGTTGGCAGCGCGTACGCCGCATCGGTTTACGCCACGTTTACCAACGGCGAGGCGGTCTGGTTCGATTCGGTAACGATGTTTGTCTTTTTCCTTACGCTCGGTCGCTTTCTCGAAATGCGGGCGCGACATCGTTCCATCGATCGCAGCGCAGCGTTGTCCGCCAAGCTTCCGAATACAGCGACGCGCATCGAAGGTGACAGCAAATCCGTTGTGCCCGTCAGCCAGCTAATCGCCGGCGACTGCGTGCTGATACGCGCCGGCGACGCAATACCGGCGGACGGCATTATCGAAAGCGGAAGCACGAGCGTCGATGAGGCTCTACTGACAGGTGAAGCCAGGCCACAGCTCAAATCCACCGGTGATCTCATCGCCGCGGGCAGCGTCAATCTCGATGGACTGATCGAGATGCGGGTAACCAGGACCGGCGGCGACACAACGCTCGGAACAATCAGCCGACTCAGTGAACGCGCGCGCTACACACGACCGGCGTTCGTTACAATTGCCGACCGTGTTGCCAGCTACATCGTCATTGCGTTGCTGGGCGTTGCGGCCATCGTCGCCGCTTTCTGGTATTTCGTGGCGCCGGAGCGTGCGTTCGTCATCACCTTATCGGTGCTCGTCGTCACCTGTCCCTGCGCCCTGGCGCTGGCGACGCCGGCTGCTTTTGCTGCGGCGGGCAGTCGACTGTCGCAACTGCGGCTGCTGGTGACCAATGGCAATGCTATTGAAGCGCTTTCCCGCGCCACGACCGTCATGTTCGACAAGACCGGCACGCTGACGCGAGGGATGCCGGAAATCAAATCGTTGATGGTGCTCGATTCGTCCATGACAGAGCACGACTGCCGGCTAATCGCTGCGGCGCTCGAGACGGCGTCAGCGCATCCGCTCGCGAGGGCTTTTTCAATGAGCGCTTCTCTGCCAAAAGTCTCCCGGCAACACGTCGAGGTCGGCCAGGGTGTCAGCGGGACAATCGATGGGCGTCGCTGGCGCATCGGGAGTGCGCAGTTCGTGGGTAGCGGCGCTGCCAATGGTGGCGATTCAGCAAACACGGCGGCGACAAATGTCTTCCTCGCTGTCGACGGCGACCTCGTTGCCTGGTTCGACGTTGAAGACGAGCTCAGGCCGGATGTCGCTGCAACACTTTCAGCGATCGATCGCCTGGGGCTCAGAACGGCACTCGTGAGTGGCGACAACCAGAATGCCGTCAAGGATCTGGCGATGCGCCTTGGCATCGCGGATTTCTATTCCGAATGCACACCACAGCGAAAACTGGAGATTATCGAAGCGGCGCAACGTAATCGCGAACGTGTCGTGATGGTCGGTGATGGCATCAACGATGCGCCTGTTCTCGCCGGCGCCGACACTTCCATCGCGCCGGCGCACGGCGCGCTGCTCGCACAGACCAGTGCCGATATCATCATGCTGGGCGAGTCTCTGCTGCCGGTGACAACCGCCATTCGAATGTCGGGCAAAACCATGCGTATCGTTCGCCAGAACCTTGCGTGGGCAATCGTATACAATGCGTTGGCGCTGCCGCTGGCCGCCGCCGGATTCGTACCGCCCTGGCTCGCCGCGATTGGCATGAGCGCCAGCTCGCTTATCGTCGTTCTCAACGCCCTGCGTCTCAGCCGATTCGATTAGAGGGACTCCGGCGCAGCCACGAAATGATTAATCAGAGAGTCCTATGTCTATCCTCTACGTCCTGATCCCACTCGCACTGCTGCTGCTGGGTGGAGCCGTGTGGGCATTTTTCTGGGCCGTCGGCAGCGGCCAGTTTGACGACCTGGATACGCCAGCCGTACGCATCGTCATGGACGACGACAAGAAACCGGACGACGGCGACTCCGCATGAACGAGGCTTTACCTCTGCTCGCGGCGGCGTTCGTCACCGGCCTGTTAGGCAGCGCGCACTGTTTCGGCATGTGTGCGGGACTGTCCGGTCTGTTTGCGGTGAACGCGAGTGTCGCCTCTTTGCGTCCGCAGATACCGATGGCCGTCGCCTACAATACGGGGCGCATCCTGAGCTACGCATTCCTCGGCATTGTGGTCGCATCGTTGGGGCAGACTGTTGTTAAGGCGATTCCGAACATTGCGGCGCCCGTCCGCTTTGCCAGTGGACTGCTGATTGTCATCGTCGGACTACAGGTCGCTTTCAACTGGCGCTTTCTCGCACCGGTCGAGAAAGCCGGAGCAAAGATCTGGAATCACATCGCGCCGGCCGCCAAAGGCCTGCTGCCCGTCACCAGCACGCCGAAAGCGCTTGGCCTCGGATTGCTGTGGGGCTGGCTGCCCTGCGGGCTGGTTTATAGCGTGCTGCTACTCGCGGCCACCACCGCCAACGCTGTTAACGGCGGCCTGGTCATGCTGGCGTTCGGCGTCGGCACGATGCCTGCAATGATAATGACGGGCATCAGCGCATCGAAACTCTCCCGGTTCATGAGCCGCAAGCAACTGGGGGCCGGCTTGTTGATCATATTGATTGGGCTATTGACGCTCGCGATGCCGGTCATGAAATTCTCGGCCGGACCCGACGACACAACCCACAGTCAGCATTCAATGTGAGCGTTCCGCTTCAAGCCGCCGTTCCAGCCAGTCCAGCGATGATTCGGCATACAGTACGCAGCCGAGGTTGTTAACAAACGGGTTGCCTTGATCACGCCGCTCGAGCTTGGCGTCCATGCCGAAGAAAAACGGGTGTGGCACCAGCAAGATATCGCAGTCCAGGTCCGCGATGATCCCGGCACTGGCAATGAGTTTGTCGGCCACGCCGCTGCTCGTGAAACGGAATCCTTCGGCCGATACGGCACTCAGGCTGTCAGCATAGACAACGTCATAGCACGTGCCCAATGCGCAGGATTGCCACGTCCACGTGATGCTTCCTGGCGTGTGACCGGGCGTATAGACCGCCTTGACGTCCAGCGTTCCGACGGTAACGACCCCGCCATCTTCGACAGCAACAACCTCTCGCACGGGTGGGAAGTGACCTTCGTCGGATCCCGCAATGTACTGCGGGTCGTCGTCGGCGAGGACGCCCATTGCAAGCGGACCGCTGCCGGCGATGCTCGTGAATACGTTGGCGCCACTGAGACGCTGCAGGGCAGAAATTCCGCCAGCGTGATCGTAGTGCACGTGTGACACAAGAATCGCTTTGATGTCGCGGGTATCGAATCCGAGATCGCGGATGTTCTCGTCAATCAACGCTGCCGATTGTGGCAACCCGCCGTCAATCAGGATCAGTCCGTCATCGCTTTCGATGAGTATCGACGACAAGCCGTCGGTGCCGACGTACCAGGTATTGCCGTGCACCCGGAACGGATTCTGCGGCTGATTCCAGCTGTCGCATTGATCGCAGACGATAGCCGCATCAGGCTCCAGCGCGCGCTGTCCGCAGGCGGACAGCAGTAGTGCCGCAAGTAACACGCCGTGGCGAAAACCTGTCATATGAATGCCCTGTAGAACAGTCGTAAGGAAACAATAAGAAGAAAAGCGCCGAAAAGCATACTGAGGCATTTTTGTGAAAGACCGTGGGCGATCTTCGCGCCAATCGGCGCGGCCAGTACCGTGGCCGGCGCGATACAGGCGAAGCCGATCAGGCTGACATAGCCAAGGTTGCCAGGCGGTATGCGGACGTCGCCCCAACCCGCAACGATAAAGCCGACCGTCGCTGGCAAGCTGATGACCAGCCCGAACAAGGCGGCGGTGCCGACCGCACGGTGTATCGGTTCGTTGAACAGCGTCAGCGTCATAACCGAAAACGTCCCGCCGCCGATGCCCATCATGCTGGAAAAACAACCGATCGCCGCCGGTATCACAGCGACCCAGGGCGCACGCGGTACGCCATCGGTCAGGTTGCGCGTCTCGGGCAGGAACACCATCTTCATCGCGACCAGCAGAGCAAGCGTCGCAAAGACCATGGCCAGGACCCGGCTGTGTACCTGGGACGCAATCCAGGCTCCGAGCAATGCGCCCAGCAAGATGAATATGGCCCAGCGTTTGACTATCTCGACGTCGACCGATTCTCGATGATGATGCGCACGTGCCGACGAAATCGATGTCGGAATGATCGTCGCGAGCGACGTTGCAACTGCAACGTGCATGCGAATTGCCGGATCAACACCGAGAAAACCCAGCGCAGCCTCGAGCACGGGCACGATGACAATGCCGCCGCCGATGCCGAACAGTCCCGCGAGAATGCCGGCAATAACCCCGGTGGCCAGCATTGCAACGCCGAGTATGAGCCACTGTTCCATTCGGACAGACTATCCGTCAGACGCCGAGAGCGGCGGCGTGATGCTTGAGGTGGTCTTCGATAAACGTAGAGATAAAGTAGTAGCCGTGGTCATACCCCTCGTGCATTCGCAGTTCGACGGACAGGCCGCTCTCGACCGAAGCGGCTCTGAACAACTCGGGTCTGAGCTGTTCGGCTAGATAGGGATCATCGGCGCCCTGGTCGATCAGAATCTTTCCGAAGACGGACGCATCGCTAATGTTGCGCGCAACTTCACAGGCGTCATAAATTTGCCAGGTTGAAGTATCGCTGCCGAGGTAATGGCCGAGGGCTTTCCTGCCCCACGGGCTGTGCAGCGTCGTGCTTATCGGGGCAAACGCCGACAACGATCGATACTGGCCCGGGTTTCGCAGGCCGATTGTCAGCGCCCCGTGGCCACCCATCGAGTGTCCGGTTAAACCGTGGCGCTCAGGGTCGCCCGGGAAATTATCGAAAACGGCGCCGGGCAGTTCTTTGGTCACGTAGTCATACATATGATAGTGCCGCGACCAGGGTTCCTCTGTTGCATTCAGGTAGAAACCGGCCGCCAGGCCAAAATCGTAATCGCCATCGGGGTCGTCGGGAACACCGTCGCCACGCGGGCTGGTGTCGGGGGAAACGAGCATCAGGCCCAGCTGCGCTGCCACGCGTTGCGCCCCGCTTTTCACCATGAAGTTCTCTTCGCTGCAGGTCAGGCCCGATAAGAATGTCAGGACCGGGACTTTGCCCTTCGCCGCCTGCGGCGGCACGAAAACCGAAAACTGCATGTCACAGCGGTTGGCTGTCGACGTGTGCCGGTAAAAGCCCATACGGCCACCGAAACAGCCCGTTTCGCTCAAGGTCTCGATTGTCATGGAGACCGATTATGGCCTAACGTTTCTGGAATACCAGCGTTGCGTTGGTACCGCCGAAACCGAAGCTGTTGGACATGGCTGTCTTGATCCCGGCATTCTCGACGCACGTCGTTACGATCGGCGTGCCGTCAATAACAGGGTCGGGATCGTTGACATTGATTGACGGCGCGATGAAGTCGTTTTCCAGCATGAGCAGGCAGTGAATGGCTTCCTGTGCACCCGTTGCTCCCAGGGAGTGCCCGCACATCGATTTCGTGGAACCGAAACGTGGTATGTCGTCGCCAAACATGGTCTGCATGGCTTCGACCTCTTTGACGTCACCGACAGGCGTGCTTGTACCATGCGTGTTGATGTAGTCGATCGGCCCTTCGACCGTCGAGCGTGCGAGATCCATGCAGCGCAGCGCACCCTCGCCGGACGGCGCGACCATGTCGTAGCCGTCTGATGTGGCGCCGTAGCCCACCAGTTCCGCGTAGATTTTTGCACCTCGGGCCTTGGCATGCTCCAGCTCTTCCACAACCACCATGCCTGCGCCGGCCGCGATCACGAATCCGTCGCGCGTTGCATCGTAGGGGCGCGATGCGCTCGCCGGGTCGTCGTTGTACTTCGACGACACGGCCGCCGCGCCGATGCAATGCGCGCTGGTCGCGCAAGCCGACGTAATGGAGTAGTTGACACCCTTAATTTTGAACGGTGTTGCGAGGCAGGCGGATACCGAACTGCCCATGGTTCGCGGCACGCGGTACGGGCCTACTTTGCGAACACCGCGGGCGCGAAGTATGTCCGCGCTCTCCACGATATTGTGGCTGGACGCGCCACCCGATGCCGCGATCAGTCCCGTACGCACGTTGGAAACATCCGATTCCTCAAGACCCGCGTCATCAATCGACTGTTGCATCGCAATGTAGGCGAACGCGGCAGCATCTCCCATGAAACGACGCACCTTGCGATCGATGTGCTCGGAAATGTCGATGTGACAACTGCCCGAGACCTGGCTGCGCAGACCCAGTTCCTTGTAGCTCTCATTGGCGACGATGCCCGAGCGTCCATTGCGCAATGAGTCGATAATGTCTGCCTTGGAATTGCCGATACACGAAACCGCACCGAGCCCGGTAATTACTGCACGCCGCATAGGGGGATCCTAGAAATCTTCAGTTGATGTG
>CAMYLB010000072.1:0-4702 GCA_947259145.1 uncultured Woeseiaceae bacterium
GCTGACGCCCTGCTTGTCCACTTCGTCGATGCGAATGATGGAATGCATGGGCAGGTAGGTGCGGCGCACGTTCTCGAACTCGGACTTGATCTTCTCCTCTGAGGGATCGACAACGAGCGTCGTGCGTTCCCCGAAGACCAGCTCCTCGACTTCAACGAAACCAAACAGCTCGCCATGACCAACGCTTCGGGCATAGATCTCGTATACCTGCCCCTGGCTCATGAAGACGACCTTGAAAAGTTGCTTGCTACTCATAATCGGCGCCGCAGTGGTGTGAGAAACCCGGATATGGGCCAGTTTACCGGAAATCAAGGCTTTAGCGCGGCAAATCGGCTTCGATTATGTGAACTGCGTAGCAGCCTATCTCCTTGATTCGTTGCACAATTGATCGGAATCAAAGAGGGCAGGTATGGCACTCCAACTCAAGATCGTCAGCGAGCACCGCGAAATAGTGAGCAACGACGCCGAGCGCGAATTCCGTGAGGAAGGCGGCACGATCGGCCGATCGTTGGAGAATGACTGGATATTGCCGGATCCCGACCGCTATATCTCTGGCCGCCACGCGACAATTGATCATAAATCCGGCATGTACTACCTGCTGGATACGAGCAGTAACGGCGTGTACGTCAACAACGAGGTTGAACCGATCGGCAGGGGCAATCCGCGGCGTCTGTTCGACGGGGATCAACTGCGCATGGGCGACTTCGAGTTTGCCGTGTCTCTCGATTCCGGCGAGAGCCTCGCGATGCCGCTCGACGAAGAGCCCTCGGTGGCACCGGACCACGTCGAACAATTCGTCGACGAAGTGTCGCCGAAGACGGGCGTCAAGTTACTCGACGAGGAAGAAATTACGGGCGACGATGAATTTCAGTCCGTCCTGTTTGGCGATTCCCCGGACACGCCATCGTCGAAGCCGAAGACCAAGTCCAAGTCCAAGTCCAAGGCCAAGGCCAGGCCGATGTCCGAACCGGCGGCGAATGATTCGAAGCCCGCCGGCAAGAAAGCAGCAGCACTCAGTGTTTCGGCCGAAGATCTATTCGATTCATTCCTGGACGGTCTTGGTATCAATCGAGCCGAACTTCATCCATCGGTCAATCGCCCCGAGATGATGCTCAAAGCCGGTAATGTGCTGAGCGAGTTCGTCGATGGCGTTATCAAGCTGTTGGCAGCCCGTGCGAACCTCAAGAATACGTTCCGCCTCGATCAGACCACGTTACTGCCGCAGCATAATAATCCCCTGAAGTTTTCGGAAAGCCGCGGCGACCTGATCAAGCAGTTACTGGTCGGCGATGAAGGCGATTACCTGGGGGCCAAGGATGCGGTGCGCGAGGTCTGCAACGATCTTCTGAATCACCAGAATGCATTCCTCGATGCAATGAACAGCGCATTTATCGAATTCTCCGAACGTTTCGAACCGGATGAACTTCAGGAAGGTTTCGATCGTGCATTGACTGGCGGCAAACTGTTTGCGTTCACAAACAAGGCCAAGTACTGGGATCTTTATCGGGATCTCTACCCGATCATGACCGAGAAAGGCGGGGGCCGATTCCCGCAGATGTTTGGCGAGGAGTTTGTCAGGGCCTACGAGCGCCAGGTAGCCGAGTACCAGCGTCATGACCGGGAGGGTCTGGAAGTCAGGCACCCCAGTGACGACGAATCGGGCGCCCACGAGTCTGATTTGATGGTCACCCAGAAGTTGGCCCCGCGGACGATCCCGCGCAGGGCGCCACGCAAGGAAGAGACGGTCGTCGACGCCGTCTCAGAAACAGGCGCCGACGAGATCGATCAGAGCTTCATCGAGGAGCTGGACAACAGCATGGCCGGACGGCCACCCGGCGATAAGAAAAAAGCCTGATCCGTCGGACTTAGCCGCGGTTCTGCCTGTTGTCGATGAGGTCGTCGACAACTCCCGGATCCGCCAGTGTCGACGTGTCTCCCAGGCTTCCGAAGTCATCCGCGGCAACCTTTCTCAGGATTCGCCGCATGATTTTTCCGGAACGTGTTTTCGGCAAACCCGGCGCCCACTGAATCAGATCGGGCTTCGCGATCGGTCCTATTTCCTTGCGCACCCATTTCTGCAACTCTGCACGCAGTTCATCAGTAGCTTCAACTCCCCCCATCAAGGTCACGTAGGCGTAAATGCCCTGCCCCTTGATGTCGTGCGGATAGCCGACGACCGCGGCTTCGGCCACATTCGGATGGGAAACGAGAGCACTCTCGACTTCTGCTGTTCCCATGCGATGGCCCGAGACATTCAGGACATCGTCGACCCTGCCGGTGATCCAGTAGTAGCCGTCTTCGTCGCGACGTACGCCGTCGCCCGTGAAGTAGCTGCCTTCGAAGGTCACAAAGTAGGTCTCGACAAATCGCTTGTGATCGCCGTACACCGAGCGCATCTGCCCCGGCCAGCTATCGGTGATGATCAGGTTGCCTTCGATTGCGCCTTCCAGCACGTTGCCCTCACCATCGACGATGGCCGGCATGATTCCGAACAGCGGCTTGGTTGCAGAGCCAGGTTTTAGCGCCGTGGCGCCCGGCAGCGGGCTGATAAGGATGCCGCCCGTTTCCGTCTGCCACCAGGTATCGACGATGGGGCAGCGTGAGTCGCCGACAACGCGGTAGTACCAGTCCCAGGCTTCGGGATTAATCGGCTCACCTACCGAGCCGAGCAAGCGCAGGCTCTTGCGCGACGTTTTTTTGACCGGTTCATCCCCGTCGCGCATGAGCGCACGGATCGCAGTCGGTGCCGTGTAGCAGATGTTGACCTTGTGCTTGTCGCAGACCTCCCAGAAACGCGATGAGGTCGGATAGTTCGGCACGCCTTCAAACATCAGCGTAACGGCGCCGTTGGCGAGCGGCCCGTAAACTATGTAGCTGTGGCCCGTGACCCAGCCAACGTCGGCCGTGCACCAGTAGATGTCGCCGGGGTGATAGTCGAACACATATTCGTGGGTCATTGCTGCGAAAACGAGATAGCCGCCGCTGGTGTGCAGGACGCCCTTGGGCTGGCCGGTGGAGCCGGAGGTATAAAGGATGAAAAGCGGATCCTCGGCGCCCATTTCCTCGCAAGGGCAATCGGCGTCAACCGTCTCCTCGATTTCATGCAGCCAGGCATCACGACCCTCGACCCAGCCGACATCCGCACCCGTATTTCTGACGACCAGAACTTTTTCGAGCGTGGTCACCTTCGCATCGGCAGCTGCGGCATCGACATTGGCTTTGAGCGGCACGCGCTTGCCACCGCGACGACCTTCGTCCGCGGTAATGACGATGTTGGACTGGCAGTCGTGAATGCGTCCCGCGAGAGCGTCGGGCGAGAACCCGCCAAAAACGACCGAATGCACGGCCCCAATGCGGGCGCAGGCCAGCATTGCCACCGCCGCCTCGGGAATCATCGGCATGTAAATCGTTACGCGGTCGCCCTTTTTCGTGCCGAGCGCTTTGAGCGAATTAGCAAACCTGCACACACGTCCGTGCAAGTCGTTGTAAGTGATCGTCAGATCCCGCCCCGGGTCATCGCCTTCCCACAGAATGGCGACATCGTCACCTTTGGTCTCCAGGTGGCGATCGACACAGTTGTAGCAGACGTTCAAAGTGCCATCGTAATACCAGCGTATGTGCAAATCGTCTTTGGCAAACGATACGTCCTTCACTTTGGTAAACGGTTTTATCCAATCAACTCGCTGGGCCTGCTCCGCCCAAAACCCCTCGTTGTCTTCAATCGAACGCGCATACATGGCTTCGTACTTGGCCTCGTCGATAAGTGCACGTTTCTTCACTGCTTCCGGAACCGGATAAATTTGCTCGACCATGGTTCTTCACCTTTCTATTTTTGGTTTTTTGTATGTTTCGCTCGTTCCAATAACCGTTGAGCTTGCGCGAGATGCGGGCGATCAATCATCTTGCCGTCCAACCCGACCGTTCCGGCACCGGGGTTCGCATCGAACAACTCGACGATGCTTTCAGCGTGTTCGATTTCAGCCGTTGAAGGCTCGAACGCGGTATTAATTACAGCGACCTGCGCCGGGTGAATCGCCAGCATTCCACTGAATCCGGTGCGGCGCGCACCTTCCGCATAGCGTAGCAGTCCCTCGGCGTCACGGAAGTCCGTAAAAACCGTATCTATCGCCGTAACTTCCGCGGCCGCCGCTGCCAGCAAACACAGCGAACGCGCCATCTCGAAGGCAGGGAGCCAGTTGCCCTGCTCGTCGCGATTGGCGCTGGCGCCTACTGCGACACTGAGATCCTCCGCGCCCCAGGACAGGCCGAGGAGCCGCTCCGTCGCGCCCACGTAGCCGTGCAGGGTGAACAATGCCTCTGGCCGCTCGGTGCAAAGCACGATAATTCTGGTTTGTCCCTGTTCGATTCCGTGCCGCTGCTCCAGTTCATCGATGCGCCGCGACAACGCGATGGCATCGGCGGCGCTGCGTGCTTTGGGCAGAACAATGCCGGTTGGCTCGGCGGGCATGACAGCCTCCAGATCGGCGGCAGCGTCCTCGCTATCGAACGGGTTGATCCGTACCCAGACGTCTTGCTTGCCCTGCAGGTACTCGGACGCCATCAGGCGCGCCTCCGGTCGCACTTCTGGCGCGACCGAGTCCTCCAAATCGAGGATTAACGCATCGGCACCGGCATCGCCGGCTTTTTTCATCTTGCGCTCGCTGTCGGCCGGAACGAACAGGAAGCTGCGGTTCATTTGGGC
>CAMYLB010000072.1:4721-26228 GCA_947259145.1 uncultured Woeseiaceae bacterium
CAAATCGAGGATTAACGCATCGGCACCGGCATCGCCGGCTTTTTTCATCTTGCGCTCGCTGTCGGCCGGAACGAACAGGAAGCTGCGGTTCATTTGGGCGTTCTCAGCATCAGCGCTGATCGTTTGCATTCGGCCACAAGCTCGTCTTTTTGATTGAAAGCACGGTGGCAAAAAATCACGATACCGTTATCCGGGCGAGACTCACTGTCGCGCAATTCCAGAACTTCGGTCTGGATATGAATCGTATCGCCGCAGAAAAGCGGCTTCGGGAATCGCACTTCGTCCCAACCCAGGTTCGCGACTGTGGTTCCATGCGTCGTGTCGTTGACGGAAATTCCGACCATGAAGCTCAAGGTCAAACAGCTGTTAACCAGCGGTTTGCCGTACGGCGTGTTCTTCATGTACTCGGCGTCCAGGTGCAAGGGCGCCGGATTGTGCGTCATCGTCGTTAGCAGCACATTATCGCCTTCCGTGATCGTGCGGCGAATCGGGTGATCAAAGGTCTGGCCTACCGAAAATTCCTCGAAATACAGTCCTGGCATTCTGAGCTCACTCGTGTCCGGTTTGATTCAGGGTTGGACTACAATTGTGCCAGCGTCGTGCACATCAATACAGTGCCGTGCATAATTGTCGACACCGACAGGAGGATCAAATATGAAACTGACTCGTCGCGAATTCACCAAAGCGAGCCTCGGTGCCGCCACACTGGCGGCGCTCGGTGGTTCCAACGCGCTGGCCGGCGGGGAACTCATGATTCAGAAAGCGATTCCTACGTCGGGCGAACTGCTGCCGATAATAGGCCTTGGCACCAATCGCTACGGAGTCAGCGACTCTGAAGCGGCGCGCGCGCCGCTGCGGCAGGCCCTCGAGCGTTTTCATCGCCTCGGCGGCACGGTCGTCGACACGGCGCCGATGTACCGAACCTCGGAGGCTGTGCTCGGCGACCTGATCGAGGAGCTCGGCATACGCGGCGATCTGTTCCTGGCAACAAAGACCGATCGTACCGACGGTAGCGTGGGCACCCATGCGCAGAGTAACGAATCGCTGGCCCGGCTGAAGACAGACAAGATCGACCTCATGCAGGTACACAACCTGATTGGCTGGAAAGATGCCCTGCCCGTCCTGCGCGAATGGCAGCAGGAAGGTCGCATCCGTTATATCGGCATCACGACCTCACGCGCCAGCCAGTACGAGGAATTTGAAAAAGTCATGCAGCAGGAAAAGCTCGATTTCGTGCAGCTCAACTACTCATTGGAACAACGTGAGGCGGCCGAGCGATTATTGCCGTTGGCCGCTGATCGCGGCATGGGTGTGATTATCAATCGCGCATTTGGCGGCGGCCGTATCTTCGACAAGGTCGGCGACCAGCCCCTGCCCGAGTGGGCGCGAAGTTTCGGTTGCGAAAGCTGGGCCCAGTTTCTACTGAAGTATGCGATCGGCCATCCTGCCGCGACGCTCAGTATTCCGGGCATGACCAAGCTGCATCATGTCGACGACAATTTCGGCGCGGCGCATGGCCGCTTGCCCAACGCCGAAGAGCGCAGGCGCCAGGAAGAATTCTTCGACAATCTGTAACCGCAGGCGTGGCTCGTTTCTGCTTCAGTCTCTTGCTGCGCGTTCGATCGCATCAACAATGAGTTGTTTCGCTTCGTCCGCGCCATGCCAGTCGCCGATCTTTACCCATTTGCCGGGCTCGAGGTCTTTGTAGTGCTCAAAAAAGTGCTCGATCTGCTGCATAGTGATTTCCGGCAGATCCGAGTGGTTGACCACATGATCATAACGTTTGGTCAGTGCGTGTGACGGTACTGCGATAATCTTCTCATCCTGACCGGCGTTATCTTCCATGATCAGCACACCGACGGGCCGCACGTTGATCACACAGGCCGGCACGAGTTCGCGCGTATTGACGACAAGTACATCGATCGGGTCACCATCCTCCGACAGCGTGTGCGGAACGAATCCGTAGTTGCCAGGGTAAGCCATGGGTGTATAGAGGAAGCGATCGACGACCAGCGTACCGGCCTCTTTGTCGAGTTCGTACTTGATGGGCTGGCCACCCAGCGGCACTTCTATGATGACGTTGACGTCGTCCGGCGGATTGTCGCCGATAGTGATTGCGTCGATGCGCATGGTGGAGTTTCCTGATCGTTGTTTTGCCCCGGCGGCCGGTATTCTAGCGCGATCCTCTGTCAAGCGCTCATCGTGGTCGCCACCACCGCGCGACCACTGCGCTGACAATCGGTGCTGCCAGGAGCGGTACCAGGCTCGCGGGAATAATTAGCGCCCAGCCCACGGCACCCGGATCAGTGAGCTCGAGCACCTCGCCCAATACTGGCACGTAGATTGCGGCGAGCACCAGCGCCAGGCAAATGAGCAGCGCGACCCAGATCCAGCGGTTGCGCGTGACTTCGTTATCAAGAGGCTTCCTTACCTCGTCGCGCATATTGAACACGTGCCACATCTGCGCCAGCGCCAGCGTGCAAAAAGCAACCGTAACTGCCTGGCCTGTATCGAAGTTCAGAAAGAAAATCGAGATCGCCATCGCGGCCAGCACCGTGGCTGCCATAACGGCGCCGTGCAGACCGATCCGCAGCCAGTGCGCGCGCGTCAGAATCCTCTCGTTCGCAGGCCTCGGCGCACGCCCCATCGAAAGTCGTGAGCCTCGGCCAACACCGAGTGCCAGCGCCGGAAAGACGTCGGTAACGAGGTTCAGGAACAGGATCTGCAGCGGCAATAAGGGCAAAGGCGCACCTGTAACGGTCGCGAGAGTGACAACCAGGACTTCGCTCGTGTTGCACGACATCAGGTAAACGACGAACTTCCGAATGTTGGCGAATATGGCCCGACCGTGCGCGACCGCCGTAACGATCGTGTTGAACTCGTCGTCCTGCAGCACCATAACGGCGGCCTCTTTCGCCACCGCCGTGCCCCGCAGGCCCATGGCAATGCCGATGTCGGCTTTTTTCAATGCAGGCGCATCGTTGACCCCGTCACCGGTCATGGCGACCACATGACCGCTTTGCTGATAGAGGTCGATCAGTTTCAGCTTTTGTTCGGGAGTAACGCGCGAGAACACGCGCACGGCAAGCAGCCTTTCGTTTTCGGCGTCAGCGAACAGCTGGTCGACTTCAGATCCGCCAAGGAAACGATCCGACCGGTCTGTCGCTGTAACGATACCGGTTTCTGTAGCAATATTCCGGGCAGTGGCTGCGTGGTCACCGGTCACCATGACGACAGAAATGCCCGCCGCGTGACATTGCTTGATCGCCTGCTCCACTCCCGCGCGTGCAGGATCTTCCATGCCGACGATGCCGAGCAATACCAGCTGCTGATAGCAATCGTCACCTTCGAAATGGCTGGTCTTCTCGGCGATAGCGATGGTGCGCAGCCCCTGATCACCCAGCCGCTCGGCATTTTTGAGCCATTGCTCACGCTCCGACGGCCCGATCGCCGTGTCCTTGCCAATGCCACGAACCGCCGTGCATCCCGGAAGGATGCTCTCCGGCGCACCCTTGACCGCCACTCGAAATCCGTCCGGCCGCTGGTGAATGGTCGCCATTCGTTTCGATTCCGGGTCGAACGGATCTTCATGGACTTCAGGCTCCGCGGTGAGCAGCTCTTTTCTCCAGATGCTGCGTGCGCCGGCAACTACAAGGAGCGCCAGCTCCGTGGGATCACCGACACCGGTGGCTTTTCCGTCCGCTGCTTTTTCCAGCGCTGCGTTGTTGCACAGCACCCCGCACCTCAGGAGCTCATCCAGCGCCGCTGTCTGGCCGGCGTCGAGCGCTTGTTCATTCACGTGAAATTTCTCAGCGGTTGCATGGCTGGCTGTATCGACGCCGACGTCGAGTCCGTTCAAGAGCACCTTTGAAACGGCCATGCGGTTCTCGGTTAATGTCCCGGTTTTATCGGTAAGAATTACGCTCGTCGCGCCGAGCGTCTCAACAGCGGACAGGCGTGTGACCAGCGCGTTCTGTTTTGCGAGGCGCCACATGCCACGTGCAAGGGCAATCGTCGCGACAATAGCGAGGCCTTCCGGGATTGCCGCGACAGACAACGCGATGGCGACCTCGATCGCCAAAAACAGCTCGCGTCCCGCGACGATTCCTGCGACGCCAATGATCACAGCAATACCCATAATGGCCCAGGCGAGACTGGCGCCAAGAGCATTCAGGCGCTCTTCGAGCGGCGTCTGATGTTCTTTTGCCGCGACGACCTGCTCAAATATCTTGCCGAACTCGGTGTGCGTGGCGGTGCCGATAACGACGCCCTTGCCCGATCCGCGCGTGATGCAGGTACCTTTGAAGACCATGTTGTAGCGATCAAGCACAGCGGTGTCTTCATCGAGTACGGTGTCCTGTTTTTTCACCGGCAGGGACTCACCCGTCAATGTCGACTCATCCGCCGCAAGTTTCGCCGCGTATATGAGACGCAAATCCGCTGCAATGAGGTCGCCGGCTTCGAACAGGACGATGTCGCCCGGTACGAGAACATCGGCCGGCGCCCTGGCGATCCTGCCGTCGCGCAGCAAAGTGCATTCCGCGCGCGCGAACTGCCGCAACGCCTCCATTGAGCGAGTCGCCCGCCACTCGGTAAGGAAACCAATGCTTGCGTTGATCAGGATGACAGCTGAAAAAGCCAGTGCCAACAAGCCGGCACCTAGTAACAGAACGACAACAATGTTTTTGAATTGCGCAAGCAGGATAGACAGGACCCTGCGGGGTTGGGTGGCAGACAGCTGGTTTGGGCCCCAGATCTTTCTTTGCGTCAGGACCTGCCCGGCATCGAGCCCGCTCTCGGGATCCACGGAGAACGACTGCAGCACCGCATCCGAACTGCGGCTCCATGCGGCCATATCCTGGCCACTCGTCGTTTTGGCCGAGGCGGTTATCGGGGTTCGCACAATAACGGCATCCCGGCCTTCTCATACCAGCCGACAATGCTGTGCCAAACCTGCTCGGCCGTCTCCGCATACGAGTACAACTGTCGATCTCCAGGGTCGATCAGCCCATTTTCCGCGAGAAATTCGAGATCGGCTGCGCGCTGCCAGAATTCCTTGCCGACAAGAACGACGGGAAGCGGGTCTATTCTCTGGCACTGCACGAGATTCAGGGTCTCGAATAATTCGTCCATCGTGCCAAAACCACCGGGAAATACGACGAGCGCCTTGGCACGCAGCATAAAGTGCAATTTGCGAATCGCGAAGTACCGAAAATTGAAGCTCAGTCCTTCGGTGATGTAGCGATTCGGAAACTGCTCATGCGGCAGCCGAATGTTGAGGCCGATGCTCTTCGCACCAACGTCGGTGGCGCCACGATTCGCCGCTTCCATGATTCCCGGGCCACCCCCCGTCATCAACGTCAGACCACAATCATCCGGGCCCTGTCCGGAACGCCCGACGATGGCACCGAACTCTCGCGCGATTCCATAGTAGTCCGTAGCATCGGGATTTGAGAGATGTTCCGAATCCGGTATGCGCGTTCCACCGAATACAACGATCGTGTGCTGTATACCGTGCTCGCGCATAACGAGTTCGGTCTCGAGATAGCCTTGCGCAAGACGCTCCGCACGACGCATTGCGTCAGCGGGTATGTCGAGCCCTGTGAGTTCCGAGATTTTGAGTTTCATGAACCTGGATGCCACCTTTTAAATCTGGATCGTCTGGCCCCGTTCGGCGATAAAAACCGGTGCGTCGAGATCTTTGCGCATTTTCTTCGCCAATACCTTCTGCGCGTCCGGTTCGCCGTGTACCAGGTAGACCGGCGGCCGATTCTGAAATCCGCTGTACCATGTGATCAGGTCGGCCTGGTCGCCGTGAGCTGACAATCCGCCTATCGTATGAACTTGATTGCGCACGCGATACTCGTCGCCATAGAGTTTGATCGTCTCGGCGCCGTCGACAATCCGCCGTCCGAGCGTGCCGTAGGCCTGAAAGCCGACAATCACAAGGTGACATTCGGGGCGCCACACGTTGTTCTTGAGGTGATGCAGGATGCGCCCGCCACTGCACATGCCGCTGCCGGCGATAATAATGGCACCGGATTCTATCTCGTTGATGCCCATCGACTCTTCGCTTGTTCGCGTCTCGTGAAAATTCGGCAGCTCCGGCAGGTTGGAATCGGGCCCGAACAACTTGACGCCATACAGATGCCGGAATTTGGAATAGACGGCGGTCGCCTCAATTGCCATCGGGCTGTCGAGGTAGATCTGCCACTTGTCGAGGTGCCAGCGATCAAAGTTTTCGGCCATCAGGTACAGCAGGTCCTGTGTTCGACCAACCGTGAATGCCGGTATCAGGATGTTGCCCTGAGCTGCGCGTGCCGTCTCAAAAACTTCCGTCAATTCGTTTATTGTCTCGTCGAAAGAGCGGTGCAGGCGATCGCCGTAGGTGCTTTCCATCAAGACCGCGTCGGCATGGGGAAGGACGGCCGGGGGATTCATGACGGGCGCATCCCGATACCCCAGGTCCCCGCTGAACACGAGCGTCCGGCTCGCATCCTGGTTGGCCACCGTCAGCTCGTCACCGTAAGCAGCACCCTTGAAAAGCTTCAGGCAATTTTCCGCGTCTTCCATCGTGTACAAAGGCTCTATCAATGCCTGCCCTTTGCGACGGCGTTTGCGGTTCTCCCATTCGGCGTCCTTCTCATTCAGGTAGCCGGAATCCGGCAACATGATTTCACACAGCGCTTTCGTCGCATTTTGCACATAAACAGGTCCGTCGTAGCCTTGTTTGACGAGCAGCGGAACTCGGCCTGAATGGTCGATGTGCGCGTGGCTCAGAATGACGGCATCAATCTCGCCGACCGAGACCGGGAACGGATCACTATTGCGTTTTTCGTTTTCTGCGCCGCCCTGAATAAGCCCACACTCGAGTAACACTGTGTGCGATCCCGTTCGGAGTACATACAGCGAGCCTGTGACTTCTCCCGTGGCGCCGAAAAACTGCAGCTCTAAACTCATTGGAATGCTCCCAGGAACTTCGTCGCGACGTAGGCGACATACATACTAAGAATTATGATCGCCTCGAATCTCTGAATACCAATCTTCCGGATAAAAAAGAACAATACGACCGATGTCAGAACAAAAAGGAAAGGTACTTCCTGTCGCCACATGCCCGCATTGAACTCAAGTCCCGCGATCGCTGCGGCAACACCAATTGGCACCAATGTATCGAAGACGTTGCTGCCAATCAGATTGCCAACCGACAAGGTAGCGCGTCGTTTCAGCATGGCGCCTAGCGAGATGGACAGTTCCGGCAAGCTGCTCCCCAATCCAATGATGACAATTGCGACAAAGGACTGCTCGACGTTAAATGTGGTTGCGACAGACACCGCGGATGAAACGGTGAGCTCTGCACTTCCAACAACAATGACCAACCCAATAACAAGATAGCCCAGCGATACCGCCAGACTGCTGTCCGGTACTCCATTGTTGCTATTCCGGAGCGAAATTACGTTCAAATAAATTAAAAACAGGTAGGACACATACAGAGCAACCAGAACGACACCTTCAACTCGTGTGACCTGGCCGTCGAGTCCGAAGACGCCCAGCAGGACGAGCGAGCCTAGCAACATACTTCCTTGTTGGTAGACGTCCTTTTTCGGCAATTTGAGGAAACCGATTAAGCCCGTAATACCCAGTACGAAACCAATCTGTCCCAGACAGCTGCCGAGCGCACTCCCGACTACGATGTCGGAAGCCTCGCCCGCGCGGAGGTTCCATATCGCCGCGTCGACGGCTATGGCGAGTTCGGGCAGATCGCTGCCAATGGAAAGTACAGTGAGTCCCACAATGAATTCCGGAACGCCCAAACGCTCGGCAACAGCGACCGCTCCGTGGATAGTCAATTCTGTCCCCAGCCAGAGCCCGGCAAGACCAGCAAGTAACGCGAATAACTCCATGGTGGACGGCTACCAGGCTACATCTTCGAACTTAAATGCCATCGTCTTTCTCGAATCGGTGCAGACGTTCCCGCATCGTTTCGATTTCTTCAATCAGATCGAGCGCGAGCGCAACGCCGGCAAGGTTTATCTTGAGATCTGTTTGCAGCCGCATCGCCGTGTGCGCCCGTTTCAGGCTGGTTCCTGAAAAGCGCCACTGTGTTGGCTGCCCGCCGACAGGCTCCAACACGCCTTCCTGAACCAGCTCGATAACCCATTCAGTGGACGTCGAGCAAGCCTGGCTCAGGTCAGTCAACGACAATTCAGTCTGCTCGTCGAGTACAACTCCGGTCAGTGTTATCTCTGTCATGGCCTCTTACACCCCCAGTTTGCTGCGTGGGTCATACGCCAGGTCCTGCTGCATCTTCTGATACAGCTCGCGGGCCGCGTCACTTTCTGCCGGCGGCAAGGTGATCGCCACTTCAACGTAAAGATCTCCCGGCGGCTGCCCGGGTATACCGCGTTTCTGAAGACGCAGTTTGCGTCCGCGCGTGGTCCCTTTGGGGATTTTCAGGTCCACAGGACCATCCGGCGTCGGTGCCTTGACGGTCGCACCCAACGCCGCTTCCCACGGTGTTACCGGCAGCTCAAGATAGATGTCACGCCCTTCGACCCTGAACAAGCGGTGGGGATTGAATTCGATCTCCAGGTACAGGTCGCCGGCCTGACCTTTCCCCATGCCTGGCGAACCCTGGCCGGACAGACGGATGCGCTGCCCCTGTTTGACCCCCTTGGGGATCTTGACGTTCAGTGTGCGTGTTCGGGTTCTTACGTGCCCGGTGCTGTCGAGTTCCGGTGCGCGCAGAGCGATGCTGCGAGAGGCACCGCGGTAAGCGTCTTCCAGATCAATCAACACTTTCGCATGGTGATCTTCGCCATGTGCGTGAATGCCGGCTTCCTGGCGCGCGCCTCCGGCTGGCTGGAATCCGCGCCCAAAAAGGGATTCGAAAAAATCGCTGAAGGCGGCCGCATCGGCGCCGTCACCACCGCCTCCACTAAACTCAAACCCGGCGTCCCAGTCCGGCGGCGGCCTGAACTCCTGCCCCGCTTTCCAGTTTGCACCGAGTTCGTCATAAGCCGCCCGCTTTTCCGGGTCTTTGAGCACGGCGTTGGCCTCGCCAAGGTCCTTGAAGCGCGCTTCGGCGTCAGCTTCCTTGCTGACATCAGGGTGGTATTTACGCGCGAGTTTGCGATACGCGCGCTTGATGTCATCCTGGCTGGCGCCGCGTTCGACGCCCATGATTTTGTAGTAGTCCTTGAAATCCATGCTTTGCTCCACCGTACAGGTGAGGTGAACAAGTCTCTGTCTAGCCGGGTATCTTTCCTTTGAACTGGAATCCCGGTAATTGCTTCAATGTTGCTTACAACTTACTATCATCGGCGACTGACCGCTCATAACTTTTCTAAACAACTACAGCAGGACATTTTCGGGGCCACCATTTTGAGCAGAGGGTACCAATACAACTTCTCCGAAAACAGTCCGTATGTATACGATGCGGAAAACCGCGAACGTAAAGCACGCACAATGCTCGCAGTTCTTGACGACTTCCTGCCGAACCCCCTGGCCGAGTGCGATGTGCTTAACGTCGGTGGCTCGGCCGGCGCCATCGATAATTTTCTGGCAGACCATACCTCCAAGGTTGTCGGTATCGATATCGATGACGGCGCGATAAAGCATGCTCAGGAAAGTTTTGTCAAAGACAATCTCGAATTCCAGGTTGCTGATGCGCTGAATTTGCCTTTCGAAGACGCGAGCTTCGATATCGTCATTTGCTCACATGTCTATGAACATGTGCCGGACCCCGTGCAAATGTTCGCCGAGATTCATCGGGTACTCCGGTCGGGTGGCATTTGCTATTTTTCGGCGGGCAACCGGCTAATGTGGAATGAGCCCCACTATAATTTGCCGCTGCTCGCGATTGTGCCGCGTCCACTGGCGCACGTTTATATCAGGCTCGCCGGAAAAGCCGACTACTATCACGAGAAGCATCTGACTTACTGGGGGCTCAAGTCTCTCGTTGGTCAATTTTCTCGCAACGACTACACCGTTAGATTGATCAACGAGCCAGGGAAATTCGGGACCGACTACATGCTGCCGGCAGGCAGCATGAAAGCGCGCGTTGCCGCGATAGTTGCTGGCTGGTTTTACTGGGCGCTACCCGGATACATATGGGTCCTGCAGAAATAGTTACCAAGCGCATTGGGAACGAAAGTCGGTGACGCGGCCGTCGATTCTCGTAGTGACGCGCAACTATCCTCCGCTCACCGGCGGTATGGAACGGTTAATGCAACACACAGTGGAGACGCTGGCATCTCAATTCGACGTAACCCTTATTGGTCCCAGCGGTTGCAGTAAAAACGCACCAAAAAACGTAAAGGCCATCGAATGCCCGCCCGCTCCTTTTCCGTTCCTTACCAGGGCATTGATCAAGGGTTGGCAATCGGCCAGAAAAGAATCATTCGATATGGTGCTCGGCGGCAGTGGATTGGTCGCACCGGTAACAGCGATCCTCTCCAGCATCGCGAAGGCCCGGTCCATGATCTTCGTCCATGGACTGGATCTGGTTGTCGATAACTGGGCCTACCAGCGGTTTTTCGTACCATCTATACGACGACACGATCGCGTTATTGCAAATAGCCGAAACACCCGATCGATTGCGATCGACAAGGGTTGCCGGTCCGGCCAGGTCGACATATTGAATCCGGGTTCGACGATTCCTCCAGAGTCCGTGCTGCACGACGCGGCTGCGATTCGCGCAAGACTCGGTTTTGAAAACAACAAGATTATTCTGTTTGTCGGTCGAATGGTCCGACGAAAAGGGTTGGCTGAGTTCCTCGAGAGATCGTGGCCGCGCATCACTGCTGCACAGCCCGGCGCGCTCCTGTTGGTTGTCGGCGATTCGCCGGACGACGCCCTCGTCCAGGACCCGAAAGGGGCAAGGCGATTAGTCGAGGCGATCGAACGGTTCGGCAACAATTCAGTCCGCTTCCTCGGATCCGTCGAGGACGACGTGTTATGGGACTGCTATGCGGCAGCTGACACCCTGGTGTTTCCACTGATTCCCGTCAAAGGCGATGTAGAGGGGTTCGGCATGGTGGCAATAGAGGCTGCGGCCTGCGGTACTCCTACCGTAGCGTTTCCCGTGGGAGGCGTCGTTGATGCGGTCGCGGATGGTCTCAGCGGATCACTGGTACCGGAAGGCGACTACGGGGCATTTGCCGACGCCGTCGTGTCCATTTGCGAGGGCGGACCGCCGAGTGCGTCCGATTGCAGAAGCCACGCACTGCGGTTCAGCTGGGACGTGCATGGCCAAAAACTGCTCGCGGCCATGGATCTTGCTGCAGCGCCGCCGGAGCAATGACGGCAAGCGTTAGACGAAAGCCCCCGCCTGAAGCGGGGGCTTTCCTTCTCATTGTTGCGTCTCTAGCTACTACTCATCGTCATCCTTTGCCATGCGCCGGTTGGTGGCCAGGTAACTGCGCGACGAATCACAGCTAAGCTTGCCAGCAAAGAGTTCATTGGCTTTTTGCCAGCCGCTCTCGCTGTACTGATCCCAATCGGCACCCATGTCCTCCAGGTTCTGGTGTGCAGTGACCCATTTGAAGTCGAATTCCTCGCCACCACCGCCGTACGCCGCGAAGAACACCCACATACCACCGGTCGAGCCACTCTCGCCCTTGTACTTGCCCCACTCCATAATCGGCATATACAGGTCGTCGAATGTTGTGCCCTCTGCCGTATTGCAGTCCGAAAATGAAATGACGATATTTGATGGATTTTCGCGCTTCGGTGGTTTCTTCATCGTCAATACTGCGTAAGCAGAGTGCGAGTCACAAGTGATGGCTTGGTTGAATCCTTCCTGTTCCTTTGCACCGGTCGCCAGCCAGGAATCCTGAACGCGGCCCAACGTTTTCGCTTTTTCGGACCCGCCAATCCACAGCACATCAAACTCCTGCTCCGGACTGGAATAGTACGGCACCAGCGTCCACGCCGAATAATCATCAATCCCTTGCTTATCACCCCAGGCATTAAATTTCTTGACCGCGGCGTCGAGATCGGCCGGCCCCTTGCCCTTGTTGTATTTGCAGGCGAACATCTCCAACGGCGTAGCCACATTGGCCTCTTCCGCTTCTCCCTCATGCTCATCCGCAATGCCGATTCCAGCGAACAAGAACAAGCCGCCCGACACAAGCAGCGTCACAAATTTCTTCATTGTTTTCCCCTTCTTTTCTTATTATTGCCATCGGCTGATCGCCGTGACTTTCGCCTGAAGTATAAGCATACGGAGCGTCGTATTGAAAGAATTTGCAGACCCTTTTCGATGGTAGGATACACACCTCGTTCTTGCGGAGAGTGACAATGCTGGCAATCAGGATCATGCTATTCGTTCTGATTTTTGCGATCGCGAAAGACGGTCTCGCCAATGAAACACGTTTGCTGCGATTTCCAGATATCCATGAGGACCGTGTCGTTTTCGTCTACGCCGGCGACCTGTATATCGCGTCGACGGATGGCGGAACTGCTGTCCGACTGACATCGCACGAAGGTTTGGAACAGTTTCCCAAGTTTTCGCCTGACGGGTCTGAAGTTGCCTATTCCGCAGAATACAACGGCACTCGACAAGTCTACGTGATCCCCTCGATCGGCGGCACACCGCGCCAGCTAACCTGGTATAACGATGTCGGTGCTATGCCGCCTCGTGGTGGCTCGGACTATCGCATTCTCGATTGGACGCTGGATGGCAATCATGTGCTCGTAAGAGCGAATCGCCTGCCTTGGGGTGTGCGCATGGGTCGCTACTACTTGGTTCCAGCGAACGGCGGCGATGAATTTGCCATGGAAATCCCGGAAGGCGGCGGCGGCATGTTCTCGCCGGATGGCAAGAAGATCGTCTACACGCCAATCGACCGCGAGTTCAGAACCTGGAAACGCTATCGCGGCGGTCGCGCCCAGGATGTGTGGATCTACGATCTCGAAAACAGAAAATCAGAACAATTAACCAATAATCCTGCGACTGATCACCAGCCTCTTTGGGTCGGTGACGACATCTTCTTTACGTCTGACCGCGACTACACACTAAACCTGTACCGCTACTCAGCGGACGGATCCGAACCGGTGACATCTCACAAGGAGTTTGATGTCCTTTGGGCAAGCGCAGGACCGACTGCTGTCGTTTACGAAAGTGGTGGCTGGCTCTATCGTTACGACCCTGCCCGTGGCGAGTCGCAACGGCTGACGATCACTGTTGGAGGCGACCGTCCGGCAGCACTTCCCAGGGTGGTAGAAGCGTCGAAGTTTATCGAATCCACCGATCTCTCGCCGAATGGCAAGCGCGTTCTCATAACCGCCCGCGGCGATGTTTTCAGCGTTCCGGCCAAGGATGGGCCTGTCAGAAACCTGACACGCACTCCAAAAATCAGGGAGATCGACGCGACCTGGTCACCGGATGGCAAACAGTTGGCGTACCTGTCAGACGCGTCTGGCGAGTACGAGATTTGGGTGCGGCCAGTCGGTGGCGGCAATGCCAGCCGAATTACGAACGATGGAGCAATATGGCGATTCCCGCCAGTCTGGTCTCCAGATTCGAGCATGCTGGTATTTGGTGACAAGAATCAACGCCTGAACGTAGTCGACATCGACAAGGGGCGAGTGGGTGTTGTCGACTCGTCAAATCGCAACGACATAACCGATTACAGCTGGGCTCCCGACAGCCGCTATGTTGCGTACGTCAAGAACAACGAACTGGGTACTGGAAGCATCTGGATTCATTCGCTTGGCGACGAACGCAACTACCGGGTGACCTCAGAAATGACGAACGAAGCCAGCCCTGTGTTCGATCCAAAAGGCCGATACCTGTATTTCCTGTCATCACGCGATCAGGACCTGCAATTCAGCTCAATCGAATTCAACTACATGGTTACCGATTCGACACGCGTGTACGCGGCGCAGTTGAATTCGGATCAACCTGCACTTCTCCTTCCCAAGAGCGACGAAGTGACGTCTACTGATAACGCCAATAGCGAAGAAGAAGATGGCGAGTCGGACGACGAAGATGTCATCGTAAATATCACCTTCGATGGATTTGAAGATCGAGTCGTTGCGCTGCAGCCCGAAGGCGGCAACTACGATAACCTGGCGGCGGCGGCGAAAGGACCGGTGTATGTCTCCGGCCAGGAGGACGATGCCAAGGTGATGTTGTTTGATCTTGAGGAAGAAGAAGAGAAGCTCGTCCTCGAAAGTGTTCAGAGCTTTTCGCTTTCCGGAAACGGAGAGAAAATCCTTTACTCAGCCGAAGACTCTCTCGGAATCGCCGATCTCAGCCCGGAGCAAGACTCATCTGAAGGTCGGCTGGAACTTGACGACATGGAGCTGCTCGTTGACCCAACAGTTGAGTGGCAGCAGATGTACGTCGACGGTTGGCGAATTCTGCGTGACTGGTTCTATGATCCCGACATGCACGGTCAGGACTGGGACGAGATTCGAAAAAAGTACCAACCGCTTGTGCAGCATGTTGCTCACCGAGCTGACCTCGATTACATTTTTGGCGAGATTGCCGGTGAAATGAACGCGGGGCACATTTACGTGCAGTCCGGCGACCAAGTTACCGTAGAACGACGCAACGGCGGCTTGCTGGGCGCTGAGTTTGAACGTGAGAACGGCTTTTACCGTATCAGCAAGATCTTCAATGGCGAAGCGTGGCAAACCACCTTCTTTTCGCCGCTCGACGCGCCGGGCATCGATGTCTCAGTCGGCGACTACGTTGTCGCAGTCAACGGTGTTTCGACAGCTAGCGCGCAAAACTTCTATCAGCTATTGGAAAACACGGGCGGCGACGTCGTTACTCTGACCGTTAATGATAAGCCGAGCAAGCGTGGCAGTCGCGACGTCATAGTCAGGACCATTACGTCGGAAACTCCGTTGCGATATCTTGATTGGGTCGAAGATCGTGCACGACGCGTAGACGAGCTGTCCGATGGTCGAATCGGTTACGTGCATTTACCGAATACGGCTGTCGACGGCAACCGCGAGCTGTTCAAACGGTTTATGCCGCAAATGAACAAGGACGCGCTGATCATCGATGCGCGTTACAACGGCGGCGGTTTTATTCCTGATCGCATGATCGAACTTGTGTCTCGCAAACCATTGAATTACTGGAAGCGCCGCGGCCTCGCACCAACTGCTACGCCTGCATTCTCTCATGTCGGCCCGAAAGCGACATTGATCAACGGATATTCGTCATCGGGCGGCGATGCGTTCCCCTATTACTTCAAGAGGCTCGAACTCGGCCCGTTGATTGGTACGCGAACCTGGGGTGGCCTGATCGGCATTTCTGGCAATCCATCGCTCGCAGATGGAGGCAGTATTTTGGCGTCCACATTCCGCTTCATGAGCACCCGCGGAGATTGGGCTGTTGAAAATGAAGGGGTCTCTCCAGATATCGAAGTTGTCGACCGACCCGAGCTCGTCGCCGCAGGTCGGGACCCGACGCTTGAGGCAGCGGTCAGGCATTTGCTTGCAGAACTCGAGAAAACACCACCCACCACGGTCGAAGCGCCGCCGTCACCAACCGATTTCTAGTTGCAATGGATAGGAAAAATGAAAGGCCCCGTAAAGGGGCCTTCCTTTTTTCTGGCGGAGAGGGTGGGATTGATTCGGATCGCCATAAGACGATCCTCACCCCTACGGGGCGCACTTCGTGCGTCCAAAACGCTGGCGCGTTTTGTCGAACCCATGGGTTCGAACTCCACGTATCTTCCGGTAACAAAAAAGCCCCCTGAAGGGGGCTTACTTGTTACTGGCGGAGAGGGTGGGATTCGAACCCACGGTACGGGAGAACCGTACACCTGATTTCGAATCAGGCCCATTCGACCACTCTGGCACCTCTCCATAATTCCGGGCGTCCTGCCCGCCACCCTGCGGGTTTATGCCCTCCGGGTGCGGCTTCGCCGTTCAAAATCGCTCCAGGCGATTTTGTCGACCACTCTGGCACCTCTCCTTCGATCACCCGTGTGGGGCAGCGAATTGTACGCAATGGCTGTCGGGTTGACCAGAATTAGTCGCTGTCGGGATTTTGCTCTTCGAAACCTTCGACTTTGCGGTATAGAGCGTAGGAATAAACAACCGGAACCAGCGCAACGACCACTATCGAACCGATCAGCCACTCCTCTGGAAACTGAATGAACGCATTCAGGAACATAAAAAAACCAATCAAGACGAATACCCAACCGCCGAGTCGATGCGTGCGACTCCACACCTCGTCGCTGGCCAGCGTCCACGGCGTTCGAATGCCGATGAAAAAGTTCTTGCGCACTTTTCCGAGATAATTTCCCAACACGATGAATAGCAGGCCGATGCCAGCAAATATCATCTCGTTCATGTGCACGTTGCGCCCGCTGGCCGACAGCAAAACCAGCAGTGCGACGGCCGACATGAAGCCGACCAGTGTGACCGTGAAGATATTCATTACGCCCCTGAATTGATCCGTGCGAAATCCCTTCGGCGAGATGACAGGAATCAGTTTCATAATAATGAAAACAAAAATTGCCATCAGGGGCATCATCAACACACCCCACGGTTTGGGCGTGTAGTCATCGACTTCACCTTCGAGATTCCAGTGCGTCGGAATCTGCTCCGGCAAAGTCGGATACAGGTAGGCAGCCACTGCGATGGTTATCGCGATGAATATCAGGCAAAGCACATTAGTGCGCAGAGTAGTCATTCTCTCTCACTCTCCTCATTGTCTTGATCCTGCGACGAATCGCCCGGAGAAAAGATGTCGAGCAACATTGCCATCGCCTCCTGCAACACGGTCGCATTCAGCGAATACACAATATGCTGGCCGCGCCTTTCGGTGCGCACGAGGTCTGCTGCTTTCAGAATATTGAAATGATGTGACAGAGAGGGCTTCGAGATAGGAAATTCGCTGGCGATTTCGCCCGCGGTTTCCGAGCCCTCCTGCAATCGCTTCAAAATCGCACGCCGTGTTGGATCGGCAAGGGCCTTGAATACCGGTTGCTGTGGCGATGACATTTGTATATTTAGACAAATATCGAAATAAAAGTCAATCACCCGGGTGTCAAGACGACTCTTCGCTGAATTCCTCGACGGTCTGAGGTAGCCTCTGAAGTGTGCGTGTCTTGCTTATCATCATGCTGGCGGGGTTGATCGGGACATGCTCATCACCGCCACCAATTCTTGAGCAGGTCCTTGAAACGGGCCTGCTGCGGGTCGTCACGCGTGACAGTCCGACCTCTTACACCGTTAGCCCCAACGGCCCGTCGGGCCCCGAATACGATCTCGTGCAAGCCTTCGCCGACGAACTCGGCGTCGCGCTGGTCATGGAGTCCGTCGACAGTGTTTCGGAAATTATGCCAAAGCTCATTTCGGGTGATGCGCACATGGCCGCGGCCGGATTGTCGATTACCGCGACTCGCCGCGAGTACCTTAATTTCGGCCACCCGTATAAATCCGTGAATGTCCATCTCATTTACAAACTCGGCACCGGCAAGCCGCGATCCGTCGACGACATCCTCAGTCGGTCCATCGAGGTTGTTGCAGGTAGTAGTCATGTCGACCTGCTAGCGTCGTTGAAGTCCGCGTACCCTGATCTTTCCTGGACGGAAAACGCAGACGTCGAGTTTGCCGACCTGCTGACCAAGGTTGCGATGGACGAGATCGACCTGACCGTTGCAGACAGCCCGGATTTCAACATTCAGCGGCATTTCTATCCCGATCTTCGTATTGCGATGGACCTCGAGATCGGCGACCCGATCGCCTGGGCATTTCCGAAAGAAACGGCAGACACGTTGCTGGCGCGCGCGGACCAATTTATCATCGACGCGGAGCGCTCGGGTATGCTTGCGCGCGTGCAGGATCGCTACTTCGGCCACACGCGAAAATTCGACTACGTCGGTACCCGGAGCTTTATTCGTCACTACGAGAGTCGCTTGCCGCGTTACCGCCAAATGTTTGAGCAGGCCGGTCGCGAATCCCGTGTCGACTGGCGACTACTTGCGGCGATCGGTTACCAGGAGTCGCATTGGCGTTCACACGCCGTATCGCCGACAGGCGTGCGTGGCATCATGATGCTGACCCAGGATACGGCCGACTACCTCCGTATTGATGACCGCCTTGACCCGAAGAGCAGCATTTTTGGCGGCGCCCGCTATTTTGTGCGACAGACCGAGCGTGTGGCCGACACCGTGGACGAACCCGACCGCACCTGGATGGCGCTGGCTGCCTACAACGTCGGATTCAATCACGTCAAAGACGCGCGCATGATCGTTGAGTGGGAAGGGGGTAACCCCGATTCCTGGATCGACCTGCGCAAAGCTCTGCCGCTCCTGGCACAGCGAAAATGGTACTCCCGCGTACCGTACGGTTATGCTCGCGGCTGGGAGCCGGCGCTGTATGTCAGCAACATCCGTCGCTATTACAACATTCTGAAATGGCTGACCGCGAACGAAGAACCGCCCGAGATCGAAGGGCCCGTCGACGAAGCTGAGCCGCTCATTCTGACCGAGTCCGATACGCCGGAAGAAACGGCCTAGTGTCCTGTTTGATGCGTCGCATGATGTCAGTATGCGACACATCAAACAGGACACTGAATCACGCTAGCGGCGCGACTGGAAGAACGTTTTCAGGAGTGCCCCGGACTCCTCGGCCAGCAGGCCACCGTTGATCTCAAAGCGATGATTCAGGGCTCTCGAGTCTGTCAGGTCCATAGCGCTACCCAGCGCCCCGGCTTTGTCGTCATAAGCGCCGAATACGACTCGTCCGATGCGGGCCTGGACAATGGCTCCCACGCACATGACGCAGGGCTCGAGCGTAACGAATAGCGTTGCGTTCGGCAGTCGGTAGTTGTTTTGCGCCAGGGCCGCGGCGCGTAGTGCAATTATTTCGGCGTGAGCGCTGGGGTCGGAATCACAGATTGATCGATTGTGGCCGGTCGCAATGACGTTGCCGTCAACTACGACCACGGCGCCCACCGGAACCTCACCGTCAGATGCGGCAATGCCGGCTTCCGCCAGCGCTGTTCGCATGCACGCAATATCCTGATCGGACCAGTCCGGACCCATCTACTCCCACTCGATCGTTGCCGGTGGCTTGCCGGATATGTCGTAGACAACGCGCGAGATGCCATCCACTTCATTAATAATTCGTAACGAAACGTGCTCAAGAAAGTCATAGGGCAGACGCGCCCAGCGCGCCGTCATGAAGTCGATAGTCTCAACGGCCCGCAGCGCGATAACGTAGTCGTAACGACGCCCGTCGCCCATCACGCCCACAGAGCGCACGGGCAGGAAAACCGCAAATGCCTGGCTGGTCTTGTCATAGAGGTCGTGCTTATAGAGCTCATCGATGAAAATATCGTCAGCGTATTGCAGTTTTTCAACGTAGTGGCGCTTCACTTCACCGAGCACTCTGACGCCGAGGCCGGGGCCCGGGAACGGATGCCGGAACACCATTTCGCGCGGCAAACCAAGCTCCATCCCTATTTCGCGAACTTCATCTTTGAACAGCTCGCGCAAAGGTTCGATCAACTTCATGCGCATGTAGTCGGGTAGTCCGCCGACATTATGGTGTGACTTGATGACATGCGCTTTACCCGTCTTGGCGCCCGCCGATTCGATGACGTCCGGGTAGATCGTACCCTGCGCAAGCCAATGCACGTCCTTGAGCTTGGCGGCTTCTTCCTCGAACACTTCGATGAACTGGCCGCCGATGATCTTGCGCTTTTCTTCCGGATCGGAAACACCGTCGAGCGCCCTGAAGAAACGTTCGGCAGCGTGCACACGAATGACGTTGACACCGAGGTGTTCGGCAAACAAATCCATCACCTTGTCGCCTTCATGGTGACGAAGCAGGCCGTGATCGACGAACACGCAGGTCAGTTGATCGCCAATCGCTTCGTGCAACAGCGCCGCAACGACAGAGGAATCCACGCCGCCGGAAAGGCCCAGCAGTACTTTGCCATCGCCCACCTGCTTGCGCACCGTGTCGATCGCGTTCTTGACGATGTTGCCGGGCGTCCAGTCTCCCCTGCACTGGCAAATATCACGCACAAAGCGGCGCATGATCGCCTGGCCCTGCAATGTGTGTGTCACTTCCGGATGGAATTGCACGCCGTAGAAGTGGCGGGTAGCGTCTTCCATGGCAGCCAGTGGCGAATTACGGCTGCTGGCTGTTGCCACGAACCCGGGCGGCAGCGATTCGACGCGATCACCGTGACTCATCCAGACTTTCAGCAACGGCTCACTGTCTGAGTCGCTGAGCCCGCCAAATAAGCCGGAGTCGCCTGGCGAAATCTCGGCATAGCCGAACTCACGATGTATGGACGCCTCGACTTTACCGCCAAGCTCGGCGGCCATGGTCTGCATGCCGTAGCAAATTCCGAGTACCGGGACGCCCAGTTCAAATAATGAATGCGATACCTTGGGGGGATCGTCGAGATTAACGGACTCCGGCCCGCCCGAAAGCACGACACCACGCGGGCCAAATGCCTGGATATCCGCTGCCGACATATCCCAGGGGTGAATCTCGGAATAAACACCGCACTCGCGCACACGACGAGCAATCAACTGCGTGTACTGGCTGCCGAAGTCGAGGATCAGCAGCTTGTCGGCGTGAATGTCGCGATGCATGCTTTTAGTTCTTGACGCGGTAGTTCGGCGCTTCTTTGGTAATCGTCACGTCGTGCACGTGGCTTTCGGCCATGCCCGCACCAGTGATGCGTACGAATTTGGGCTTGGTCCGCATTTCATCAATACTCGCACAACCCGTGTAGCCCATCGCAGCACGCACACCGCCCATGAGCTGATGCACGATCGAGACCATGCCACCTTTGTAAGCGACCCGACCTTCGATGCCTTCGGGTACGAGCTTCTCGAGCTCCTCCGTTGCATCCTGAAAGTATCGATCCTTTGAGCCGTGCGACTGCCCCATGGCACCGACCGAGCCCATGCCGCGGTAGGTCTTGTAGGAGCGCCCCTGGTAGAGCTCGACCTCACCCGGTGATTCCTCGGTGCCGGCAAACAGACCGCCGATCATCACCGAATGCGCGCCCGCGACCAGGGCTTTTGAAATATCGCCCGAGTAACGAATGCCGCCATCCGCGATCAGCGGAATATCGGACTTGCGCATCGCCTCGGCGACCTCGGCGACGGCCGAAATTTGAGGTACGCCCACACCCGCGACGACGCGAGTCGTGCAGATCGATCCCGGCCCGATGCCCACCTTGACGCCGTCGGCTCCCGCATCGACCAGCGCTTCGGCCGCTTCCGCCGTCACGATGTTGCCACCAATGACCTGCACATCCGCATACGCCGCCTTGACGCGGCGCACCCGCTCAAGCACGCCCTTGGAAAAACCGTGCGACGTATCGACGACGATCAGGTCGACCCCTGCCTCGACCAGCGCATCCACGCGGTCATCCGTGTCGTAACCCGTGCCCACTGCAGCACCCACACGCAGTGCACCGCTACTGTCTTTGCAGGCAAGTGGAAAATCCTTTGCCTTCTGGAAGTCTTTCGCCGTGATCATGCCCTTCAGCTCGAAGTCGTCACC
>CAMYLB010000073.1 GCA_947259145.1 uncultured Woeseiaceae bacterium
CTGACCGGACACTACACCCCGCCCGGCACGAGCCGGTCGACATCGTCTGATGTCGTGCAGTTGGAGGAACTACGGCAATGAAGCGAATCATCAAGGCGCACACAGGTACGGACCTGCAGGCCAAGAGCTGGCTGACCGAAGCGCCGCTGCGAATGCTCATGAATAACCTCGATCCTGAAGTCGCCGAGCGGCCACAGGATCTCGTCGTTTATGGCGGCATCGGCAAGGCGGCACGCAACTGGGAGTGTTTCGATGCCATCGTCGCGGCGCTGAAGGAGCTCGAGAACGACGAGACCTTGCTCGTGCAGTCGGGCAAGCCGGTCGGTGTATTCAAGACGCATGCCGACGCGCCGCGCGTACTGATTGCCAACTCCAACCTGGTGCCCGCCTGGGCGAACTGGCAACATTTCCGCGAGCTCGATAAAAAAGGCCTGATGATGTACGGGCAGATGACGGCGGGCTCGTGGATTTACATCGGCAGCCAGGGAATTGTGCAGGGCACCTACGAGACGTTTGTCGAGATGGGTCGCCAGCATTACGACGGCGATCTCGCCGGGCGGTGGATCTTGACAGCGGGCCTTGGCGGCATGGGCGGCGCGCAGCCGCTGGCGGCAACGATGGCCGGTGCGTCGATGCTCGCGATCGAGTGCCAGTCCGACCGTATCGACATGCGGCTGGAAACGGGTTATCTCGACAAGCGCGCGGAAACACTCGACGAAGCCATGGAAATCATCGACAAGTCGGCGGCCGACAAGACCGCGGTTTCGGTTGGCCTGCTCGGCAACGCGGCGGAGGTATTGCCCGAAATGCTGAAGCGCGGTATCCGTCCCGACGCCGTCACCGATCAAACCTCGGCACACGATCCGGCCAATGGCTACCTGCCAATCGGCTGGACGGTGCAGCAGTGGTACGAACAACGTGAGAACAACCCCGACGCCGTCGCCGCAGCCGCGGTCAAGTCGATGGCCGTGCACGTGCGCGCGATGCTCGATTTTCAAAGCCAGGGCATACCGACCTTCGACTACGGCAACAATATTCGGCAGGAGGCGTTCAACGAGGGCGTCGAGAACGCTTTTGACTTCCCGGGATTTGTGCCCGCTTACGTGCGCCCGCTGTTTTGTCGTGGCGTCGGTCCGTTTCGCTGGGCTGCGCTGTCCGGTGACCCCGAAGACATTTACAAAACCGATGCCAAGGTCAAGGAACTGATTCCGGACGATCGCCATTTACACAACTGGCTCGATGCGGCGCGTGAGCGCATTCACTTTCAAGGGCTGCCCGCGAGAATCTGCTGGGTCGGACTCGGGCAACGCGACCGGCTGGGTCTCGCGTTCAACGAGATGGTAAGGAGCGGCGAGCTCAAGGCACCGGTCGTAATAGGCCGTGACCACCTCGACAGCGGTTCGGTGGCGAGTCCCAATCGGGAAACGGAATCGATGCTGGACGGCAGCGATGCTGTTTCGGACTGGGCGATGCTCAACGCCCTCTTGAGCACCGCGAGCGGCGCCACCTGGGTGTCGTTGCACCATGGCGGCGGCGTCGGCATGGGCTACTCGCAGCATGCCGGACTCGTTATCGTCTGCGACGGCAGCGTCGATGCAGACCGGCGTATTGCGCGCGTACTGTGGAACGATCCAGCCAGTGGCGTGATGCGGCATGCAGATGCGGGCTACCAAATCGCCATCGACTGCGCCCGCGAAAACGGTCTCAATCTTCCGATGGTCGACACCGGGGAACCGTCATGAAACTGACGATCGACAACCAGCTGGTGACGCTGGCCGATCTGCGCGCCGCGTGGCACGACGGCGTGACCGTCTCGCTCGGCGACGACGCGCGGGCTCGCATCGCGGAGGCGAACGAGTTCATCGATGACGTCGTCGCGCACGGCGATACGGTCTATGGCGTAAACACCGGGTTTGGCCAGATGGCCCAGGTTCGCATCAGCGATAAGGAGCTGGCGCATCTGCAGGAAAACCTCGTACGCTCGCATGCTGTCGGCGTCGGTGAAGACCTCGACGACGAAATTGTTCGCCTGATCATGCTCATGAAAGTCGTCGCGCTTGCGGCAGGTTTCTCGGGCGTGCGACTCAAACTTGTTGAAACGCTGTGTGCGCTCATCAACAATGAAATCTACCCGCGTATACCGTCGCGCGGTTCGGTGGGCGCGTCCGGGGATCTCGCACCGCTTGCACACATGGCCGGCGCCCTGATCGGCATCGGCGAAGTCCGGGTCAAAGGCGATCTCGTGCCAGCCCCCATTGCGCTCAAAGCCGCCGGCATAGAGCCGATCACGCTGGCGCCGAAAGAGGGACTGGCGTTGCTGAACGGCACTTGCGTGGCCATGGCGGGCAGATTGCCGTCGCGGGGGTGCTGCGCGAACTGATGCTAGGCAGTGATATTCGCCAATCGCATCTCGAATGCGACCGCGTTCAGGACCCGTACTCCATTCGTTGCCAGCCGCAGGTGGTCGGCGCCTGTCTGGATGTCCTGAGTCACGTTTGTTGGGTGCTGCGGACTGAGGCGAATGCAGTAACCGATAATCCGCTCGTATTCGTGGAGTCAGGCGCCGTGTTGTCGGGTGGAAACTTTCATGCCGAGCCTGTTGCGATGGCAGCCGATTACCTGGCCCTTGCGATCGCCGAGATCGGCGCTTTGTCAGAACGCCGTATCGCGCTGCTGATTGATCCACACCTCAGCGGCTTGCCGCCATTTCTTGTCGCCGAGGGCGGGCTCAACAGCGGCTTCATGATGGCGCAGGTGACGGCTGCGGCACTGGCCTCTGAGAACAAGTCGCACGCGCATCCCGCGAGCGTGGACAGTATTCCGACATCAGCCAACCAGGAAGATCACGTCAGCATGGCAACGTTTGCGGCGCGACGATTACACACGATGCTCGATAATGTGGCGGACATCGTGGCGATCGAGCTACTGGCAGCGGCCCAGGGAATTGATTTCCATCATCCACAAAAAAGTTCAGCCGCGATTGAAAATGTCATCACCGCGCTGCGCAAAATTTCGCCGCGCTATGTCGAGGATCGCTCGCTGTCGTCCGATATTCGCCGCGTTGCGGCGACAATCGATGACGGCAACTACTGTCAGTACGCCGAGTCGATACTGCCCAGCCTGCGCACATGATTGACGTTTGCAACACCCACGAAGGCGAACTGCCGCTGCTGATCAGCGTGCCCCATGACGGCTGCCACCTGCCAAAGGAACTGCAGGCTCGCATGACTCGAATCGGGCTCGCCGTTCCCGATACCGACTGGCACGTTGCCGAGCTGTACGACTTTGCGCGCGATCTCGGCGCGTCGATGCAGGTCGCGAATTTTTCGCGCTACGTCGTTGACCTCAATCGCTCGGCATCGGACGACGACCTGTATCCCGGGCAGCTGGTCACGGGCCTTTGCCCGGAGCAGACGTTTTCAGGCGAGGACATCTACGCGGCAGGTGGTGTTACGGAGCAAGAAAAAGCCGAACGCCTCTCAAACTACTGGCAGCCGTATCACGCACGCATCGATGCAGTGCTCGCGGCCATGCGGGCGAAGCACGGCTACGCGCTACTCTGGGATGCGCACTCGATTCCCAGTACCGTGCCGCGTCTGTTTGACGGTAAATTGCCAGAACTCAATATTGGAACAAACGACGGTAGAAGCTGCGCAGTGCCGATTGAAGCGGCCGTCGTCGATGCCGCCAGGGCCAGTGCGTACAGCGTCGCCGTCAACCAGCGCTTCAAAGGCGGCTACATCACGCGCCATTACGGCAGTCCAGGCGACGGTGTGCACGCCATACAGCTGGAGATTGCTCAACGGGCCTATATGGACGAGGCGACCACGGTATTCGATGCGGAAAAAGCAGGGCGCCTCCGGGAAGTACTCAGCCAAATGCTGCAGGCGTTCCTCGAGGCCGCGCGAGACGGCGTCTAGCGCGTAGAAAGTTCAGCAGTGATTCAGGGACGGGGAAATACGCTGCGCGTGAGATATTGGGCTATTATTGCCCTCCAATGGCGGACCTGTCGGTCCGATTGCTCCATTCACAGGAATCTGAGTAATGATCAAGAAAAGTAAAGTTCTGCGTCATTTGACGTTAGTTGCGGCCCTGTTGTTTGCTACATCGGTTCTGGCCGCGTCGGCCGACAAGATCAACCGCGAGTCCAACAAGGCACTGCAGGTCTTCAAGGAGGAAATCAGCGGCTCTGATGTGTTTCTGAACCAGGCGGCCGGCTACCTGGTATTCCCGCGCGTCATCAAAGTCGGCGTGGGAGTCGGTGCGGAGACGGGCGAAGGCGCGCTGCGGGTTGGCGGCTCCACCGTGGCTTACTACCGCACGACCAGCGGATCAATCGGGTTCCAGCTTGGAGCGCAGGCGAAATCGATTGTCATTGCGTTCATGACGCGAGAGTCATTGGACAAGTTTCGTAATTCGAGCGGCTGGAAAGT
>CAMYLB010000074.1 GCA_947259145.1 uncultured Woeseiaceae bacterium
ACGTGACACCTATGCGAAGCAGTAGTGCAGACGCACCGGCTGCTATTGGCCGTTACCAGTCGTTCAGTAGTTTAGCAGGCGAACGGCTGGTAACGGCCAAAACCAGCCGGTCAACTATCCTAAAGCATCGCCAGGAATGCGATGGGAATCCAGAGTACGAGTGGGGCATGCCAAAGGTAGGGCCACCTTTCCGACTTATGAAGTAACCCGCCACCGGCAATCAGCAAGGTGGCAGCACTTATCGTTGCGACAAAAACCGAAAGACCCGAAAAATACGGAAGCTCGGGCGGAGGCGCCAGATGACCGAACACCAAGCTAAGCACAACATAAGCCAGAAGCAGAACGCCGAGCCCAACCTCAAGTTTGCCGAGTCGGTGCTGATTGTCTCGCTTTTTATCTGATGTACGAGTTGTGGTATCCATACTGAATGCATTACGTCCAGCGGCTACTTTGGGTCATTACCAGACGCTCAGTATGACTCGGGTGAGTGGCTGCTTACGACCAGAAGCGGACGTTAATTTATTTGTCTAGAACAATGGAGAAGCAGTTTAGGGTGTTGCTATCTGTCGTTGCATTGTTCTTGAAACTCCCATTCCGCGATTTTACCTTCAAAGCCTTTGGCATTGGAGACTTCTAAGAAAATGTCTTGCTCCGGCGTCGGTGCGTCCCAATGAGGGCACTTCACCTCGACAAATCGCACAGACGAGGTCTGATCGTTCCAGATCACGAGATCAGGGCAACCCCGCACGACGTCCGCCGCTACAAGCACGTCGGATATGGCCTGCCCTACGTAGTCGGGAAGCGAGATGCGAACAGTCTCATACGTCTTGGCGGGATCTGTTGACCTGATCAAATCGGATGCGCCGGAACGAAGGCCTCTGGAATTTATCCAAACGCCTTTCTCTGACAGCTTCAATTCTATAAGAAGAATGGCGAGTTCAGCAGGCAATGGCCGACCCTGAAAATCAACCAGTGGCTTTTGCCACCATTTTTCTGGCCATCGAACGAATTGATGCATAGAGAAATTCCGGACAACGATGACAACCTAGTAGATTTCGTTTCGCCTAGCTCGGATCCACCAAATGGCTGCTTTGGATCAGTACCAGTCACTGAGTGTATCAAACGCCCAGCGGCTGCTTTCGGCCACAAGCGGACCCTCATAGTTGGCGTAAATCCCCGTTGAAGTACTCCGGCAAGTCTCCGGCACGTGACTGGTGAAATCGATTCCGATGGTGTTACTCGTAGCACTGTTCCATCAACCGCTCAAGTTCGGCCAGATCTGCCTCGCCACCGTCTTCGCTGAGCAGTGCCGTTAGCCCGACACCTAGCGCCAATTCTAGGTCTGACTTCGATTCGCGCCACTCAAAGAACGCTTCGCACTCATAATATTCCTCTTGGTATCCACCGATCCACGCTTTCGCTTCGTCAATATGTCTGAAGTCGTAGGCATACTGCGGCGCAAATAGAATTAGCGTGATCTGAGCACCGATCAGCACGAGGATGAAGTAGCCAATGATTCTTATCGCTTTCATTTTTCTAGTTTCGCTGCTACTTCCGCTATCTGTAAGAAACGTCGTCGATACGGAGCTTCTTAGCAAGCCGATCGACGTCGGCCTGCAGCTCGTTGACGGGCTGGCGCAGCGCGTTCACCTCTTTGCGGGTCTTTGCGATGAGCGATCCGTTGCTCGCAATCATCAGCATGATGATGACCAGTAGAATCCAAGTAATCATCGCGCACCTCCTTCCTGTTGTAAGCTGCAACTATAAGGAGGTTTGGCTTACAAATATTGTCCTAAACGGTCAGGCAATATTCCAAAAGCCTCAACGGCCGCTTCGGGTCAATACCAGCCGTTGAGTATACATCCAGTCGCCCGGCCGCTTACGGCCAAAAGCAGTCGCTCGCAGCCACAGGACATACGCTACTTAGTTGTCGTCTCGGTCGAAATGTGGTCCGACTATACGCCCAGTGATTAGAAGTATTGCTGAGCCAGTATAGACCACTGTAACTACGATCAAGGGTGTGGCATTCAAGGCGTCAATCCGTAACGTAGCAATCGCGTAGATGCCAAAGGCGCCTGCCAGTGCAAAAAGGACTGCTGCGAGCCACCGGGCCCAGTCTCTTCCTTGGTAGAGAAACCAAGAAAGCGCACAGGCAAGCCCGGTTCTTACGTAGTCTTTGTATTCAGGCTCGGGAAACCAACTGAAGACAGAAACGGTAACAGTTGCCGCAGCAATAACTGCAACTGTTGTTCTCGCAGTATTGGCACTCATACGTGACACCTATGCGAAGCAGTAGTGCAGACGCACCGGCTGCT
>CAMYLB010000075.1 GCA_947259145.1 uncultured Woeseiaceae bacterium
CCTACAGATTTGCGTCAGCGACTTGTCGATACCGAAACCGAGCTGCTGCAGGCGGCCCTGGAGAAATCGCGCTTTAACCAGCGCCTGGCCGCCGATCTATTGGGTCTTAGCTATGACCAGTTTCGCGGCAAGCTTCGAAAATTCAAGCTTAGCAGCAAGCCCTGAAACGGGGCCCGGAATGTTCGCTGTTAGCTTTCGTCGCGATAGCGACGTACATAGATCGTGGCCGTCACGAACAGGGCGCAGACAAGCAGGCCGCCCCACATTGATGGACTGGTCAGAAACTGCACGACGTCCAGATGACCCAGCAAGCTGATGCCGTCGAGTCCATTCCGCCAATGCTCTTCTTCGAAGAAAGACTCGAAGTCCAGCGTGCGGAACAGTGGAATTGCATCACCGCGGTCGAGAACGGCGGTCGCAAAAAAGCGTGTCCTGAGGAAAATCCATTCGAGCAACGGGATCAGGATCAACGGCATGAATGCCATCAACAGCGGCGCGCGCTTTGTCCATGCCGATACGAACAGAAACCATGCGATGAACGGCGACATCCAGATGCCGGAGGCCAGCACAACGATAAAAGCCGCCATCCAATTGTCGAACAATGGCACCGAACCCCATATCAGCAAGCCCGCATCACCGCCTTTCACCGACACCCAGATGCTCGTGATGATCAGGTTGGCAATGTGCGTGGCGATGATTCCGATTACGGCCGCGACCGGGATGATCACGATGGCCGTAATGAGCTTTGAAATCACGGTCTCCGCGTCCGTGATCGGCAGGGAGCGCCAGAACAAAATGCTCTTATCCTTGCGTTCGCCATACAAGGAATCGAGACAATAGAACACCGTCAGAATCGCAAGGGCGACTAGAAACAGCCAGGAAGTGCCAACGAAAAACGCGGTCAACGCGGCTTTGCGCTCGCCCTCGCCGGCTAGATTGGAGGCGCCAAAGATTGCCATGTCGAGCTCTTTTGCAAAGCCTGACGCGAACACCAGCATAGCCAGAACGCTGAGCGTTACGATGCTTCCGATCGCCAGTGGCGTCACGTAGATAGAACGATGTTCCCAGAACTCACGTTTGATCAATGCCAGTTGATTGCCGATCATTTGCGCGCTCCTTTCACCTTGGCAACGAACAGATCCGCCACCGAAGGTGTGCGAAGTTCGCCGAGGCCGTCGAGCTGGTCCCGACTGGCACCCTCGAACAGCAGGACAGACTTGCCGAACATCTCATGCTCCGCGATGGGCCCGAGTCCTCGTGCCCTGATCGCATCTTCGCCGGACGTCATGAGCTCCACGTAGGACCCGGCGATCGCATCCATCGGAGAGTCAAGCAGAATTTTTCCATCGTTGATGAACATGATGTCGGTCAGCAGGTTTTCGATTTCCTCTACCTGGTGCGTGGTGATCAGAATCGTGCGCTCCTCGTCGAAGTAATCATTCAACAAGTTGCTATAGAATTCTTTGCGGAAGATGATATCGAGGCCCAGCGTTGGCTCATCGAGGACAAGCAGCTTGGCATCAATCGCCATGATGATGGACAGATGCAATTGCACCACCATGCCTTTTGATAGTTCGCGAACTTTGGCGTCAGACCGAACCTTGGTCTGACTCAAGAACCCTTCGGCGCGTTTGCGCGAAAAGTTCGGGTGCACTGATTCGACGAAATCGAGCAGCTGTGTCACCTTTATCCAGCGCGGCAACACGGCGACGTCTGCGATGAAACAGATGTTCTTCAAGAGTTCCTTGCGCTGTTTGAAGGGATCGAGCCCGAGCACCGAGAGTTCGCCGTCGCAGTCCGTCAATCCAAGCACGGCTTTCAACAGCGTTGTTTTGCCAGCGCCGTTCGGGCCAATCAATCCGAGAATTTTGCCCTGCTCGATCTCAAAGCTGACATCGTCAACAGCTCGGACTGCTCCGAAGTGTTTTGAAACGCTGCGGGCGTTGACCACGCTAGTCATTCTCTACTCCTGCATCTTTATTTGGTTTTTTGGAACGCAGCAGCTCAGCTTCATCAAGCCCGAGCCGGTCGATGGTTGCCCGCACTTTCGGCCACTCCTTGTCCAGGAATCGCTGCCGTTCGGTTTTCAACAGCTTTGTACGAGCGCCTTCATTCACGAACATACCGCGACCGCGTTTCTTCTCGACCAGCTCCTCGTCCACAAGCTCCTGGTAACCTTTAAGCACCGTCAGCGGGTTGAGCCGGTACTCTGCCGCGACATTTCGTACCGACGGCAAGGCATCACCGTCGGCGAGAACGCCCTCGAGGATCATCGCCACCACGCGATCGCGCAGTTGACGATAGATCGGCTGAATTTGACTGACTTCGGCTTCAGCTGCCGCTTCCGCCCGAACCTCATCCTGAATCGTCGCATCCGCCTGGCCCGCGACCAGCGCTATAACCAGCAGCAACATCAGGGTGAGGCTTATGATTTCGTTGTTAAGCTGTATTGACTTGAACATTTCGCATCTCCCGGGACCTGCCCGGCCTTGGTTATCCAGTTCAGTGAACTGGTGTTGTAGTTGACTATAACACTACTTATTCGGATTGCAACCCTCGTGACGCCCTTTTCGTAACCCGGGGCCGGGCCCGGCTGCGTTTATAGATGCAGTGAAACGAGGTCTTGATGGCAGCAAGCGCAGAAACCGTGGCGAGATCAACAACCGCTCTTTGCAGGGGGACGACGCTCGCCTATGCTCCAGCCATGGGGCATATACCCGAAGATAGCGCGCTGATGCTGCGGTACAAGGACGGCGACATCGCAGCGTTCGAGACCTTGTATCGCAGACACAACGATCCTCTGTACCGGTATTTGTTGCGCTTGTGCCGTCACCGGGACACGGCTGAAGACATCTTCCAGGACGTCTGGGGCAAGATCGTAAAATCGCGTGCGTCATATCGACCGACGGCCAAGTTCACGAC
>CAMYLB010000076.1 GCA_947259145.1 uncultured Woeseiaceae bacterium
CGCTTGCCGTCCGGGAAAATGATGTGGTCTACCTGCGGCTTGATGTTCTCCCACTCGTATTTCTTGAGGTAGGCGACATCGATTTCATTATCGAAATGACCAATGTTGCAGACAATCGCCTGGTCGCGCATGCGGTCCATTTGCGGACCCGTAACAACATGGTAATTGCCCGTCGCCGTCACAACGATGTCGACCTTGTCGCAAACGTCGTCGAAGTCGACAACGGGAAAACCTTCCATTGCGGCCTGCAAGGCGCAGATCGGATCAACTTCGGTGATCGAAACGATGGCGCCAAGAGATCGCAACGACTGCGCGGAACCCTTGCCGACGTCGCCGAAGCCGCAGACAACGGCAACCTTACCGGCAACCATAACGTCGGTGGCGCGCTTGATGCTGTCGACCAGGGACTCACGGCAGCCATAAAGATTGTCGAACTTGGACTTGGTCACCGAGTCGTTGACGTTGAACGCGGGGCATTTTAAAGAGCCGTCGGCCATCATGTCGTAAAGGCGCTTGACGCCCGTCGTCGTTTCCTCTGACAGGCCTTTGATACCCTTCATTATCTCCGGATATTTCTCATGCATGACCATCGTCAGGTCGCCACCGTCATCGAGAATCATATTCGGCTGCCAGCCATCCGGACCGTTGATGGTCTGTTCGACGCACCACCAATACTCGTCCTCAGATTCGCCTTTCCAGGCAAACACCGGGATTCCGGCCGCAGCAATGGCCGCTGCCGCGTGGTCCTGGGTGGAGAAAATGTTGCAGGACGACCAGCGAATATCCGCGCCCAGCTCTTTCAGCGTCTCGATCAGCACGGCCGTCTGAATGGTCATGTGCAGGCAGCCGGTCAGGCGCACGCCTTTCAGCGGCAGCTGGTCCTTGTATTCCACACGCAGCGCCATGAGGCCCGGCATTTCGGTCTCGGCAATCGCGATTTCCTTGCGGCCCCAGTCGGCGAGTGCAATGTCGGCGACTTTATAGTCATTCTTTGGGATAGCAACAGCTTCGCTGCTCATTGTATTTCTCCAGGTTAAGTTCAGTTCAGGCTGCGGCGTCTTTCAATGCTTCGGCTTTGTCAATGCGTTCCCAGCTCAGGTCGAGATCTTCCCGGCCGAAGTGCCCGTAGGCGGCGGTCTGTTTATAAATCGGCTTGATGAGGTCAAGCATATTGAGAATACCAAACGGGGTCAGATCAAAGTGTTCGCGGATCAGTTCCGTCAATTTTGTATCAGAAAGTTTCCCGGTGCCAAACGTACTAACGCTGATCGATGTGGGTTCGGCAACACCGATCGCGTAGGACACCTGGATCTCGCACCGATCGGCGAGCCCGGCTGCAACAATGTTTTTTGCTACGTATCGGGCGGCGTAGGCGGCTGAACGGTCGACCTTCGACGGATCTTTGCCTGAAAATGCGCCGCCACCGTGGCGTGCGGAGCCGCCATAGGTGTCAACGATGATCTTGCGCCCGGTCAGGCCACAGTCACCCATCGGTCCGCCGATGTGGAAGCGCCCGGTCGGGTTGATGTGGAATTTTGTGTCGGCACTGATGAGTTCGGCCGGGATGATCGGCTTGATGATCTCCTCCATGACGCCTTCACGCAGGTCGGCCATGGAGATATCGGCTGCATGCTGTGATGAGACAACGACCGCATCAACGGCGACCGGATTCGCATTTTCGTATACAAACGTGACCTGGCTTTTCGCGTCCGGACGCAGGTAGGGCAGCGTGCCGTTCTTGCGAACTTCGGCCTGGCGCCTCACGAGTCGATGGGAATAGGTGATCGGCGCTGGCATGAGCACATCGGTTTCGTTGGTCGCGTAGCCGAACATGAGTCCCTGGTCGCCGGCACCCTGCTGTTCCGGCGTTTCACGATCCACGCCCTGGTTGATGTCAACGGACTGTTTGCCGATTGCATTGAGTACGGCACAGGACGCGCCATCGAAGCCCTTTTCGGAGCTGTCATAGCCAATTTCCAGGACGGTGTCGCGCACGATGTCTTCGATGTCGACCCAGGCAGACGTTGTGATTTCACCGGCTACGATCGCGACGCCCGTCTTGACCATGGTCTCGCAGGCCACGCGGGCTTTCGGATCCTCGGTGATTATGGCATCGAGGATCGCATCGGAAATCTGGTCGGCAATCTTATCGGGGTGGCCCTCGGAAACAGATTCCGAGGTGAACAGGAAAGAGTCACTCATTGTTTTTGGCATTCTCGTATTTAGGGGTGGCGCATTGTACCCTTGATGCCGCCCTCTATAACAGGGAAAATGCCCGCCTCGCGAAAGCGCACTTCGCATTCACAAT
>CAMYLB010000077.1 GCA_947259145.1 uncultured Woeseiaceae bacterium
GGAGTGATATCAGAGCGCAGCCGCGTCAAGGCGCTCAAACAAGCGGTTTCGTCCAGCCGGACTGCGCTGCAAGCGACCGAAGCCGGATTCGAAGTCGGCACACGAACGATCGTAGATGTTCTCGATTCCCAGTTCGCACTGTACGTGGCCATCACGAATTACTACCAGAGCCGCTATGACTATGTACTCAACGCGCTCAGGTTGAAGCAGGCCGCGGGAACTCTAGAGGTTCAGGATCTCGAGCGAATTGACCGCTGGCTCACCGAACGCGCGCCACCGGAACAGACAATCGCAGAAGAAGCCGCGGCCGACGGGGCCGGTTACTGAGCGCCAACCTTTTCGCTCAATAGGGGCTCGACCAGCACAAGGAGCCGGGCCAGTGCACCCTTGTTTTTTTCCAGCAAGGATCTGCCCTTTCGGCCAAGCTCGGACGCTTTCTCGGGGTTCTCCAGCAGGTCGGCAACGGCGAGCGCCAGCTTCTCCTTGTCATTGACGATGACACAGGCCTGCATCTCGACAAACATGTCCGCAATATCCTGAGCATTGAATAAATGCGGCCCTGTAACTATCGGCAAAGCCTGGGCCGCCGGTTCCAGGAGATTGTGCCCGCCAATCGGAACGAGGCTTCCAGCAACAAATGCGACGTCACTTGCTGCGTAGAACAGCGGCACTTCGCCCATCGTATCCCCAAGCAGAACGGACGTCGTCGGGGAACAGGCGACTCCCTCGGTTCTTGAGACGACGCTCATTCCTGTTGTCTCGATGAGTTCACGAACTTCGGAAAATCGCTCCGGGTGTCGGGGGACCAGTATCAACAGCAAACCAGGAAACCGGTCGAGTAACGCGCGGTGCGCATCCAGCACCTGCTGCTCTTCTCCATCGTGCGTGCTCGCAGCAATCCAGACGGGGCGATCGCCAACAAGCTCTGCGCGCAGCGCGCTCCCCTGTTGAACAATATCCTCATGCAGTTCGATGTCAAATTTGATGCTGCCGGTCACGTGCGTACGGTCAGGATCCGCGCCCAATGACAGGAAACGATCTGCGTCGGACTGGCTCTGCGCAGCGATAATGATGCCGTGAGACAGCGTCTCACGAATGAGTGGCATCATCCTGCGATAGCCGTTTATCGAACGTGGCGAAATGCGTGCACTTACCAGGATAAGCGGCACGTTACGTACGCCACAGGCACGGTACAAATTTGGCCAGATTTCCGTTTCCATGATCAGCGCCGCATCGGGATTCACCGCATTGAAAAAACTGTTCACAGAGCCCGGAAATTCGAACGGTATGTAGCAGTGATGAACTGATTCGCCAAATGCGGCTTTCACCCGATCAGCGCCGGTCGGTGTAACGGTCGTTACCAGCATCTGCCGGTGCGGAAAACGTTCCCGAAGTGCTCCTATTAGCGGCAATGCCGCCTGCACCTCACCAACCGACACGGCGTGGATCCAGATGCAGCGATCAATTTTGGGACAACCTAAACCAAACCGCTGCCCGATTCGATCGAGATAGGTTCGATTGGCAAGCCCGCGTAGTAACCAATAGCCTGCGTATGGAATTAGCAGCAGGGACGTCAGGAGGTTGTAGAAAAAGCGCACTAAAGCCCCGGTTCTTCAGCTGTCAGTCGCGGAGCTTGTCGATAATGCGGCTCGAGGAGTGACCGTCCCGAAAAGACAATACACGCACTTCGCCACCATTCTGCAAGACCTCTTTGGCGCCCGCAATCTCCTCCGGCTTGTAGTCGCCGCCTTTGACAAGGACATCGGGGAGTATTTTCGCGATAAGTGCGGCAGGTGTGTCCTCGGCAAATGGCACGACCCAGTCGACCGCGGCCAGGCCAGAAAGTACCAGCCGGCGATCTTCGAGCGCATTAATCGGACGAGATTTGCCCTTGAGTCGCCGCACTGAATCGTCGTCGTTGACGGCCACGATCAGGCGATCGCCAAGGCTCTTGGCTTCTTCCAGGTAAGCGACATGTCCGGCATGCAACACGTCGAAGCAGCCGTTCGTCATGACGACGCGTTCTTTTCTTTCCTGCGATTCTGCGACCATCGCGAGCAATTCGTCCAGGCCGACCAGCCCGCGCCCACCCTGTCCACGTTGATGCAGCGCCACGCGGAGCTCGCCTGGCGTAACGGCCGCGACACCGATCTTGCGTACGACCAGCCCGGCCGCCAAATTGGCCAGAGCGGCCGCTGATGCTACATCCTGACCACTTGCAAGCGCTCCGGCAAGCGTGCCAATGACCGTGTCACCCGCGCCGGTTACGTCGTAAACCTCTCTCGCCTGCGTTGAAAGAAAAACCGGCTCTGCGCCAGCCTCGAGCAGGAGCATTCCCTTTTCACTGCGCGTGATGAGCAAAGCGTCGAGATCAAGTTCGTCTATCATCTGCGCGGCACGACGAACGAGCTCCTCGTCGGTGTCACAAGCCCCGGCGACCGCCTCGAACTCTGCCTGGTTCGGCGTTATGAGGGATGCGCCACGGTATTTGCCGAAATCAGTACCCTTGGGGTCTACCAACGCAGGAATACCAGCCTCGCGACAGGCGTTTATCAGGCCACGCACGTCGGCAAGCGCACCCTTGCCGTAGTCAGATAACACCACGGCACCGGCGCCGTCTAAAGAACCGTGCAGCATCCTCATGACGGCATCGCCCGGCAAGGCCGTCGCGTTCTCCTCGTCGAGACGGATCAGCTGCTGGCCACGACTCTGCACGCGTGTCTTGGTTATTGTGGGGCGGTCCCTGGCCCGAGCAAATTTGCAGGCGATACCGCGCCGGCTCAGGATTGACTCCAGCGAATCAGCCGCCGCATCTTCGCCGACCACGCCTAGCAGACAAGTCGATACACCAAGGCTTGCCAGGTTCACGGCAACGTTTGCCGCGCCACCGGGGCGATTATCGGTTTCACGCACATGCACGACCGGCACCGGCGCCTCCGGCGAAATTCGGTCCGTGGATCCGAACAGGTAGCGATCGAGCATAACGTCGCCGGCAACAACGACGTGAGTCTTGGTGAAATCAGGAATATGAATGGTCACGCAGCGAAATCTACCATGACTACCCGTCCCGAGTCCTGAGCTGTGGGTTCGACCATAAGCCGAGACTTCATCCGCAATCAAATCCACTACTTACGTGACGGCGGTAGAGCATAAGGCTGCATTTTCTTAGTGGGCTCCAGGCTTACCTCCAAAACATTGTTTTAATAACGTTTTATTGAAATACCCGAAGTTCGGCGTTCACGGACCTTGACTGTGATAATCCACATTTGATCAAACAAACAGTTCTGGATCAGATCGCCTTTCCAACGTCTGCTTTTCCCGATATCGGCCGTAGGTCGACGCTGGAATTCTGCGGGAAAAGCGGGCGCCTAATCCGAAGCTACCCACACATGTGCCCGGCGTTGGCCGCAAGATTCACCCGTACCGACTCAAAGGTTGCGTGGTCGATCGGCCGAGCCAAGCCTGTCTCCGATCGGCTGTGCCGGCGCATAACCTCGACCGGGAGATGCAAATGCGCTGCTATACCCAACAAAGGCACACCACCGAAAGCAGTAACTTTATCCGAATCCAAAGACAGATTCCGCACTTCGGGCAGACGAAGCCGAAACGATTGGTGAACACTACTCGTTACCGCGAACGATCGCGTTTGACTTGGTAGCGACTCATATGAGTTAGTTCATTTCTTTAAAGTGGTGGTCCACCTCTTAGAAAGAGCACTGAGTTCTTCCGTGGAATAGAAGTGCCGCGCATACTTGGAGGACAGCATTCGTTCAACGTATTCACTTGAAAGCTTAATAGAACTTAAGAATTCCTTGTAAACCTTGGCGTATTCCTTGGAAGATGCCTTGTTGGCGCCTGTAAGGCAGAATGATTCTATTCCGAGAAACTCTGCGATACATTTTTCCTTCAGACTGTCATTAAGATCATGTCTCATGATTAGCAGGCGATATGGAGGAGAATCTATAACTTGGTGTCCCCGTCGCTTAGGAAAATCATGCTGGTAAATATCTATGCCAGTTGTGGAACACAGTTCAACATCGAACCACTCCAATGGAACATGATGGTCATATTTTTGAATGAAACCCTCAATCAATCGTTCGACGTCAATAATATCGTGAGCATTCGAGATCCGTTCAAAGGACTGCAGATTTTGGAAATAAGCGGAAATATTTCTTGCAATGGGTTCACGAATGAGTGTTATGATTTTTGCAGGTGTTTTGCGGGACCTTATTAGATTTTTATATAAATAAATTCCCTCTTCTTCACTGGGCGCCGCATCACCTCGCCGCCGATGTTCTCCTCGAACTCTTGCGATGTTTTCTGGATTCAGACGATGTACATGGAAAACATTGATACCTACCACTTCTCTCAGACTTCGATAAACAGAGGAAGATGCGACTTTGCCCATTTGATATACCAAGACTGGATTGGAAAGTTGCCTTCGACGAACCCGGACAAACCCGGCAATGCGCCTGAGTTGAGACTTGAATAATTTCATAGCTGAGCCCCGTCGACTTATGACCTATCGAAACCTTCATTGGAGGCGAAACACCGATTAATAGAATACAGTGTCTAATCGTCACATTGTGTAGTGGCCTCGCTCGGGTTGTTGGGTTTATTGATCCAGGCGGCTTCGGGTAAGGATGGCATGCGAGATAGTACGCTGGTGCGTCACCCTCAAAGGTTAAGCCCTCTCCGCCGGCAAGTTCAGGTGATTGCGACATCGCTACATTCAAAAATCGTCAGTGTTCGACAGTGCAAAACACTAGGCGCTTGGACTGGACAGCAAGTCTCGATTGGCCGCGCGCCGATGTCGCGCTTTGGGATGCGATACACGGCGCTTGCATGACGCAGTTCAGTCCAGCGACAGCGAAAAAAAAGCCCTCCAGAGACAAGGTCCGTATCGGACATCTCTGGAGGGCTGCGTATTAGATATTGTCTGGCCGAAAGCAAGAAATCTCAGCTTATGCCCTCCAAATCCCAGCTTATGGCCACCCGCACATGAGCGGGTGTCAGTCTATCCGCACTTAGAATCCCCACAACTGAGGCAAGTCATACACCCATCCATCATGATGACCGCCACCGTATTGCACTTGACGCAGAGCTGCGCGCCTTCGGGATAGTTATTGGCCGAGAATGCATCCTGCTGCTTTCTCGATTCCTCGAACTCGGCTCGTTTCTCGGCGATCAGCTTCTTCTGCCCCTCGTCGAGCTCCGGCGCTGCCATCATGCCGATCATGATCAGGTGTTTCTCAACGATGTGGCCAATCTCGGCGATGATCGACGGCATGAAACGGCCACCGGTCTGCCAGTAACCGCCGCGCGGATCGAAGACTGCCTTGAGTTCCTCGACCAGGAACGTCACGTCCCCACCCTTACGGAAAACGGCGGAGATAATGCGGGTCAATGCCACGATCCACTGATAGTGATCCAGGTTTTTCGAATTGATGAATACTTCAAACGGACGGCGCTTTTGGTGTTCGGTACCTTCATTCAAAATTATGTCATTGATCGTGATGTACATCGCATGATCGGACACCGGCGTCTTCACTTTGTAGGTCGAGCCAACCAGGACTTCCGGGCGCTCGAGCTTTTCGTGCATGCGAATGACTTCGGCGCGATTGCCCCCGCCACCTTCGCGCTTGAACTCCGGTTTGGCTGATTCCTGTGCGGCCGCGGGTTGATTTACCGTATAGCCAACTATCTTTTTGTCAATTTTAATCATCTAGAGTTTTCCGTAATAGCCTTCTTTAAGCGCATCAAACAAGTTCGCCGCCGTATGGACCTCACCGTCATACTCGATCTCTTCGTCGCCAGTGAGGTCAACCGACGAACCATCTTCCAGCGTGAAGGTGTATTTCGTGTTCTTCAGGTCTTTTTCTTTGACGAGTACGCCCTGGAACGCCTCGGGATTGAAGCGGAATGTCGTGCACCCCTTCAGCCCCTGCTTGTAGGCATACAGGTAGATATCCTTGAAATCCGCGTACGGATAATCCGTCGGCACGTTTGCTGTTTTCGAAATTGATGAATCGATCCACTTTTGTGCCGCCGCCTGAATGTCCACGTGCTGGGTCGGAGTAACCTCCTCCGCCGTAATGAAGTAATCCGGCAGAGAGTTCACGACGGCCGCGTCACCGACGCCGTCCGGCATGGCCTCTGGATCGACGATCCCGCGATATGCAAGTAGCTCGAACGAGAAGACGCTGACTTTTTCTTTTGTCTTCTTGCCCTGACGAATGATATTGCGGAAATAATGATGCGCGAAACTTGGTTCGATGCCGTTGCTGGCGTTGTTGGCGAGTGACAGCGAAATTGTACCCGTCGGCGCAATGGAGCTGTGATGCGTAAATCGAGCCCCGGTCTCAGCCAGTTGTTCCACGAGTGCGGGTGCCTCGGCGGCGATTCGCTGCATGTAGCGGCTATAGCGCGCATGCAGAATCCTGCCCGGTACCTTGTCGCCGGCCTGGTAGCCATCGGCGCGCATTTCCGGGCGCCGACGCAACATTTTTTCCGTGACTTCAAAGGTCTCGTTCATGATTGGCGCCGGGCCTTTTTCCCTGGCCAGTTCGAGTGCCTCTTCCCAGCCCGCCAATGCCAGCTGACGCGCGATCTCTTCGGTGAACTCAACAGCCGCAGGATCACCGTACTTCATGCGCATCATCGTAATCGTGGACCCCAGGCCCAGGAAGCCCATGCCATGACGACGCTTGCGCTGAATCTCGTTGCGCTGCTGCGGCAAAGGCAGGCCGTTGATTTCAACGACGTTGTCGAGCATGCGGGTGAAAGTCTTTACGACCTTCCTGAAGTTATCCCAGTCAAACCGGGCTTCGTCGCTGAACGGCTTGGCGACGAACCGGGTCAGATTAACCGAACCCAGCAGGCACGAACCATAGGGCGGCAGGGGTTGTTCGCCGCAAGGATTGGTTGCGCGGATATTTTCGCAAAACCAGTTGTTGTTCATCTCGTTGACCTTGTCGATCAACACGAATCCTGGCTCCGCGAAGTCGTAGGTCGACGCCATGATGAGTTCCCAAACACGGCGTGCCGGCATGGTCTTGTATACCTTGCAGGCGACGAGCCCTTCCTCGTTCGTGACGTAGTTGCCGGCCTCAGGCCAATCGCGCCAAACAAAAAGTTTCTTGTTTGTGATATCGAGATCGTCGTCTTCGACCTCTTTCGGCGTCACCGGAAAGGCGAGCTTCCAGTCATCTTCATTGACAACGGCCTGCATAAATTCGTCGGTCACGAGCAGCGACAGGTTGAACTGCCGCAAACGACCGTCTTCGCGCTTGGCGCGAATGAACTCCATCACGTCCGGATGACCGACATCAAAGGTGCCCATCTGAGCGCCACGACGACCGCCGGCCGACGAGACCGTGAAACACATCTTGTCGTAGATATCCATGAAGGACAGCGGGCCTGACGTATAGGCCCCGGCGCCGGTCACGTAAGCGCCCTTGGGCCGCAACGTGGAAAACTCGTAGCCAATGCCACAACCTGCTTTAAGCGTCAGGCCGGCCTCGTGCACCTTGTTGAGGATGTTGTCCATCGAGTCGCCAACGGTACCCGACACGGTACAGTTGATCGTCGACGTCGCTGGTTTGTGCGCCTGAGCGCCGGCATTCGATACGATGCGGCCTGCCGGAATTGCTCCGCTGCGCAACGCCCAAAGGAACTCCTCGTAATAGTGTTCGCTTTTCGACTCCGTCTCTACGTTCGCGAGCGCTTTCGCGACCCGTTTATACGTGTCGTCAATCGACGCATCGAGATTCGAGCCGTCTTTGGCCGAGAGTCGGTACTTTGCATCCCAGATATCGAGCGATGCCGGTTGAAATTCAATGTCGGTAACCGTGTGTCTATCCAAATTTACCGCAGACTTCATTGCTGCTCTTACTCCCCTGAACTCCTTTAAGGAGACCCCAAACCGTTATTATGGCTAGCATTTTCCAAGCGAAAAGAGTCCCACTCGCCGGCGGCCAGAAAACGCGCGGCGAGAGCCGTTTCCGGCCTCTGTTCTCTCGTTGATTAGACACAAGATGTTGTGTCCGAGTCAGGACAAGATTATGCCCGAAACGGGCTACTGTCAAGGGTTTACCCCAATTTTTTCTAGGCGTGTTTCAATATACAAATCAATAAGTTATGAAGTATTCACGAGTAAGTGCTTTAAAAACAAGCGAAAAATAGTGACACTTTTGTGAAATTCGATATCCACTACATGTAGTGGCTCCCGATTAACCATAACAAGTCGCCCTAAGACCCGCTTTTTTGGTCATTTAGTGCCGTTCGACGCCGCCTTGAAATGCCTGTTCGCGCCCATATTTCAGCATTCAGCAAGGGGTTTGTCAGCCCGAGAACCAGGCACGCCGAATCACCGTCGACGCCGCCTGATCGGAAACTGCCTCTTCATGCCCGGGCGCGACGCATTGCCGTGCCCGGGCATCTGGTAGATGGCGCCTCGATCACCAAGGCGTCGGCGTGCTGAGCCATTGGAACTTTTGCCGGCGCTGCGGTGTCGACGGCAGAGGGCTTATAATACTCTGCGTCACTGCGTTCACCGGCGATTCAGCAATAACTGCCTAAGCTGAACATTTATCGAAATATCCATTGAGGCTACTTATGATGAGGTTAACAACAATACTCTGGTCCGGCCTGCTCCTTGCCGCCATGGCGCTGGCGACTGCGAATGCCGCGCTACCAGAAACCGTCGGTGGTCGGCCCGTCGTCAGTCTCGCCCCGCTGGTCGAGGCAGCGTCACCAGCCGTGGTCAATATTCGGGTCAGTCAAACCGTAAACCGCAGCAATCCATTCGGCGACGACGCATTTCGCCGCTTTTTCGGCATTCCGGATGTGCCGGGCGGGACCCGGGAAGTTGCCAGCGCCGGATCCGGCGTCATTGTCGATGCCGAGCGCGGCTATATCCTCACCAACCACCACGTGGTGGCCGACGCCGACACCATCCAGATTTCCCTGATAGACGGTAAAGTCCTCGACGCCGAGATAGTCGGCTCAGATCCCGCGACCGATATCGCCGTCATCAAGGTCGAAGCCGACGGCCTTACAGACATGCCGATCGGCAATTCTGAGGATGCCCGAGTCGGCGATTTCGTCATTGCCATTGGCAACCCGTTCGGGCTGGGACACACGGTCACGTCGGGAATTATCAGCGCCCTCAGTCGAACCGGCATCAGCCGCGATGGCTACGAAGATTTCATCCAGACGGATGCGTCGATCAATCCGGGCAACTCGGGCGGCGCGCTGGTCAACATGAAAGGCGAACTCATCGGCATCAACTCGGCACTGAAATAGCCGAATCGATCATGGGTCAGATTCTTGATTTCGGAGAGATCCGTCGCGGCTTGCTGGGCGTTGGCATACAAACAATAGACGCTGAAATGGCGAAGGCGTTGGATGCCGACGTCGACAGCGGCGCTTTGATCACAAACATCGTGCCGAAATCGGCGGCTGAGGTTGCCGGTCTCGAGGTTGGCGATATCATCGTCGAGGTGAACGAAAAGAAAGTCGACGACGCCTCGGAATTGCGCAACACAATCGGCCTGCTGCGCTCGGGCGACGAAGTCACTATCAAATATGTTCGCGACAAGAAGGCGCGCTCGATAAAAGCCCTTCTGGGACAAGCGCAGGCCCAGCAACTAACAGGCGCTGACGTTCATCCGGGCCTTGATGGTGCGGTGTTTGCTGCTGCATCAACAACCAGCGAAAGCGGCATCGAAGTCGCAGAAGTTGCCCCGGGTAGTCCTGCAGCACAGCGCGGCCTGCGCCCCGGTGACACCATTACAGCGGTCAATCGCGCGAACAACCGAATTCTGTTCCTGCTCGTGCAGCGAGGCGACCGATCGTTGATGCTGCAGATCCGCTAGATAAAGCCCTGATTGTACCTTTCGAGGGCCTCTGACCTGAGTCACGGGCCCTTTTTTGTGGTCGGCCATCGTGACGTGCGCATGTTGCGAAACCCTATTTGTATCAGTAAGGTCTAAACACTACTTGATGCACTACTCAAAGAGGTCAGTGTCTCGCTGATGAGCCATCGCTTCGTCGCCGTTCGTGTCAGTCTCACAGCCCTGCTGTTTCTTGCAGGCGTGCTGTTTCTGCAATCGACTTCGGCAACCGGTTTGACCGAAATCGAAAAACAGCGGCAGCTTTTCAACGCTGTATTCAAAGCGGTCGAACGTGGTGACTGGAGCGTTGTCGATGATCTCCCGGCAGCCGACAGCCAGCTATTGCAAGAGTATGTTCTCTGGCCCGACCTGCGCGCGACATTTTGGCGCGCCACTATCGCCACGGCTTCGGCGGCAAACATCGACGTGTTCCTGAAACAGTACGGCACGCTTCGGCCGGCACGCGAATTGCGCTATAAACACGCGTTGCACCTGGCCCGCAGCGGAGACCTGGCTGGCTACCGGCGAATCTACGAGCAGTTCTACCAGGGTCAGGAAATCGCCAAACTCGATTGCCTGGCATTGCAGGCAGAGCTTGAAGCCGGGCGTACGGCGCGCGTGAATGGTCGCGCAACGGACCTGTGGCTGGTCGGCAGGAGCCAGGTTAGCGAATGCGATCCGGTTTTTGAGTACCTCGATCGGAACAAGGTGCTCGGACCGGTCGAGTACCGCAAGCGCTACAAACTCGCCGTCGATAACCGGGAGTTTCAGCTTGCCCGCTGGCTGGCGAAGAAGATCGATCAACAACATGTCGAAGAGGCGGCCGCGTGGATCAGCGCACAAGCGCATCCTGAGGACTTTCTTAATAGCTATGCGCGTCGTGCGGATAGCGAAACGACTCGCAAGCAACTGGTCTATGCGGCAGAAAGACTGACCTATCGTGACCCTGAATTGGCGCTGGCGGCATGGCGGCGAGTATCGAATCATGTCCCTTTCTCCGAGGAGCAAGGACTGCGCACCGCACGTCACATTGCTTTGTGGACCGCGCGCGATAATTTGCCCGGTGCCTACGAGTTATTGCTTGATCTTCCGAATGCGGCCGCCGACAGCGAAGTGTCGCGTTGGCGTGCGCGCTTGAGCTTGCGCAACGCCGAATGGAACACACTGCTGGTGGATGTCGCAACAATGTCAGCGGAGCTGCGCGAGTCTGAGGAGTGGCGGTACTGGCGAGCCGTGGCGCTGCAGCGATCCGGCCAGATTCTGGCGGCGCAAGCCTCATTGCAGGAGCTGAGCGAGGAACGCAGCTATTACGGTTTTCTTGCGGCCGATGAACTGGGCCGGGATTATGCCCTCGACCACACGCAGTTGCTCGCTGATGAGGATGCCATCGCTGCAATTGAAGCGCACCCGGCCATCGTCCGTGCCGGGGAGCTTTTCCGGGTCGGGCAGGACAGCCGCGGGCGTTCCGAGTGGGATGCCGTGGTTCGCTCTTTTTCAGCCGAAGAGAAACTGCAGGCAGCGATCCTGGCCGATCGTTGGGGCTGGCATTCACGCGCTATTTCAACGGCCGCGAGCCTGGGCGAGTACGACGATCTGGCAATCCGCTACCCGCTGCCCTATCAGCCGTGGTTCGAACAGTCTTCATCCGACGCCAGCATCTCTGCGACCTGGGCTTATGGCATCGCGAGGAGCGAGAGTCTTTTCATGCGCGATGTCCGCTCCAAAGCGGGAGCGATCGGTCTGATGCAGCTCATGCCGACAACCGGTCGGGAGGTTGCCCGGGGTATTCGCCTCCCCTATTCAGGGCTTACCACGCTCACCAACCCGGAGAGCAATATTCGCCTGGGCACGAGCTACCTTGGTCAGATGGCTGAGCGTTTTGGCGGTAACCCGGTGCTTGCGACCGCGGCATACAATGCCGGACCTCACCGCGTTGATCGGTGGCTTCCTGAATCGGGGACGATCGACGCACGCGTCTGGATCGAAAACATTCCGTTCAACGAAACGCGCAAGTACGTCAAACGAGTGCTATCCGCACAGGCGATTTTTCACTGGCGCATGACCGGCCAGCTGCGTCGCGTTTCCAATGAACTTTTGCTCGTCAGAGCCGCCAGCGAGGCCCAGCGGCTAGCGTCCCGCTAGTGCGTCCAGGCGGGATTCCCGCTCGGCTGTCTCAAGCCGCGACAGCTCCGTCGCCCGGGCATAAAAACACTGCAGGTCCTGCTCACATCGGGCGAGCATCGAACGAAACGACGGCAGCCAAACCTCGTACAAGGTCATGGACACGATGCGCGCGTTGTTCAATTCACCGCTTGACCAACTGGAAGGGTCCCGGCCGGCGAGCTCAAGCGTCATGCGTATGTCTGCGGCAAGCTGATCGAGACGCGCCGTTTTCAGACGCCGCATTTCGTCGTCTGCAATTGCTGCTGCGAATGTCTCGCGCAGATGATCGCGAGCAACCGCCACAAGTGCCATGAGATCCTGGCGCAATTGCCGTCGTTGCTTGTAGACCTCGATATCGTCCGGCCGCCCGTTCGACTTTAGCCAGCGTTCGAGGCCGAACTCCTCGACCGCCGTGGCGAACGACTCGTTGAATCCCGAGTCGCCTTTCAGATAAAGCACCTGGTGCGCAAGCTCGTGAAACAAGACGCCTACGAGCTGAATGTCGTCCCAGCTCATCATCGAACTCAGGACCGGGTCGTTGAACTTTCCCAGCGTCGAATAGGCCGAAACGCCACCAACTGCGACATCATAACCGCCCCTGGCAAGCTGCTCGGACTCCCGAATCGCGGCGTCTTTCGAAAAATAGCCGCGGTAGCTGACGCATCCGGCGACTGGAAAACACCACCGCTTTGCTTCGAGCGAAAACTCGGGCGCGGCAAATACGTTCCAGACAACGAACTCGCGTTCGATGTCTGCGTAGCTTCGATAGCTGTTGTTATCCGGCAATGCCAGTTCGTCGATTGAGAATTGACGTGCCGCCTGCACGAGCCGCAAGCGGTCCTTGAGTTCGGCAGAGGTATTGTCATCACTGATGACATCGGCAATCGGCTCACGCTTGCGCGTGAGTTCCCATTGCCCTGCCGCCGCCTGCATGTAGTAGCAGCCCGAGCTGGCTGCGCTCAGCGCCACCAGAAGCAGAAATTTTGTCGATCGCAGGATACAGTCGCGTTGTCGCATTCCGGTACTCTGCGGGTCGCCACACCCGGACGTCAACAACGATTGTCGGGTACTATTGCGCGATGCAGGTATACCTCGTCGGTGGCGCTGTTCGGGACGAACAGCTTGGCATTCCGCACAAAGAGCGGGACTGGTGCGTCGTGGGCGCAACTCCCGACGAGCTCCTGGCGCAGGGTTACCGGCAAGTCGGAAAGGACTTTCCGGTGTTTCTCCATCCGGATTCCGGCGAGGAATACGCACTCGCCCGAACTGAACGAAAGACGGCACCGGGTTATCACGGCTTTGCATTCAACTGCTCGCCAGACGTATCAATCGAAGACGACCTGCTGCGCCGCGACCTTACAATAAACGCAATCGCCAAAGATTCTAGCGGCAAGCTTATCGATCCTCACGGTGGCGTCAACGACATACAACAGCGCGTGTTGCGACACGTATCCGACGCGTTTGCCGAAGATCCTGTACGGATTCTTCGCGTTGCAAAATTTTCGGCCAGGTTCAATCACCTGGGCTTCACGATTGCGCCGGAAACCTTGCAGCTGATGCGGCAGATGGTTGTGGACGGAGAAGTTGACGCTCTCGTGCCGGATCGAGTCTGGCAGGAAACCGAGGCGGCACTTGCAGGCCGCAGCGTCAGAACCTACGTTGAAGTGCTGCGCGACTGCGGTGCTTTGAAAGTCCTGCTGCCTGAGGTCGATGTACTGTTCGGCGTGCCGCAACCGAAAAAGTGGCACCCGGAAATTGACACCGGCGTCCATGTTCTTATGGTGCTCGACCAGGCAGAAGCGCTCAGCGCAGATCTTGAAGTACGCTTCGCCGCGTTGATGCACGACCTTGGCAAGGGCAATACACCCAGCTATAGATTGCCGAGCCACCCCGGCCACGAGGGTCGCGGCTGCAAACTGATTCGCGAAATTGCCGAGCGGCTGCCGGTACCGAATGCCTGTCGGGACCTCGCGCTGCTTGCCGCTGAGTTTCACACGCACTGTCATCGTGCACTCGAGTTGCGTGCCAAGACGCTGCTCAAGATTCTGGAACGTACCGACGCCTTCCGGCGCCCACAGCGATTCGAACAGTTTCTGATTACATGCGAGGCAGATGCGCGCGGCCGTGGCGGCCTCGAAGATCGGCTTTACCCGCAGGCCGATTACCTGCGAGGCGCGCTGGCAGCAGCGGCCGCAGTCGATGCAGGGGCGGTCGCCAAAGCCAGCGAAGCATCGAAAATAGCGGCGGCCGTTCGCCGGGCGCGCGAAATCGCGCTGGAGGATTACCGTCGCTCAGCTGCCGCCGTAGAAATACAGGAACACTGAGAAAAACGTTACCGACCCGTAAAGTTCGGAGTCATCGAGGCCGAGCGAAAATTCAACGTCAGCGTTGTCACCAAGCGGGTTCAGGAATCGAATCGTCGCTGAGCGAGTCGTACCGCCATCGACCTCACCCTTCCAGGTACCCACGTCGAACTGCCAATTACGCGGTCCGGTTTTCAGCCCGAGCGTTGCGGATGCCCGGTAGTCAACCAGGCTATTGATCAGGCTCAGGCGAGAGAACGACAGCAATTCCAAAAGGCCCCGATCGTTGTCGAGCCTCAGGTTCACGTCGTAGTCGTAGTCCATACCGGACAAGCCGAGACTCACCGAATCCGTCAGTTCGAATCGCGCCGTAAGGCCAAGGCCCTCAGCATCGAATCCGCCCCGGCGCGCGGGAAAAAGATCGACGCTGGAGCGATTAAAACTGAAGTCGCGCGACTCGTAGTCGCCGGCGAGCGAAAATTTGTTCGCGCGCCAGTAGACAGATGCGCGCCAGTCCGTCGATTCGAGACTGTCTTTGTCGCCCCAGTAAGCGACGCCGGCCCGGATTCCGAACGGCTTGAACCAATGATCAATGCCGAGATCGCCGTACCCGGTCTCGAGGTCCTCCCGAAACGGCAGGTCCAGCGTATTCCTGGCTATCGCGCCTGATATCCAGGTCTTTTCCGTGAGGCCAAATTCGCCAAATATTGACGCCGCCAACCCGTCTGCAGAATCACCCTCAAGCCCGCCACCGAGGATGTACCCCTCGCTCCCGAAGGCGCTGCTTGCGACCAGCAGCAATGGCAGCAACGACTGGATAGGCAGCGTTTTACACCAGGACATAGAAAATCACCGCAGCCAGCGCCAGGCGATAGATGGCAAACGGCGCAAGACCGATGCGACTGACGAAACGCATAAAGAATTCGATACTCAGGTACGCAACAATGGCCGAAACCGCTGCTCCGAGCCCGAGCTGCCCCCATGGGACCGCCGCATCACCCGTGACCAGTTCGAATCCCTTGTAGAGAGTCGCCAGCAGAATCACCGGCGCTGACAGCAGGAATGAGAAGCGTGCGGCGTCCCGGCGCCCAAATCCCAGTACGCGGGCGGCTGTGATGGTCACTCCGGATCGCGAGGTGCCGGGGACAAGAGAAAGCGCCTGCGCGCATCCGATAATCACCGCATCGCGAATCCGGACGCCTGCGATAACGCGCTCACTTTTTCCGAAGCGGTCCGCGAGCGCCATCAGGACACCGTAGCCCGATAGTGTCACCACGATGACTGACGGGTCACGCAGGTTCGCCTCGATCCACGACGCAAACAGCAAACCTGCAATTGCCGCGGGTATCGTGCCGAGCCCGATGGCAAGCGCCATGTTAGCCTGCGGCAGTTTGGTCTCGCCTCCCAGTACCTGCCGGGCACCGCGCAGCAGTCCGAGAATATCTTCGCGGAAAAATGCACAGACAGCCACGAGCGAGCCGGCGTGCACAGCGACGTCAAAAGCGAGCCCCTGGTCCGTCCAGTTGACGAGATACGGCACCAGCACAAGATGTCCGGAACTTGATACCGGCAGAAACTCGGTCAAACCCTGCACGACCGCCAGGACGATGATCTGCAATCCTGTCACTGCTTGCCTCGGCCGACTGTTCGTTTATTCATAAAGTATGTGTCCTGTCAGCCATGCGAAACGCCGATGGCGTTCTGACTTCACCACGCCGCAGCGCCATGCACTTGAAGTGCTCGCCCATCGCCCCCGGCAGAGTAAGCGTTTTAACCTGTCCCGACAATTCAAGCTGTGACACGAGTGGCAACGCTCCAAATTCCTGCATTTCGGCATCGAGTCCGCCGCCCAGCAGAAACTGTGCCTGCGCTGAGTAGCCCGCCACATCGAGCCCACTATTCAGCCCTGCTGCCGCTACGGCGCTGAAATCGACCCATGCAGTAAGGTCCTGGATGCCTGCCAGTACCAGCGGATCGTTGTGTGCATGATGACGAAAGTGACATCGCAGCCATCCGCCCGATCGTTCAGCCGCGTAGTACTCCCTTCGCGTGACGCCATAGTCGAACAGAAACAGTGCAGCAACCCAGCCCGGTAATCCCAAAGAAATGTCAGAGACAAACCCGACCGGTAAACTCTGGCCCAACTCAGCTTCTATCGCGAGCACGGCATTAGAGAGCCGGTCCGGTGCGGGCGCATCAACAATAGCAAACGCACCGCTGTCATCAATAACACGCAGTTGCTTGATTCCGGAGCTGCCCCGCACGAAGCGCTCAACCGGCAGCGCGTCGAGCACCTCGTTCGCGATAACGGCACCCATGTGATTTGCGGGCGGTCCATCGAGCCACGAAACACGCGACATCAGTTCGGGAATTTCTGCCCGCAAATAACGCGCCTGGCGCTCCTGCAGCTCGGCCGATACCTCCAGAATTTCGTACCGTTCGGGAAGTGCATCGAGCCGGGCCAGTGTCTCGAGTATGTCGCGGGCGAGTTTGCCACTGCCTGCACCGTATTCGAGGATCGCTCCTCCGTGCACATCGGCCAGCACCTCGGCGCATTGGCGTGCAAGCACGCGGCCAAAGACCGGCGACACTTCCGGCGCCGTCACGAAATCGCCGTCGGCGCCGAACTTGGTCGAACCCGCAGCGGCGCACGAATGAACTCGGCTACGCGTACGCTATGCTCGGCGCTTGTTGCGTCAGGTCGTGGGAGCATTGGGCGGTCATCGTGTTGCATGTGAGCTGTAAAGTCTTTAAGAATGTCGTCTTGATCGTCAGTCAGGACTATTGATGTCAGAACAGGACCTAAATGGCAAAGTCGTGCTCGTAACCGGCGCCGCCCGACGAATCGGCGCGGCTATTGTGACACGGCTTCATCAAAACGGCGCGCGCGTGGCGATTCATTATCGGAGTTCGGCGAATGAGGCTGACGGCCTCGCGACACGACTTAACGATGAACGAGCCGACTCGGCTGCAACATTTGCCGCTGACCTGCTCGACATGAAACAGCTGTCACAGCTGATTGCGGATGTCATGGACTGGGCCGGACGCCTCGACTGTCTCGTCAACAACGCGTCGACTTTTTACCCGACCCCGGTGGGCAGCATCACCGAAGCACAGTGGGATGACCTGGTCGGCAGCAACCTGAAGGCGCCGCTGTTCCTCGCGCAGGCGGCGGTACCGCATTTACGACAGCATGGCGGCACGATCGTCAACATTGTGGACATTCACGCCCAGCGGCCGCTGCGCAATCATGCCGTGTACGGCCCGGCCAAAGCCGGCCTCGCGATGCTGACGCGTTCCCTTGCAAAAGACCTCGCACCCGATATCCGAGTGAATGG
>CAMYLB010000078.1 GCA_947259145.1 uncultured Woeseiaceae bacterium
GGCGCTGCAGGAAGTGCAGGCGGCGCTGAATGACATAGAGCTCGGTCTGCCAAACCTGCTGTCTGATGACGTTCCCGTCGGCAACTCGGAGTCCGACAATAGCGAAGTGCGGCGCTGGGGCGAGCCGGCAGCGCTCGCCTTTACGCCAAAAGACCATATCGATCTTGGTGAGAATCTCGGTCTGCTCGACTTTGAGTCGGCCAGCCGTATCTCGGGTGCGCGGTTCACAGTTATGCGCGGCCCTCTGGCACGCCTGCAGCGTGCGTTAATCCAGTTCATGCTGGATACCCATACGAGCGAGCATGGCTACGAAGAAGCTTATGTGCCTTATCTCGTGCAGGCACAGGCCCTGGTGGGCACAGGACAATTGCCGAAGTTTGAAGAAGACCTTTTTCAGACGAAAACCGAGACACCGTTTTACCTGATACCCACGGCCGAAGTGCCGCTCACGAATCTCGCACGCGACGCCATTTTGGAAGCAGACCAACTGCCCAGCCGATACGTCGCGCACACGCCCTGTTTTCGATCGGAGGCGGGCTCCTATGGGCAGGATACGCGCGGCATGATTCGCCAGCACCAGTTCGAGAAAGTCGAGTTGGTGCAGTTTGTCGAGCCGGGCAAGTCGGCTGCGGCCCTGGAGGAGCTAACCGGGCACGCCGAAGTCATATTGCAGCGGCTCGAGCTGCCGTACCGGGTTGTCACCTTGTGTTCGGGCGACATCGGATTCGGCGCGACCAAGACCTTCGCAGTCATGGAAAACTATCAGGACGAAGACGGCAGTATCCGGGTCCCCGCGGTCTTGCAGCCGTATATGGGCGGCGTGACGAAGCTCAGTTGCGGCTCGTAAACAGCCTCAGCACGTACCAGAACATCATTGCGATCGAGGCAAACAACGCCATCGATGCGGCCACGTACTTGTCCTGTGGGTAGTGGTGCATGATGTTTGACGTGTCATAGAGCACGGCAACACCTGCGAATCCAATCATCCCAACCGAGAACCAGGTACCGAGATTCCAGCCGAACAGGAAGGAGGCGCCGATAAGTCCCAGGGCGATAAAGAAGCCCCAGACCAGAATGCCGCGCAGGAACGAGAAGTCCTTGCGCGTGATCATGGCGGTGGCGATCAGCGCGACGCAGCCGAAAATCGTGACGGTTGCGGCACTTTCGATAATATTCGAGCCGGCTGCCGCCGATTTCATCATCGCAATCGCCAGCAGCGGCACGAACATGATGGACCAGACGACGACAAAAGCGCCGAATGCCGCGTATTGAGACGCCTTGGACTCAAGCCGATGGGCGAGATGGCTAGCACCCCAGCTAAGGGCAATGAATGCCATCAGCACGAGCATCGGGCTTTGCATCATCGGTCCGGCTATCGCCTGTGCGACGCCTGACTGAAACAAGTACATCTCGATTCCAGCGAATGCGAGGATGGCACCGACTACGTGCGCATAGCACTTCCAGATAAACTCGGAACGGTCACTTACCGCAAGGCTCGCAACCGGAGCCAGTGAATTCATGTTGTTCTGCATTCGTGCAACTCCTCAAATAATCAGTCAGTCAGTTTAGCACCAATAAACGAGAGATCAGGGTGCTTCACTCGTTTTCAAGTCCGGGCTACCAGGGAAGAACATAGCCTTCTGCATGCCAGAAGCTGCCGGTGTTCTCCATGTTCAGGTTGTCTATTCGCTCGATCAGACCGCGTGCCGATTCCGAAGTTTCAATCCCATGACCGCCCGTCATCTCGGTTGCGACCAGCCCGGGATGCAATAGCGCGACGGCGATTCCGCGCGGTTTCAGTTCGTGCATCAGGTTTTTGCCGATCATATTCACGGCAGCTTTCGACGTCCGGTACCCCCAGTTGCCTCCTGAACCGTTGTCTTCGATGGAGCCAACCCGGCTTGTCACGATAGCCACCTTTGAGCCTTCGTGCAGATTGTCGCCAAGCGCTTCGGTGACGCGCAGCGGGCCCAGCGCGTTTACCTGGAATTGCAGCACCATTTCGGCGTAATCGAGTTCACCGAAAGCGTCGCTGCGGAGAATCCCGGCGTTGTTGATGAGGATGTCTATCGGCAGGTCTCCGACCTCGGCAACCAGTTTCTTGATGCCGTCTGCATCAGCGACGTCGATGCCGTCAATGACCCGAACACCAAGGCTGTCGAGCGCGGCGCTGTTTGTCCTGCAAACGCCGATGACGTTTTCGCCACGTTGTTTCAGCCGTTTCGCGAGTTGCAGGCCTATGCCGCGATTGCAGCCGCTTATCAGGATGTTGGACACTGCGGGGTTCCTTGAAAAAAGCCCCCGATGCGGGGGGACTAAAATTGGCGGAGAGGGTGGGATTTGAACCCACGAAGGGCTACTAACCCTTGCTGGTTTTCAAGACCAGTGCATTCAACCGCTCTGCCACCTCTCCGGTGCATTCAACCGCTCTGCCACCTCTCCGGTGTCTGAACGAACGACGGCGAATTGTGCTTGCAGTCTACGGAGGATTCAAGCTGCTGATCGGGACTGCGTTGAAATATACGCGGGCGGGCCCCATATTAGATCATTGGCGTGTGGGTCCATTTTCGAACGTCTGGCCTCTGTGACGGTCTGATCACCCTGGGACGTCCTGGTTCGAACTTAATGTAAAATATGCAAAAACTCAATAAATCATTGATAGTTAATGTCTTATTGCTTCCTTCATGCGAAAACCGGCCGAACAGGCAGGTTTGAGGAATTCGATTTGAAATATTCGACGACCAAGCCCGGATTTCCGGCCGGAAATCCGATTGCGAACATCTTCGTCATCCTTATTGGTGCACTGGCTATCGGTGTCTCGGTGGTGCTGGGGTTTGTCGCATTCGTCGTATTGGGCAGTGTTGTCGCAGTGCTCGCCGCTGTAATCGGTTTGCGTGTCTGGTGGTTCAATCGCAAACTACAGCGTCAGGCGAGTCGCAGCCAACGCGACAACGGGTCGACGCCGGGCGGCGTCATTGAAGGCGAATTTCAGGTCATCGAAGACGACCGTGATCGTGAGCGCAATGGCTGAGCAGGCATAGTCAAAGCAAGAAAAACCTCGTAAAGTCCTGCTTCATGCCGAATCCTACAACACGAACAAAAGCTGACCTCGATCGCCGCCGCCGCCGCCGCAGGCGCCGGCTTCAGATCATCGTCATCTACACGGCAATTGCGGTCTGTCTCGCCTGGTTCTTTGAGTCGCAGGCGACGACCACGGTTATTTTCGTGCGTCATGCCGAGAAAGCGACACTGCCGACTGAGGATCCGGGGCTCAGTGAAGCGGGCCAGCAGCGGGCGGCCGAGCTTGCGCGCCAGCTTGTCGACGCGGATGTAGTGCCGGGAGTCGGCGTGGATGCTGTCTACTCGACCTCGTATCGCCGGTCGGTTGAAACGGCGAAACCTGTTGCCGATGCGCTGGACCTGCCCGTGCTGATGTACGACGCGTCAGACACCGCAGCGATCATCGAAGCGATAGTCAAAGAGTACAAGGGAAAAATCATTCTCGTTGTGGGGCACAGCAACACGGTGCCGGAAATGATCGCCAACATGGGAGCCAGCAAGAACGTCCCCGAAATTTCGGAAGACGAGTACGACAATATTTATGTCGTGACTATTCCCTGGTTTGGCAAGACCAAGACCATTCGCTTGAGATATGGCGAGCCCTACCTGCCTTGATTACGCAACACGAGCTCGAGGTCACGACCCAGGGTCGCGGAACCTATGACCTCAGCCGCGATGTGCAGCGCGTCGTGCGCGATTCGGGTATCCGGTCCGGCCTTTGCCATGTCTTTATTCGGCATACAAGCGCGTCGTTGATGCTCTGTGAGAACGCTGATCCGAGTGTCATGAGCGACCTCGAGACGTTTATGTCTCGACATGTCCCCGACGGAGATCCGATGTTCTCTCATACTGCGGAGGGCCCGGACGACATGCCTGCGCACATACGCAGCATCCTGACGCAGCCGGATTTGAACATACCGGTCCGGGATGGCCAGTGTGCCCTTGGGACCTGGCAGGGCATTTATCTTTGGGAGCATCGCTACGCGCCGCACACACGCCGCGTAATTCTCACTATTCAGGGCGCTTGACTATTCGTCGGAGCGCAGCCCGGCGGTTTCCCTGAGGATGACGGCTTTTTCGATGAACTCCTTGTGGCGCCCAATCATGACATCCGCAAGGATTGCGTCCTGAATCGTCCTGTCCTGGTTGATCAGAAACGTCGCTCGTCGGACGCCGACGCCGAATGGCCCGTCGACGTCATACATCCGAATCGCGACCTTGTCCGGGTCGCTTAACAGGACGAATGGCAGATCATGTTCGTCACGAAATCGCTTGTGGCTGTCGATATCCTGTGGACTGATACCCGCAACCTGCAGCCCGACAGATTGAATATCGTTGTGAATATCGCGGATCGAGCAGGCTTCTTTGGTACAGCCGGGCGTGAAGTCTGCAGGGTAGAAATACAGGATTAGCGGACCGTTCTGCAACAAGTCGGACAACGTAGTTTCCCCACCTCGATCATCGGGCAGAACGAACTCCGGTGCCTTTGCGCCAGGCTGTATCATGCTTCTTCTCCATTCGGCGTCTGTGCCGAGAGCACTCACTATGCACGGATTCGAATCTTTACTGCAAATACCTCGGTATTATCGTATACCAATCCGTAGCTATTTCCGTATAAGAGTCTGGCGATGAAGCAATTTGTTACAGCATTGGCGTTACTCGTTCTCGGCAGTTCCGGGGGCGCATACGCCGCAGAAAAACAAGCTCTATTCCGGGACGATTCGGTGCTCAAAGTGGTCCTGACGGCGCCGATCGCGCAGGCCTATGCACAGCGTGGTCAGGATGTTCGCATCTACTTGCCAGGTCAGTGGACCTATACAACCGCCGAAGGGGCGACCCAGCGGCTTGACGCTTCGATCCGCACGCGCGGACTTTTTCGTCGCGACTATTGCCAATTGCCGCCATTGCAGTTGAATTTCAAGAAAGGGCAGGTCAAAAAGACCCTGTTCGCAGGCCAGAACAAGTTAAAAGTCGTTTCGCCCTGTCGGAACGGCGCGAAATCACAGCAGCATGTTGTCCTCGAATACCTGGGCTATCGCACTTTCGAAATACTGACGGACCACAGTTTCGGTACCCGGCTGATTCGCCTTAGCTATGTCGATAGTGACGAGAAGATGGCGCCCTGGACCGATCTGGTTTTTGTGATTGAAGACGATGCTGATATGGCCAGGCGTCTCGGCCTGACGCGCCTGAAAGTGGTTTCCAATCGATTTGATCAAATGGACCATGCCACGACAGCGCTTGCTGAGTTGTTCCAGCTGCTGATCGCCAACAACGATTATTCGGTGCTGAGGTCGTCGGAAGGCAGGGAGTGTTGCCATAATTCCGAAATTCTCGCGCTCAAGGACAATGCGGACGTGCGCATCCCTGTGCCGTACGACTTTGATCTATCCGGCCTTGTGGACACAAAGTACGCGGCGCCTCCCTCATATCTGCCGACACGATTCGTAACCACGCGTTACTACCGCGGCCTTTGTCAACCACCGGGGGTTCTCGAGGATGCGATCGCGCACGTTCAGTCCAAGCGCGAAGAAATCATCGGTCTGTTTACTGACTTACGAGAGCTCGAGCCGAAGACCAAAAAAAAGACGCTCAAGTTCATACGGGATTATTTCGATATTCTGGACGACCCCAAGAAAATAAGTAAGGAGATCGTCGGCCGCTGCCGGGGTCGCGAGGAACTCGAAGCGATGCTGTCTAAAGATTAGACATTGAGCTATTGGGGCCAGAGCGTGCCTGTTTTTCCTGTGCCTTCGCCGCTTTGGCAATCTTGCGACGAATCTTCTTCTGCACGACGTACTGCGATTCCAGTCCGTCGCCAAACGCACAGACGCCGATCGCCGCGTAGTTGAAGAAGACCGTCAGCACTATCGCAATTTCAATTGATCGCACGCCCGCAGCAATGCCCACGCCGATAGAAGAGAGAATGAACAAGGTATCGAACGTATCACTGAGGGCTCGGCGAAATCTGACGCCGGCAACAATTCCGGCAAGGCTGAATGCCAGTGCCAGGCTGTGCTGGACGACCGTAACGATACCGGCTACGACGGCCGGCAAAACGAGCGTCGTCGTGTCGATGGAATGGTCGTAGATGCTATCTGTATGAATGGCCCTGTACACCCAGGAGACCGGCAACATCAGCAACAAGGTCGCTGTCATCACGTACATCAGCGATATCGCGCCATGCAGCCACGCGGGGCCTCTTGCCAGCCGGGCACGGGTCGTGGCGGTCGCTATTTCCTCGAGTTCCTCATCGTCGGCGCTCAACAGCGCCTCCTCGAGGTCATACATGCTGTAGCTGCCGTGATTCGCAATTTCGCCGACGCCGCCCAGAGGCAGTTGATCGACCATGCCTGGGAAAACCGTGAGCGCGATTGCAACAACGGCGGCCAATGCAACGTAGTAGACAGTTACTCTCCCGGCCATCCTCAGGAGGATGTTCCGATGCCTCGCCAGTGTTGCGGTCATTCTTTCTTGCTCATTCATGCTGCAACCTTAGAGCCAATATTGGGTAAAGGCAATCACACACTGTTAAAATACCTGCGACCGAGATAAGGGCTTGCAAATGAAAAGTAAGAAGGTGCACCTGGCGACAAGCAGTACCGAGCTCAAGGAACACGCGCAGGCGGCCGTTAGAAAATCCGGCGGGGCTATTATCCTGGTGCCCGTGGATTTTTCGGACCACTCCGAGGCCGCACTGATGCAGGCTTCGGAATTTGCGAACTTGATGCAGGCGACGCTGGTAGTGCTGCATGTCGTACATGATCCCGGCGAGATGCCCGGCTATTACTCGAAACTTGTCAAGAAGAAACATGCGACTCGGATGCCGGACGACGCGGCGGAGGCGTTCCAGGAGTTCATGGCTGACACGATCAAGGCGAATCCAGAACGGGAGACGCTGCAGCACGCAACGCAGCTGATGGTCATCGGGCTACCGGTGACTCGCATTCTCGAAGTTGTTGAACACCTGAAGCCAATCATGGTCGTGATGGGCAGCCAGGGGCGCACAGGATTGAAGCACCTGGTCATCGGCTCGAAAGCAGCCCAGGTCGTGCAGCTTTGCGCTGTTCCGGTAACAATCGTCAAAAAGAGAAGCACGGAATTGTGAGCCAGGACGTGATGTATCGCTTGTTGGTGATCGCCGCCGCATCCTTTCTGTGTCTACCGGCTTTCGCAGCCGACAGTACTGGCTCGTCAATCGCTGTCGGCCAAATGGTGATGCAGCTGGTCGGCGGTCTCGCGCTGTTTCTGTTCGGCATCGATCAGATGACGAATGCTCTGAAATCGGTTGCGGGCGAACGCATGAGAACAGTGCTCGCCAGGCTGACGTCCAACCGCTACCTGGGCGCGATGACTGGGGCCTTCGTCACTGCGATCATTCAATCCTCATCTGTTACGACCGTGCTGGTTATTGGTTTCACGACCGCTGGACTGATGTCGTTTTCGCAGTCTATCGGCGTGATCATGGGCGCCAACATTGGCACCACGATAACGGCGCAAATCGTCGCGTTCAAAGTAACGAAAGCCGCTTTCCTGATGATTGCCGTCGGCTTCGGCTTCCTGTTCTTTTCGAAGAAGGACACGCTCCGCCACTATGGCGAAATCCTGATGGGCCTCGGGCTCGTGTTTTTCGGTATGACCGTGATGAGCGAGGCGATGCAGCCGCTGCGGAGCTATCAACCGTTTCTCGATCTGATGATCACGATGGAGAATCCGTTCATAGGGATTCTCATTGCGGCGGCATTCACAGGGCTCATACAGTCCTCGTCGGCTACGACGGCCATCGTCATCGTCATGGCGGGCCAGGGGTTCATCACGCTCCCGGCCGGCATCGCGCTCGCGTTTGGTGCCAACATAGGTACCTGTATTACGGCAATGCTCGCCGCTATCGGCAAACCCAGGGAAGCATTGCGAGCCGCGTTTACCCACGTTCTTTTCAATGTTGCAGGGGTGTTCCTATGGCTCGGCTTCGTCGATCAACTCGCTACCGTGGTTACGATGCTGTCACCTTCGCATGCTGAATTGTCGGGTGCGCAGAGGCTGGCCGCCGAGGCGCCACGTCAGATCGCGAACGCGCATACGATATTCAACGTGGCAAACACCGTGATCTTCATCTGGTTTACAACGCTGATTGCGCGTCTTGTCGAATGGTTGATTCCTGACAAGCCCCTGGATGAGGAGAGCCTTGTCAAGGCCAAGTACCTTGACGAGGACATGCTCTCGACGCCATCCCTCGCGCTGGATCTGGTGCGCCGTGAAATCAAGCACATGGGTCGGCGGGTGCAGGAGATGTTGGCAGGAATAATGCCCGCGATCCTCCGAGGCAGCGCTTCTGAGCTGGATGCAATCGAGCGCATGGACGAACGCGTCGATGCATTACACGCCGAAATCGTCATCTATCTTGGCAGGGTCAGCCGTCGGGAGCTGACCGAGAAACAAACGGACGATTTCGTTCGGCTCATGGAGGCAGTCAATGATCTCGAAAATATCGGCGATGTTATCGAGATGAATCTCGTTGAACTGGGCCGCCGCCGCATTGAAAAACGCGTGTCGGTAAGTCAGCCAACGCAGGTAGTACTGAGCGACTTCCACCAGGTTGTCATGGACTCGGTCGATGCGGCCGTACGCGCCGTCGCTGAAGACGACATCCATGCGGCGAAATCTGTCACTCGCATGAAGAAAGAGATCACACGCATCACGAATTCCGCGGCTTTGCATGAAGCGAAAAGGCTCGTAGCGAATGAACCGCACCGTATAGAGGCTTACACGATCGAGATGGACATCGCTGAAAAACTGCAGCGCATCTTTTACTTTGCGCGGCGCATGGCGCGAACGGTCAAGTCCGACCCAAGCGATGAGGAACGGGTCGTTCCAGCTGACGCGGTTACCTGAGCGGCGGTACCGTCCAGTCGCCTGGCAGTTCGCCCTGGTCCATGATGATCTCGCGGTGCCCGCTCCAGGTACTCACAATCGCCTCAGGCGTTCCTATGCCAGCTGCTCTCGGGTCGCCAGACGGCCCGAACCAGTGGTTCTGCGGTGCGCCTGTCGTTCGCGCACGCATCCCGCAGTAAGTCGTACCGTTAACAGTGGATGAAAGCACCCGATTCTGGAATACGGGATCCGCGCTGACGACAGCAGCTGTCAGATGGTGTGACATGCGCTCGAGCAGACCCAGTAAGTCCGGAATGTCTTTGTCGCTGTAGGTGCTGACAATCTGGAAAGGGCCGAAGAGTTCAGTCGTCAACAGATCAAAGTGCTGCTTGCATACGGCAGAAAGCGGTGCGCGGATTGCCGTGGGTTCATAGGCGCCATAGCACTCAGGTATGCCACTTCTTGCGATCGGTGATCCGCCGAACAGCAGTTCTGCGCCAGGCACGTCGAGCGCGGCATCAACGTGTTTCCTGATCCTGGCATCGTCCCAGGAAAGGACGGGACCAATAGACAGGTCGTCCAGCCTGCGCCGGGCGGCGAGCGTCTCGATTTTCGGGAGCAGGGCATCGGACCAGTTGTCATGAACGAACAGGATGCTTTGCGCGGAGCATTTTTGGCCCGATGCATTGTAGGCGTCTTCATCCGACTGCCACGCGACGTAATCGAGCCATCGCTGGTCGTAGTCCGGGCCAATAACCTTCCAGTCAAAACCCGCATCCTCAAGTCGTACCGCACCGTTAACCTGCCGGGCAACGGCTTCGGCGACCTCGCTAGAGCCCGTGAACTGAACCATACGCACCTGGTGTTTTACCGCGTCAAGCAATTCACCCATACGAGCACCGCGGCAATGAATCAGGTCGATATCATTTGGCGACAGTCCGCAGTGAATCAGGAGACGCAGGAACTGCTCGAATACCACGCTGACTTTCGAGTCGGCTTTGACCAGCGGGCGGTTGCCCATGAAAAGCGCACCAAGGGTCTGCAAGGCCGGAATTTCCAGCGGGAAATTGAACGGTGCAATCACTACAACCGGTCCGAATGGCCAGCGGTATCCGCGTGACTCCTGTCCGGTTGTGTCGCCTGGATTGGAGAAACCGCGGCCCAGGAAACGCACACCGTCTCCTGCGAAGTTCTCGAGGAAAACCCGCGTTACAACGACCTCGTTGAGGCACTGTTGCCAGCTCTTCGGCATGACCCGCTGAATCAACTTCGTGAACCAGGCTTCGACATCCTCATCAGCGAGCAGGGCGGCCGCCCTGGCACATACGCGGCCAAGATGTACGTAGCGGTCAGTGTTCTTGAGCGGATTGTGCAGCCCCGTTTTTGGACAGCTGGCGAAGCTCTTCAAAAAGGGCGCAATATCGTCAGTATCCGGAACGTCGATAAAGCGCTCGCCTGTCATTGGATCCGGAATATCCTGCCGAATGCGCTTGTCAGGGGCCCAGCTACCGCCCACGAGGTTCATCGCCGAGCCCGGTGACCGACTCGTCATGCCATCAAACGGGTCAAGCGTTGCGAATGCTGTAACTGTCTTTTTTGTCATTGGCAGATTGCCCTTTCTATGAGTAGCGTCCTGACGATGATACGAGTATCTGAGCGCCAGGACGCCGAATAAACCGTTTGCGGCTGTACCGAAGCGCAGTATATTCAATGCTCGAGACGAGAACTATGGATCGGACCGACAGGCGGGAGTAATCGATCCATTCGGAAATGCGTGGTGTATTTCGAGAAGACTGGTCGAAGCGCCATACCACACTGAATAAAAGCGCCTAATTGAGGTGCTGCTCCTCGTACAATTGGACGTAGTCGAGGTAATGGCCGGTATACAGGTCGAAATACTCCTCAAGCTCGGCGAGCTGATGCTCGCCCCCGACGAAGTACGTGAGCAGGCCCTCCTGCTGGAACTCGATGAGCCGGCCGAGGTTCGGCGCGACCTCCGTGACGTTGTAAAGGTCCATGTCGGAGTACTCGAGGATCGGGCGGTTATCCGTGTGGATCGGCGCGCCGTCCACCAGCGAGTCGATGTCGCGCTCGCCCAGCAGCAGCATGCTGGCGAGCTTATAGACATTGTCGACGTTGAGGCTCTGCAGGTCTTGCTCGACCTTGACCATTCTTGCTCTCAGGTCCGTCAGGTTCACCCGCGTCGGCTCCGGTGTGCCCACCAGGATGATGAAGTGGGTCGGGAATTGAGTGAAATACCAAGCGGTCGTGTGCGGGAAGACGCTGTCGAACGTGGCGATCAGGGTGCGCAGGTCGTTGAAGGACAGGCCGCCGACCGGGAGCCACGCGGCGGCAACGCCATCCGCGCTGAGCGCGCCCCGCATGATCTCGAAGTAGTCCCGGGTGTAGAGATAGGGATTACGCTTGTACTTCAAGTTGGTTACGTCCGTGACGATGACGGAGAACTTTTCGTCCGTGGTGGCGATGTAGTTGCGGGCATCGTCCAGCACGATATCGAGATCAGGGTCGGCATAGGACGCGTAATTGACCTTGCTGAACAGCGGCGCCGCCTCGATGATCTTCTGCTCGATCTCGACCGCATGGACCTCGACACCGTGCAGCAGCATGCTCCCCGAGGTCGTTCCGGTGCCGTAGCCCACCGTCAGCGCAACTTCCGGCTCCTCGGCCAGCAGCAGCGGCACGTGGGCGAGCATCTTCGAGTCGGCGAGCAACACGGGA
>CAMYLB010000079.1 GCA_947259145.1 uncultured Woeseiaceae bacterium
GGATTCGCCGGCGTCAGCATTTACAGTGCTTCCAAACACGCGGTGATGGGTTTGACCAAGAGTGCCGCGCTCGAGTACTCCGCCCTTGGCGTTCGCGTCAATGCCGTGAATCCCGCCGTTATTCGCACGCCGATGGCGGAAGGTCTTGCCAAAATGAGAAAAGGTAAGCCCGATGATTTCGCGGCGATGCATCCGATCGGCCGCATCGGCGAGCCGGAGGAGGTCGCAGAAGCTGTGCTTTGGCTGTGTTCCGATAAGGCATCATTCGTAACGGGCACGGCGACGTGCGTGGATGGCGGCTTCACGGTTCAATAATGCGTCTACGCTTCAGGTAAAAAACTACTTCGGTTTCTTCCAGCTTTTTGCAAACTCGAGTGGCGCAGCGGCCTTGGTGCCCATGACTTTGTCACCCCTGTCCGGAGTTCCACTCAATGACACTGGCCTTGCGATCGAGAATTTTTCCTGCGTCTGGCTCACTTCAATTTCACCTATCGAAGTGGTGCTGCCACCCAGCGAAATCCCGGTTTCCGGATCGATCAGCTCTTCACCTTTTTTCAATACTTGCAGGCGATCCCCAACGGCGACTGAGTCCGCACCAAGATTGACATAGATCTGCGCGGCGTCTGCCTTGACGATTGAGCCTTCCGGCGGTTTTGCTCCTACTTGTTTGATCAGCTCGAACACAGCCTGGTTGATGCCGGCAATGACGGCCTGGCCGACGGGGGTCTTCGAGTATTCGGACATGAAGCCGCCAAGCCCGACATCGCCGACCAGGCCAGCGCCGCCAAAGGCGAGATTGGTTTCCTTGATAACGGCTTCAATCTGTTTCGTAAAGGTTATTTCGCTGGTCTCGGCATCGATTAGCCGTATATTCAAGCCGACGCGTCCGGTGCTGCTGCCGGCTTTTATGCCGCCCAGCAATGGCACCTTGCGTGTCAAAATACCGCCAACGCCTTTGTCTGTGCCTGACGTCTTGGATTCATAGTCAGTGACTACGAGTTGCACCAGGTATTCCGCCCCAAGTACGTTGCCTGTCTTGGCACCCGAAGGTTTCGCGATGCGGCCTGAACTTGCCAGATCCTGTTCTGCCAGCACATCACCGAGTTCGGTCCTTTCCACGAGCCGGAAGCGACCGGTCTGCGACAAAGAATCAATAACAATCGCTTCGATCCCGTTCACGGGCACGCCCGTTGTCGACGCCGAATAATCGACGCTGCCCATCATGGTTGAAACCGTGTACGAATTCGTAGAGCTGTTGTTATCGACTTCCAGGACACCGAGCCTGGCCTTGCGGCCCGAATAGTCGCCCCATTCGATATTCAGAAGGTATTTCGTATCAACTTTGTCGACACGCTCCGGTAGCGGCGATTTTTCATTATCGCCCACGGAATAGGCCACATAGTCGGCGGCGGCGGTCTGCACTCCAGCGAATATCAGAGCGAGTGTCAGAAAAACCGAAAACTGTCTGAGAATCATCTTCTTCTCTCCTTATGCATATGGCCGTATGCACCTATTTTTGTTGGTATTCAGGCAAGACAATAGAAAAACAATACTCCCTCCGGGGCCGCTTTCCCAGTCACATCACTGTACGGCGCTAACTGGCAACGAGCACGCAGTTTAAACGGCATCCCGTTTATACTTCCGGAATCCGGAATTGCGCATATGGAGGAGTAAGGCATGAGTTACAGACGTTATGAGCCGATCGATCCGCGCGATGCGTTCGGCGTTGCCGCCGCCGAAGCAGAGTCAGCAGCGGCGTCACAGGCGGCGTTCTTGCTGGCCGTACGCGGTGGCGTTTTGGGTTATACATCGCCGACGGAAAAGCTGTCCGAGTTTCCTTTGCCGAACCTGAAAGCGCTCAAGAGCGATCGCCACGTTAAGGTTGCGACTGCGTGCCAGCACCTCGGCGTCAGTGAAAGAGAATTACGAAACGAGGTCCGGCCGGCACTCGAACAGGAAATGACCAAGGTCGCACGCGAGGTTTACAGGAAGCCGACAATCGAAGCCGCGGCTGCATTGTTCGAAGCTGCGATGATGAGCGCGCATCCGCTGGTCGCCGTAGCCGGTGCTGCTGGTGCTCGCGAAACGACTCGATTGCGCCCCAAAATACGTAAGACGCTGGAAACGGCGGCCAGGAGCAAGGATCGACTCGTCTCGAGATTGGCGCTTGCGGCCATGAGCCATATCGGCCCGATGGAGTCGATCGCCGATAAGAAAGTCATCCAGCAACCCAAATCGAGGAAACGACGCCGTCAGTCGGATACAGCCGTCGTAACGCACGGAACTTTTGCGGCCAACGCCCGCTGGTACCGACCCGGCGGTGACTTTTACGACGCGTTGAAAGCGAAGCGCCCCGACCTCCACGTACATGACCGGAGCTTCAAATGGACCGGTGCTTACTCGGACAAAGCGCGAAGAGCCGACGCGGAACTACTCAAACGATGGATTCCCGACCAGGGACTGACCGTGCCCGATTTCTTCGCCCACAGTCACGGCGGCACCGTGGCGCATTTGGCGACACGGAGGGGAGTGCAGTTTGATCGATTGGTGCTAATGGGCTGGCCCGTACACAAGAAGTGGTACCCGGATTTTTCGAGAGTGAAACGCATCATCGACGTGCGCGTGCGGCTGGATCTTGTCGTGCTGCTCGATGGCGGCGCTCAACGCTTTCGCAGCAAGGACTTCACGGTTGAAGAGCATCGCAATGGCTGGTTTGATCACAGTTCGACGCACGAGCCCGCTTACTGGGACGACCACGGCCTGTGGGATGTCATCTGACATTCCCATGAATCAGCGTATTTCCCCTTTCAGGATCATCGCCGCGGGCGCGTTATGGCGCGTGTTCGGTTCGCGGCGTGCAGCGGAAACGCTGCTGCAGGCGATGTCCGGGGACGATGAGCAGAGCCGCATGCTGGCCGGCATGTCGCTGATCAAGGCAGGGCAGCGCTCGTTCGAATTGATCGAGAAGAAGGTCGGGGCAGGCGAGGCGTCGGCGCCCGTAATCCGTCTGCTGCCGGACATAAATGGGACGAAGGCGCGCGCCGTGCTGGGGAGAATCGTGGCCGGTGAGCCGGGTGAACTAAAGGATGCGGCCGAAGAATGTATCGACCTGCTGGACCGCATGGATGCGTCGCATCCGAATGGGAGTTAGCTGCGCCGATTGGATTGGGCCGGACGACTGCATTAGTCTCGGAAACAGCGTGCGCCAATAAGAAGGAAAACATTATGGCTAGCTCAGCAATAAATCCGTTCCGCTCGACGGGCAAGTACTGCGTACTCCTGTTCGCGATGCTGCTTGCAGCCTGCTCGCAAACCTCTGCGCCCGAATCGGAAACGGCTTCGCTGGTGATTATGAATGCCCGCGTCTGGACGGGGGACCTGGATAAGCCATGGGCGGAGGCGGTAGCCACCAAGGGCGAGGACATCATCGCGGTGGGCTCGTCGGCCAAAATTGCGTTACTTATCGGCGATGACACGGAGGTCATCATGGCGAGCCGTGGCATGCTCGTTCCGGGCTTCATCGATACGCACGTGCACTTTCTTGTTGGTGGCCGTTCGATCGCGTCGGTACAACTTCGCGACGCGGCGAACCCGCAGGAGTTTACGCAACGCGTCGCGGATTTCGCGAAGAGCGCACAGCCTGGCGAGTGGATCACCGGTGGCACCTGGGATCATACGAATTGGGGCGGGGAGTTGCCTCGCCGCGAGTGGATCGATGCAGTGACTCCGGATAATCCGGTTTTTGTCGCGAGGCTCGACGGCCATATGGCGCTCGCCAATTCCATGGCCCTCGACCTGGCGGGCGTGGACGCTGATACGCCCGATGTAACGGGCGGGGAGATCGTGCGCGACGACGAGAACAGGCCAACCGGCGTTCTGAAGGACAATGCGATGCGCCTTGTCCTGAAGGTGCTGCCCGAGCCGACGGAAGCGCAGCTGGACGGCTACCTTGACGCTGCGATGCACTATGTCGCAGAGAACGGTGTCACGACTGTTCACGACATGTTTGCCGACGATTTCGATAGCTGGTTAAGTCTCGCGACTTACCGGCGCGCGCAAGCAAACGCGGCTCTGATAACGCGAATCTACTCGGTGACACCGCTGGTCGAATGGCAGAAGCTCAGTGACGATGTTGCAGCACACGGCCGCGGCAACGAATGGCTCAGGACGGGTGGCGTCAAGGGTTTCATGGACGGATCACTCGGTTCACATACAGCCGCTTTTCTGGAGCCGTTCACCGATACCCCCGACCAAAGCGGGTTTCTGCTCGACTCGCTCGACGACCTGCGCACCTGGATCACGGCTGCGGATGCGGCCGGGCTACAGCCTATCGTGCATGCCATTGGCGATAAGGCAATTCGTGATCTACTGGATATCTACTACGAAATAGAAATTCAAGGCGACGACCGGGACCGGCGCTTCAGAATGGAACACGCGCAGCACATTCACCCGGATGATATTCCGCGGTTTGCGATTCAGAACGTAATTGCCAGTATGCAGCCCTACCATGCGATCGATGACGGTCGATGGGCCGAAGACGTAATTGGCCGAGAGCGCTCAAAAACGACCTATGCGTTCAAATCGCTAATTGAAAGTGGCGCGCACGTCGCTTTCGGCAGTGACTGGTACGTTGCGCCCGCGAACCCGTTGTACGGTATTTATGCCGCGGTCACACGCCGCACGCTGGACGATGCGAATCGCGACGGATGGGTGCCGGAACAGAAGGTCACCGTTGAAGAGGCGCTGCGGGCCTACACTTACGAAGGAGCGTTCGCCTCATTCGAGGAGGACCGCAAGGGAATGTTGAAGGTCGGTATGCTCGCCGACATGGCGTTGATCGACCGCGACCTGACGGCGATCGCACCGGAGACTATTCGGGATGCCAAAGTTCTGAGGACCATCGTTGGTGGTCGCGTGGTGTTTACCCGGAAAAACGAAAATTAGCAGGGCCGAAGTGGCGGGCGAGCTGCGATTCGTGCTTGAACCTGCTTGCATCTAGTCGGCTTCGGCGTACTTCCTGAAATGTAGGTCCTTGGCCTGGCCGATCCAGTCGTCCTGCTCCATTCGGCCTTTGAATTCTTTTAATTCCGCGTTGACCCTGGCGATATCCGCCATGCCGAAATTGGCAATCTGCTCGAATGTGTAAATACCGAGCTCATGCAGCGTTTGCTCGAACACTTTGCCAATGCCAACGATTTCTTGCAGATCATCCGCTTCCTGCTTCGGCGGAGTTTGTCCGTTGGTTATCGATTGCGTCGACTTGGTCGTCGCCGCTCGGGCTTCTTTCAGCGCCTGGCGTTGCTGTTTTTCCATGTCTGCGAAATGATGTTCCACTTCATCCAACTGCATTCGCAATGTTTCGGAATGCTTCTCGTACTCGTGTGCATTTTCGCGATAGCGTTTGGCGTCTTCTTCGTGCTGCCGGCGGCTGCTCTCCATTGACTTCAGGCAATGCGACAACTCTTTGTTTTGCACCCGGAGCTCTTCCTGTTCTGCAACGTCCCGCAGCAAGCCTTCATTTTCCTGCTTAATCCGCATGAAGTCATGATTGAGTTGGGCGTTTTCGGCTTCCAGTGCGACGACATTCTGTTCGAGCGCCTCAAGATTCGCCAGTCGGTTACGCGCAGAATCCAGCATCTTGTTTACTGACTCGTGCTCGGATCGCGTCGCCTGCAAAAGATTGCTAAAGGACTCGTGTTCTAATTTCGCATTGTCGATTTTCACTTCGAGGGCTTTACGCTTCTCGAACGCTTTTTGCAGTTCACGTTTGTAAACCTCGCCCGATTTCAGAAATTCTTGCTGCAGTTCGGCAGATTGCTGTCTGACCGCGGTCAGCGCGTTTTGAAAGGCGGCCATCTTCTCCTTGAAACCCTCGCGTTCTGCACGAAGGTTGAACAGGTCCTTCGACATCAGTTTTTCTTTCGCGTACGCGGACTCGACGTCGGTTCGCGCCTTGGCGATGGTGATTTCGTGTCGGTTCACAACGCCCTGCTGCGTTTCTATCGTGGAGCGCAGTTTTTCTGTTTCGGTAGTTAGTCGGTCTCTTTGCCGGACGACGTCATCGTGTTTGGTCTGCCATTCGTCGCTTTGCCGGTCCATGAGTCGCTGGCTGTTGGCGCCGCGGAACAACCATCCGAGCAACACACCAATAACGCCGGCGGCAGCAAGATACAGTGCGATTTCAGACGTGAAGGCTTCCATCGGGGCAGTATGGCGGCCGCGGACATTATGGAATATGACGAATCGCACAGAATTGACACGTAATTGGCCAGAAAAGGCAAATAATGAGGGGTAGGACCCCGGCAAGCGGCTAGCGGGCTTCTTTCTTCTTACGCCGCGTCTTCAGCGAGATCGGCGTCGATTTTGATTTCGGTTTCTTCAGCGGCCGGCCGACGAAGAAACCCTGAGCGAGATCCACGCCCAGGTCTGCAAGCAAAGCCAGGGTTTCGGCGTTTTGTACGTATTCCGCCACTATCTTCATGTTGGCCTCGCGGCCGATCTCTGCGATGAGCTTGATCATCTTTTGATCGACCGGATTGTTTGGCAGGTCCTTGACGAATGCACCATCGATCTTGATGTAATCGAAATGCAGTTTCTGCAGGTAGCTGAAGGAGCTGTAGCCGGTGCCGAAATCATCGAGTGCGAGTTCGCAGCCGAATTCCCGGAGTTCTGCGATTTGTCGCTCGACGTGTATTGGCCGCCGCACGGCGAGGCTCTCGGTGATCTCAAATACGATGTGACTGGGTGGCACATTGTGCCTTTCAAAGATTCCCGCAACGTACGAGGTCAGGTCCTCGTTTTCGAAAGCGTTTGCCGACAAATTGATGGCAAGTTTCAGGTTCTCGTTTGACGCGGACTCTCTTTCGTACGCCTCTGCAGCATTGCGAATCATCCAGAAGTCGATTTCCGACATCAGCCCGAAGCGCACCGCAGACGGCAGGAATGCGTCTGGCAATATCATTTTGCCGTCGTCACCGGGCAGTCGAATCAATACTTCATGATGCGTCGTTTCGCCCGTATCAATGCGATTGATCGGCTGGAAGCGTAGTTCGAACTCGTCATTGTCTACGGCTTTCCTCAAGCGGTTCATCCAGCCGATATCCGCTGTTGCCTGCTGCTCGGCTTCCACGGAATGTTTGAAGGCGTGCATGCGATTGCGGCCCGCCGTTTTGGCTTCCCTGCATGCAATATCGGCCTGGTTGATTAACTCGTCGTGAAGGATGTTGTCCTCGGTGAGCATTGTGACGCCGATGCTGCAGTGAACGTGAAAAACGCGTTCGTCTTCGATGTGCGCCATGCGTCGCATGTTCGCGAGAATGGTCTCCGCAGCCAATCGCGCTCCGGCTTCATCAACGCGGGGCACGAGGATGGCGAATTCGTCACCGCCAAATCGTGCGACGACGTCGTTTTTACCGACGCTGCGCAACAACTCATCAGCCACCTTTCGAATCAGGCGGTCGCCAGCCGGGTGACCGCAGGCGTCATTGATGTACTTGAATTGGTCAAGATCGATAAAGAACAACGCGCTTTGGTGGCCTTTGTGCATGACGTTCATGGTTTCGTCACGGAGTTCTTCGAGAAAGCGCCGTCGGTTGAAGAGCCCGGTAAGACTGTCGTGATTGGCCAGCTGCAGCAGTTGGATATCGCGCGCGTTAAGCGCCGACGCCGTGGTTTCGAGTGCGTCAACAATTTCAGCGATTTCACGGTGTTCGGCCGGCTCAAACTGGACCTGAAGGTTGCCTTTGGCGAGTTCCTTGATGGGTGCCTGCAAATTGGAAATCGCTTTCAGTGCATTGCGCAGCGCGTGCCTGCCGTAAAGCGCGAAAGCGATCAGTACTATCAGCAATATCAGGATGGCGCCCTTGATGTTGACCAACAGGCGGTCGTGAAAGATGACAAAGTCGAGGTCGATGCTGACGAAGCCGAGCAGCTCGGTTTTCACGGGCTGTTGCGGTAGCGTCGGATCAAAATCGAACAGTCCATCCTCCGGTATCGATTCCTTCCAGACTGGCGCCAGTATTTCAAAACGTTGCGGATTGAGGATGCCCGTACTCATTAGAAAGGGTTTCTTGATTCCGACAACATTGACGGCTTCGTTCAGGGCGGTAGACGACAGGTCGGCAACAGTCTCTATGCCGTCACCGGTGCCCACCGTAAACAGCGCAGCACCGTCCCGACCAAAGTACGCGACGCGGTCGATTTCGGGATAACGGTTTACGAAGCTCTCGAGTCGGATCAGCGCCTCGCCATCGTCGGACAGGAACAGTGGCGCGCCGAGTTCATTGAGTTCCTGGGTCCACTGCAGGGCCCAGCGACCGTAGTTGTCCTGCAATACCCACTGGCCGCCCCAGTAGAGACTGGCGATCGCAAGCACACCGGCCAAAGCGGCGCTGAATACCTGGATGGACAGGATCTCGTGCACCAGCACGCGACCGCCTTTTTTCGCACGGCGGCGTGCGAACGGCGCCTGAATCCGGCTGGTTATGCGGCCCCAATCCTTTGAGCGGCGCCAATCTTTTGAGCGCCCCCAATTAATGATGTTTGCGAGAACCGACTTCATTGGTCGACGACCTGGATCGCCTCGTTGATCAGGACATGGATAGCCGACAGCGGGCTATTCGCTGGGGACGAGTACCGGTACATGCAGACGCTGCGCGTCATCCATGATCTGTTGCAACGCACGGCCACTCAGAACGCGGTTATCGGGAAATAGCCAGAAACCGTCGATGTCCCGAATCATGCGTTTGAAAAAGTACAGCGTTTCCTGGTCTGAGCGCGTAACGTGCACGAGCAATTCAACGCCGTGCCGTTCCGCCGCGATTTCGGCTTCGGCGATCAGCTCCTCATGACCTTCCCCGATGATGGCGCCGACGCGCGATAGCGTGGGATCGACCTCTTTCCATGCGGCAAGCTGGGCATCGAGCGGCGGAACCGCTGCAACGCCGCGTGTGTTTTCATTCAGGAGACCGTGATCCTGGTAATTGAACACCTGGCTGAATACGACGGGTTTGTTGGACATCGCGACGGAAGATTTCGCGGCGCGCAGACCGATAGCTACAACGATGCCTGAATTGGAATCGTTGATCATGCGCAGGACGGTGACCGGCGGGCGACTCCGGTCGCTCAGGTCATAGACCACGTGATCTTCAAACTGCTGCGCCAAAGCCTCGGCGACATCGGCGTAGGCGGCCTGGCTGCTCGTCAGGACGATCGCGAGCGGCGGCAGTGGTGCCGGCTCCGGTAGCTTGACCTTGGCTTTTGGCTTGCTGACGGGTGGCGGCGAAACGACGACGGGCTCGGGCGCAGGCTCGACCGGTTCCGGGGTCGGGGCCGGCTCGACAGGTTGTGAGAGAAAAGAGCAGCCGGAAAGGCCCATCGCCGCAAGCACGAGCGCGGCGAGCAGCGATCTCGAAGCCTGCTTTTTTAACCTTCGCATTCCATGCGTCCTTTTCGCCTTCTTCTTGCGAGGGGGTCATTTCTACGCAAGCCGGGGAATCTTTTCTGTGCGTTAGGTCAAATTTCGCTGTGAGTTAGCTCGAAATAAGTATCGCGAGTACAATCAAGAGCGTAGCCAGGATGCTGTATTTACACATATTTCAGCTATATGGGCTTAGGCGACCACAAGGAACACGACTCATGAGATCATCCATCGCAATCCTGGTTGCAGTGCTGCTGGCGACGGCCAGTTTTGCGGACGACAGCTCGTCCGAGCACGCGCAGAAGACGCTGGAAATCTACCGCACAATCATCGAAATCGATACGTCCAAGAACCGCGGTAACGGACCCAAAGTGGCGCAGTACCTCGCCGATGAACTGCTGGCGGCGGGATTTCCTGCAGAGGACATCGAGGTGGTGCCGAAGCCGCCGTTTGCCGCACTCATTGCTCGGTATCGCGGTGCGCTGGGCTCCAACAAGAAGCCGATACTGCTGCTCGGTCACATGGACGTTGTTGAAGCGAACGCCGAAGACTGGGAGCGGCCACCTTTTACGCTGACGCAGGATGAGAAGTACTTCTACGCGCGCGGTTCTGACGACAACAAGTTTGGCATCGCGCAACTGACATCCACCTTTATTCGTTTGAAGAAAGAAGGCTTTCAGCCGAATCGTGACCTTATTATTGCGTTCACGGGCGACGAAGAAAGCGGCATGACGACGACACGCATGCTGGCTTACGAACGACCCGACCTGGCTGAGGCCGAATTTGCACTCAACTCGGATGCGGGCGGCGGCGCCCTGGATAAACAGGGACATGCGGTTACTTACAACATCCAGGCAGCGGAAAAAACCTACGCGACCTGGGAGATGACCGTCCACAATCCCGGTGGCCACAGTTCCCGGCCGCGGCCTGACAATGCAATTTACGATCTGGCCGACGCAATCATGAAAATCGAGGCATATCGATTCCCGGTGCGCTGGAGCCAGATGACGCGCGACTACTTTCGCGTAACCGGCGAGAAGCTCGGTGGTGAACTGGGCGAGGCGATGGTTCTCTTCGCCGATGATCCGGAGGACGAAGCTGCCACCGATCGGCTGGCACTCGAATCATCTTACATCGGCACGACACGAACCACTTGCGTTGTAACCATGCTGAAAGCCGGACATGCAGAAAACGCGCTGCCGCAGTCGGCCACGGCGACCGTCAACTGCCGTATTTTCCCCGGTATTTCGGCTGCCGAAGTGGAGCAAACACTGAAAGACGTCGTTGACAATGCCGAAATTGAATTCGTGCTGCCGGACGAACCCACGGAGAGCCCGATTTCAGAGCTGCGTGAGGACGTGGTCGCGGCCGTGTCGAGTGCGGTTCACAGCCGCTATCCGGATGTGCCCATTATTCCGATCATGGAGTCGGGTGGCACGGATGGCATGCACTTTCGCAAAGCGGGCATTCCAACCTGGGCCGTCAGCGGTCTTTTTATGGACCCGGATGAAATGTACGCTCACGGCCTCAATGAGCGCGTACCCATCGACGGGTTCTATGGCGCGCTCGATCACTGGAGCATCATCCTGAGACAGCTGGCCAGCGACTGATTTAACCGGGGTCGAACCGAGGTTTCTAGCACAAAGCGCCGGAATCGAATACCCTAGCAGCCGATATCAAAGCCGACCGGACACCTGGCGGGCCCCGTCCACTTCTTACTGGAAAATGGAGCAGCAATGAAATTCTACTTACTCTTGATCATTGGGCTGATTCTTGGCCTGGCAGCTTGCGCCGAGAAGAAAGAAGTAACAACAGCGCAGGGTATCGATGCCGCGACGACCGCTGCCGAAACGACCGCTGCCGAAACGGCCGCTGCCGAAACGGCCGAGGCCGGAACGCCGGAGACCGGAAAAGAGGAAATGGGTACTGCGGCATTCATATCGCACATGCACCATCACGCGAGCCAGCTCGATCGCCTGAACGCTGCTCTTGAGGCGGGAAGTCTTGCAGCGGCGCAAAGGCCGGCGTACTGGCTGTCCGGGCATGATGACACCATTCTAGTGCCCGATGAATGGAAGGTGTATGTCGCCGGCATGCGCAGCGGCGCCAGTGCCGTTTCTGACGCGCCCGATCTTGCGGCTGCACGGGCTGCGGCCAAACGCATCACGGACAACTGCCAGGGTTGCCATACGGCGGCCGGCATAGACCTTGTCACTTTGCAGCCGGAATAGGCCAAGTCTCGAATTCCCGAGGCTGCGGCTAGCCCGGATACATGCGGTACTGAAAGTCCGGTGCCACGACCTTGTAGTACGGCTGCAGGTACATGACGAGATCGACCAGCTCCTGGATGGTCATGTATTCGTTGTAGATGTACATCCCGGATTCGCCGTCTTCTGAAACGACCTCTTTCGCGTAACCCGTGGCCAGTTTGTGTGACGGATTGATGATCGACGTTATCAGCTGGCCATAAGTCCTGACCTGCGTTACCGAACCACCCAGTTCAACGTAGGGCGACGCTAGACCCGGTATCCCGGGCAGCTGCTCACCTTTGATCGTGTGGCACTGATTACACTGCATGTAGAGGAAGGCCTCGCGACCGGCCTCGGCGTCACCGTCCGGCAGCCGAAAGCCCTTTTCCGACATCATGGTCTCGCCGCCGCAACCACCGAGTGCGATGAGGCTGACCAATAATAATGCCAGTACAGAACGTGCGTTCATGACAAGCCTCCTGATCGAGCAAGCTCGAATCAATTGCCAGTTATTTGTAGCACGAAGAAGCACTTACCAGAATCCGGGAAAACCGCAGCTGTCATGAAACAGGCTGGTTGACGGACGCCACCGAAGTGGCGCCCGCCATTGTCAGCTGCGAAGAATCAGGGAAGTACCTCCGCAAATGTTGCTGCGATTACACCGTATCCATCCGGGGTGGCATGGATGTTGGGGCCAACCGGCGGTGGCACGCACATATAGGTCAGCTGGCAAATAACTGCCACGTTGCGCGGCACCGAATAAAACGGTGGCGGGAATGGGACCAGGGTGGCAAAGTCGCTTGAGAAGAAATGACCGGCCACGTCAGCCACCGGAATCCCGAAGTAGCTGTACGTTGGACCGAGGATGCCATAATTCAGGAAATCCGCTAATCCTGCCGACTGCATGGCCAGAACCTGTCCCGCAGGACCGCTCAGCCAGGCCGCCAGAAACGTATTGTAATAGTTCATTCCTACAATCGGCGTTCCTGGGTCTGCGGCATCGCGCAGTGCAGTCAGTATCAAGGGTAAATTGGTGGAAATCTTGAAAAGCGCACCATTGATACAGTCAAAATCCACAACCGTCCCGACAATACAATCGTCCGCAAGGATGTCGTTGACGCCCATATCGATCGTAATGAGTTCGACCTTGTCCTTATGGGCATGCAGGAAACTGACCGCTTCAGCGAGCTGCGAGCCCTTCGGGTAAGTGCATATCCCACCCGCCATCATGGTCGCTGTTGTTTCTCCCGGACACCCGAGCTTAACCAACCGAATCTTGCGATAGCGCGGCTCAATGATGTCGAACAGCTGGTCCGCATAGCCTTCGTTGGTTCGCTGATTGACCCCGTTCTCATCGGGTTGAATCCCGACTGACAGCGAGGTGCCTACTGACACGTAGTATCGGACCCCCTTGTTGTCTGCCCCGGCGAATGCTGGAAAAGCCAGGATCAGTAGTGCCAGCCACCCGTACCGAAATACGTTCGTTTTGACGTTCATGCCACTTACTCCCTTTAGGTTATGCGCCGAAAAAAGGTCGGCGTAGGATGAACGTACGCATCGCGTGCCCGATACTCATGAGCACAAGCTGATCGATTCCTTATATTTTAGTGTTGAAGCTGTGATTGCGCGCTCGGCGGGAGCTTAGTCGGCGGCAAGTACCGCTTCGAGCTCCGATTCGGCGACCGGGGCTTCGCGATTTTTCAAGAACGGCATTAGCGCGAGCGATACGAGAACCAGCAGAGCATCGACATACAGCGCCGCTGAATAACTGATGCGCTCGGCAACCATGCCTTGCCACAGGTTGCCGACGCTGATGGCGATGTTGCCCAACGCCATATAGGCCGTAAACTGCGTGGCGGCCACGGCCGGGCTGGTCATGCCCATGAAGATGGCCGCATTCAGTGAGAACGCACCGCCATAGACCAGGCCGTGCAGGATGATAATGGCGAAGAACTGTTCGATCGGTATCGCGGCGAGTCCCACCGTCGCGATCTGCATGGCCAGGTAAATGGTCGGCAAAGCCGTCAGAACGTAGAACATCGCCATCACTTTCTTGATGCCGAAGCGGTCGCCTAACAAGCCACCGATGACACAACCAGCACCGGCCGCTACCGTGTTCAACACGGAGATTTTCGCGATATCGGCCTGGTTCAGCCCGTAATCGACCTGCAGCGTGCCAAGGATAGCGAAAGCCAGTGCCATGGCGCCGCACGGCAGGAGGGCGAACAACAGGCCGAGCTGCGGGCCACGCCCGGACTGCATGAAGCCGTCGTAGAGGTTCCGCATAAAGGCCCCGAGCGTCCCCATAAAATGCGAGAAGGCGTTGACCGTGCGCGGCAGGCGTACGGGCTCGACGTACGGATCCTTGATGAAGAACACGACAAACAACAGGCTCAGCACAAGCAAGCCGCTGACATACACGAGCGACGCGTTGAATCCAACGAGCGAGGACGCATAAATCGCCCCGCCGCCGCCCATCGCTATGCCCAAGTACTGCCCACCGAACATGAAGCCGTTGCCGGTGCCGCGCTCATCGTCTCTTAGCGTGCTGACGGCGAGCGAATCGATGGCGACATCCTGGGTCGCGCAAAAAATGTTGTTGAGGATGACCATCCACAGCAGCACCTGGTAATGCGCAACGAAATCGACCAGCGCCATCGTGACCAGCGTGACGATCATCATCGACGTGCAGATCATGATCCAGGCCTTGCGGCCACCGAATCGCGTCAGCCGGACCACGTCGACGAGCGGCGCCCACGCCCACTTGAAGCCCCAGGGCAACAATACGGCTGCGACGAACGCGCCGATCTGTTCGATCGACAGGCCTTCCAGCCGCATGAACATGACCATCGCCGTTGTCGCGAAGCCGTACGGAATGCCTTCGGAGATGTAGAGGAGGCCGAAGGCGATGAAGCGTCCCTTGCGGCTGGCAAGGAGGTTGGTGCTGGTTTTTATTGTCATTGTGCAGGCGGCGTCCCTTTCGACCTGGCAACTATCCTAAACGAATCGGGTTTGGCATGCGGCCCATTGGGGATTATCCTGAACAGTCAGCATTGCCAGCAGGTGAATGGAAGCGCCGACCGGGCATCGATTTTCTTGCGTAACTAGCGCCGGCCGGAACGTTTTTGAGGAGACCATAAACGAGTGGTGAACTACGACCTGATCGGTGATATTCACGGCCACAGCGAGCCGCTGGTCGAGCTGCTCGAAAAGCTCGGCTATCGCCTTTCCAACGGCGTGTATCGGCAGCCCGAAAGACAGGTTATTTTCCTTGGTGATTTCATCGACCGGGGACCCAATCAACGCGACGTCATCAAGATCGTCCGGCCCATGATCGAAGAGGGCGCGGCACTGTCGGTCATGGGCAACCACGAATTCAATGCCATTGCCTGGTTCACCGAGGACCCCGAGGCACCCGGCCAGTATCTGAGGGAGCACACCGATCGGCACCGGCGTCAACACCGGGTGTTCCTCGATGCCTACCAGGAAGCGCTTGACTACGCCGACCTGATCGAGTGGTTTCGCACCTTGCCGATGTGGCTGGATTTGCCGGGCCTACGTGTGGTGCACGCCTGCTGGGACGATGCGCTGATAGCGGATCTGGAAGTTTGCTTTCCGTCGATTAACCAGTACCTGGATGACAACTTGCTGCTGCGCGCATCACGCAAGGGGCGCAGCGAGCATGACGCAATCGAAACCTTGTTGAAAGGCAAGGAGATCGAACTGCCCAAGGGGCACATGTTCTTCGACAAGGACGGCCATGCCCGGCACGAGGTGCGCATTCGCTGGTTCGATGGTGACGCGCACACCTACCACGAGGCGTTCCTGGGGCCCGAAAAGGCGAAGAGCCATATCCCCGAGGACCCGATTGGCGCAGACCACCTGCTGCAGTACTCGCACGACGATCCGCCCGTGTTCATTGGGCACTACTGGCTGGATACGGAACCGAAGCTGTTGGCGCCCAATATAGCCTGCCTCGACTACAGCGTTGCGGCGGAGGACGGCGGCATGCTGGTGGCGTACCGCTGGGATGGCGAGCAGGTGCTTAGTAACGACAAATTCGTGATGGTGGAGCGTGAGCCATCACAGGCGGCCACTGGCGCGTGATAAACTGGCTGCTCGATTTAGCACATTATGGAATGTCAGCCACGCCAAACCGGGCATTAGCGCCATAATATGGCTTCGATAAAAAATAAGAAAAACCATGCAAGCACCTGATTCTTCACTAGTTAGCAAGGCGTTCGGGGAACACACCGATGCCGCGCTCATCGTTGCCTACCAGTCGCACCAGGACGCGCTGCGATTCCTGTCGTCAGCGCTTGGTCAGGCGAACGGTGTGGCGCTGCTGCAAGGGCCTACGGGTTCGGGCAAGAGCACGATTATCAAAGAGCAGCTTGCCTGGTCCTCGCGCGATGCCGCCGTCGCGCTGGTCGATGGCGTTCACCTGAGGCCGCGCCGGCTGTTGGCCGACATGCTGTCGCAATTTGGTATCCAAACTGCCTCGGAGCATGACGAGCAGTTGCTGCATACGCTCAATAATTTCGTGACGCAGCAGACGCGCCTGGCACGGCCGCCCGTATTAGTTATTGACAACGCCGATCGCATGACGTCGAGCGCGCAGCGCTTGCTGAACTGGTTTGCGGCGTTGGAAACGCGCGGCGACTTTGCTCTGCGTATCGTTCTGACCGGGAAAGAGGAATTGTCGGCGTTGCCACGGCAGGACAGCATGCGCAACCTCGCGCGACGCCATCCGGCAACGTACTCGCTCAACCCGCTGACAGAACAGGAAGCGATGATTTATCTCCGCACTCGCCTGATCGCGGCGGGCGGCGAACGCAGCGAAAAAATATTCCCTCTGGATGTCTGTGAACGGCTGCACGAGTTGTCCTGCGGCTGGCCGGGTGCGTTGAACGAGCGCGCGATCGACGCCATGGATCGCATGACGGAGCTGAAGTCCGCCAGGCGCATACCGCGCATCATTGTTACGCGAGACGGCGTGACCGAGGCGGAGTACGAACTGACCGAGCGTCAGTACGTCATCGGGCGTGCCGAAATTGCCGACATCATTATCGAAGATACCTTTGTCAGCAAGATGCACGCCATGCTGCAGGTTTATTCAAACGCCATCGTGCTGGTGGACCTGAACAGCACCAATGGCACGACGGTCAACTCCCGCATAGTGGTGAAATCGGTCCTCAAAAGCGACGACATTATTACGCTTGGCCGGCATCGACTGAAGATCGAAAACGCACCGGCGATCAGCGAAGAGATGGACGAGGCCATCAAGTTGTCCGATACGATGACGATGCAAAACCTCGACGACCTGCGTCGCGCGCGCGCCCGGCGCACGGTCACAATGCTGAAGCACAAGTAGCGCGATAGACACAGTTTGGGGACATTCTTAATTTAGTGTATTAATGCGTTAAATTAAGAATGTCCCCAATATTCTCGCAGCGTCACCGCAACTGGCTGTCCTTGCTTCCACGGCGGTTATAGCCGCTAATAGTCTCCGCCTTGGCGTCCTGTTCCGCCTGGCAGGCGACACACAGCCGTACGCCGGGTACGGCCTCGCGACGGGCTTCGGGAATCGCTTTGTCACATTCTCTGCAGTGGCTGAGGCTTTCGCCACGTGGCAGCTGGTCACGGGCGCGCTTGACGGCATCCTCTACGGTTGCGTCGATCTGATCCTGTACTGCGCCATCTTTTGCAAAGCCGCCGGCCATGGCTGATATCCTTGTTTCTTGGACTTGGCGTTATTATAAGCTACACCATTCCCAGAAACGGTTTCTCAAATAGATGCTCAAGCGATACAACAAACAGGGAGCGTCGGTCTGGGACCGAAAACTAACTCTCGTTCTCGGCTTCTTGTTTGGTATCACGCTGCTTCTTTTCGCCGTCTATGCGGTTACTCTTTTCAGCAACTGGGCCGAAGTCGACGATTGCCTGGACAAAGGCGGGAGCTACGACTACGAGCTAGGGCGCTGTGCAGCATCCCGTTCAGCGGCCGGTTCCTCGTTCAATTCATACGCGCCGTGCAAGGTGGCAACGTGTTCATTCCAGACCTTATCGAAGCGCGCGTTGTCGACGACCGGCCGCTTGATCATGCGGCGCAGGAGCAGCTGCTGCCGCTTCGTCGTGACCGATTTGCCATAGAGCTGCAGGGCATAGCGCGAGAAGTCGCGCACCATCACGTCAAAGATCTGGTCCAGCAGGTCGTCATCGATGGCGTAGATTTTGGCATTCTCGATGATCAGCTGGCCGTACACGACCAGCGTAAACAGCTCGCCGAGATTCAGCAGGAAGTCGATGTCTTTGGCCTGCTCTTTTGAGGGTCGCGCCACTGCCAACAGTATCTTGAGATAGCGGATCTGTTTTTTGAAGATCTTGGCGTTCGGCAAATCGACGCCGGCGTAGGTCTCTTTGTAATCGTGGAAACGAATCTTGCCGAGGCCTTTCGTCGGACCCTGGTCGAAAAGAAAGTCGTCGTTGACCGGCTCGTCGCGTTGTTCGATGACCGGGAATTGACCGGGCTTGAAGAAATAGTTGCCCATGAACTTGATGATCAGCGCCATGTTCACGTGCACGGTGCCTTCGAGCTTGGGTAGCGCACGAATATCGCGCGCCGCCATCTCGAAGAACATGTCCTTCTCGAAGCCCTTGGCCGCGATGACGTCCCAGAGATGGTCGATGACCGCTTCGCCCTGGGTAGTGACTTTCATCTTCACCATCGGGTTGTACAAGAGGTAGCGCCGGTCCTCGCTCGATGCCGAGCGCATGTAATCGGACGCCCTGAGCGCGAACAGCTTCATCGAGACCAGGCGAACATAGGCATCGACGAACAGCTGGCGGATGTGCGGGAAGTCGGTCACCTGGCTGCCGAACAACTGCCGATTGCTGGCGTGATCGATCGCCTCGTAAAAAGCATGCGTGCACATACCGATCGAGGCCCAGCCAAGATTGTACTTGCAGAAATTTATCGTGTTGAGCGACGCATCCCAGGCTTCCGTGCCACGATGGGGTAATCGTGCAGGGCGAGCTCGGCGACAAAGTTCTGCGAGTTGCACACGTTCTTAACGCACTCGTACTTTTCATGCTGCGGGTCAGCAACAAAGAAGACGTAATCGTCCGTGCCGTCGATCTTGCCGAAGGTGGAGACCAGGCCCGCTTTGTTGCCATTGCCGATGTAGTACTTGCTGCCGCGGGCGAGGTAGGTGCCGTCGTCCTGTGGGAACAGTTTCATATCCGACGAGTAGATGTCGGCGCCATGCTCCTTTTCCGACAGCCCGAACGCGAAGATGTGGCCTTCTCGCAAAAGCTGCGCGGCTCTCTTCTTGACCGCTTCGTTACCGGATATCCAGATGGGCCCGAGGCCGAGCATGCTGACCTGCCAGGTGTACCAGTAGGCGAGGCCGTAGAAACCGAGGA
>CAMYLB010000080.1 GCA_947259145.1 uncultured Woeseiaceae bacterium
CTGCAAGGCCTGTCATCCAGCCTTCTGATCCACAAGCCCGAGCCCGTGATTTCGGACGATCTGTATCTCATCGCGCAGCTTCGCTGCCTCCTCGAATTCCAGATCCCGTGCGTGCCTGAGCATCTTTTTCTCGAGTTTGGCAGCGCGTTTCATGAGCTGCTCGGTGGTCATCAGTTCATACAGGGGCGCGTCTTCGGCGACCTTGCGACGCCCTTGCTGCGGCGTTGGATAGGCCGCCTCCATGACGTCTGCGACCTGTTTTATGATCGTGGCCGGCGTAATTCCGTGCTCTTCGTTGAAGGCGAGCTGCGTCTTTCTGCGCCGACCGGTCTCTTCCAGTGCCCGCTCCATGGAGCCCGTCACCTTGTCGGCATAGAGAATTGCCTTGCCGTGCAAATTACGGGCCGCCCTGCCAATGGTCTGAATCAGCGAACGGTCGGAGCGCAGGAAGCCCTCCTTGTCGGCGTCGAGAATGGCCACAAGCGACACCTCGGGCATATCCAGGCCTTCACGGAGCAGATTGATACCGACGAGTACGTCAAAAGCACCCAGCCGGAGGTCGCGGATGATCTCGGTACGCTCGACCGTACCGATATCCGAGTGCAGGTATCTCACACGCACGCCATGCTCCCGCAGGTAATCCGTCAGGTCTTCCGCCATACGCTTCGTGAGCGTCGTAATCAGGACGCGCTCCTCAACGGCAACACGATGCCCGATCTCGGAGAGTACGTCGTCCACCTGCGATTTTGCCGGTCGTATCTCAATCGTCGGATCAATGAGTCCCGTCGGTCTGACGAGCTGCTCCACAACCTTGTCAGAGTGGGCGTTCTCATACTTGCCGGGAGTCGCAGAAACATAGATTGTCTGTGGCGAGTGAGCTTCGAATTCGTCGAACCTGAGCGGCCGGTTGTCGAGCGCTGACGGCAACCGGAACCCGAACCTGACCAGCGTTTCTTTACGAGAACGATCGCCCTTGTACATGCCACCGAGCTGCGGCACGGTCACGTGGCTCTCGTCGATGACGAGGATGGCGTTGTCAGGCACGTAGTCGAACAGGCACGGCGGCGGTTCGCCGGAATTTCGCCCCGACAGATAGCGCGAGTAATTCTCGATGCCTGAGCAATAGCCGAGCTCTTTTATCATCTCTAAATCAAATAAAGTTCGTTGCTCAAGTCTTTGAGCTTCCAATAGTTTTTCATTCTCCCTGAGGTACTTCAAGCGCTCCTTTAGCTCCACCTTTATGTGCTCACAGGCCTCCAGCAGGCGCTCCCTTGGCGTCACGTAGTGGGTCTTCGGGAAGATAGTGAGCCGTGGCACCCGCCTCACAACCTCGCCGGTCAGCGGATCGAAATACGACAACGATTCGATCTCGTCATCGAACAGCTCGATGCGGACGGCGTCGCGATCCGAATCGGCAGGAAACACATCGATGACATCGCCACGCACGCGGTAGGTGCCGTGGGAAAAATCGATTTCGTTGCGTTGGTATTGCAGCTCAGCGAGCCGTCGCAGAATGGATCGCTGATCGATGCGGTCTCCGCGCACCAGATGCAGCACCATGCTGAAATAGGCTTCGGGATCCCCCAGGCCATATATGGCCGATACGGTTGCCACGATAATCACATCCGGCCGTTCGATAAGCGCCTTGGTCGCTGACAAACGCATTTGCTCAATGTGCTCGTTGATCGAGGCGTCCTTCTCGATATAGGTGTCGGAGCTCGGGACATACGCTTCCGGCTGGTAATAATCGTAGTAGGACACGAAATACTCGACCGCATTGCGCGGAAAGAACTCGCGCATTTCGCCATAAAGCTGTGCCGCCAGTGTCTTATTCGGCGCGAGGATGATGGCGGGACGTTGCAAGCGTTCGATCACGCTGGCGACGGTGAATGTCTTGCCGGACCCGGTTACGCCCAGCAGCGTCTGGCGAGCCAGGCCATCATTGAGCCCCTCGCACAGACCCTCGATTGCGGCCGCCTGATCGCCGGCGGGGTCGAAATCGGACACCAGCGTGAGTCGATCACGTTCCTCATGTTCTTTATTGGGCAGGGCTTTGGATTCACGTACCATGAGCATCAATATCTGGGAGGCAATCGAGTGAGTTTATCAGTTTCCAAACGCATGGCAGCAGTCAGGCCCTCGCCGACCGGAGCCGTACTGGAATTGGCGACCGAACTGCGAGCCGCGGGCCGCGATATCATCAGCCTCGGCGCTGGTGAGCCCGACTTCGATACACCGCAGCACATCAAAGATGCCGCGATCGAGGCGATCAGG
>CAMYLB010000081.1 GCA_947259145.1 uncultured Woeseiaceae bacterium
CTCACAAGCCTCTGTAAACGCCACGGTTGGATCCCGGTGATAGGTGCGCTGGTGAAGATACATGGCGCGGGCCTGGGAGATGACGTGAGACGACATCCCATCAGTGCCGACGCCGACGGTTACGCCGTGTTTGAGCATGTCCAGAATCGGCGCGACGCTGAGCCCATTGTTCATATTGGATTCGGGGGCGTTGACGAGCATCGAATCTGTCGAGCGAAGGAGATCCAGTTCCCTGGGCCCAAAGTGAATACCGTGTACGAAGATCGTCTTGGGACCCGGGATGGCAAAGTCGAGAAAACGGTCCATGATGCGTCGCCCGTAGCGCTCCATGGTTACCGTTACGTCGATTTCGTCCTCGGCGGCGTGTACATGGAATCCGGCATCGAGGGAATTGCCGATATCGGCGCAACGATCGAGCGTCCGCGTGCCGACGCTCATCAGAGCGTGCAGGCCGAACAGTGCCGCCATCTGACCATCATCTGATGCGTGGCATTTTCGGATGTAGCGTTCGTTTTCCTCGATGCCCTGGCCGACCTCGTTGCGGTCTGAAACCTCGTAGCAAAGGCAGCCGCTGAGCCCGACATCTTTGAACGCCCGTTCGACTTCGTCGAGACTGCCATCGCAACACGATGGCGAAGCGTGGTGATCAATGATCGTTGTGCAGCCGGCGCGAGCCGCGTGCATTATCGCCAGCAATGCGGAAAAGTAGACGTCTTCGGAATCCAGCGCGGCATCCAGCTTCCACCAGAGATTCTTGAGATTGTCTTCGAAGGTCGTCGCTGGCGGGCCGGGTGGCGTGAAACCGCGTGCGAAGGTCGAATACAGGTGATGGTGAGCGTTGATCAGTCCCGGCATGACCAGGCTACCATGGGCGTCGATGGTGCGGTCCGCAGTATAGGTGCCAGGAGCGAAGTTGCCGACATCGATGATGTTGTGCCCATCAATGTAGATGCTGCCATTCTCGATGAATCGATTGTCTGCATCGAGCGTAACAAGATGGCCGTTGGTAATCAGCAGCGAACTCATTTCATTCCTCGTAACCCGGGTGTGCAATTCGTCCTGCCGCGGCCGAATCAACCGGCAAAGCCGTTGGCAGGAATGGCAGAGACCGCTGAATCCCTTTCAGCAGCACGAACATTGCCGCGCATGGCTCCAGCGAGTAGGTATCGTCGTGGCCCGTCATTTGGGCGTGCTCGACTTCAAACGTGAGCGGATCGATACGCGCGCGAAATGCCGGGCCTGTGTAGTCGAGTCTTCCGTTGAGCTCAATGCGGTGCTCAGCACCGTGCCAACGGGCATCGAGCGCCCAGACATTCTTGTCCCTGGACACCATGAAGGCATTGTCTGCTTGCTGCTCAAAATCGGCTCGATCAAGGTACAGGCGAGGTTTGTCGAGGTACGGCTGCCCCGACGTGGGGCAAAACGTCGTGCAGTTGCCACACTCATTGCAGAAGTCGGTCAGCACAGCGACCTGAAACGGCTGCATCACGCGGTACGATTTGCCAGCTGCAACGTGGAATTTGTCTTTTTCGAAGCGCAGCTCGGGCAAGCGAACGTCGAAGGATCCGGTTTCATAGGTCAGCAGCGCAAGGTTCGGACAGACGCCAACGCAAATACTGCAAAACGTGTCGCAATCCAGGCAGCGGGCAGCTTCTGTCTTGGCTTGTTGCCCGGAATAGGTCAGCACTACCTCGTCGAAATTGTCTCGATCATCCAGCTCCCTGTGCGGGGCCGATACCCGTCGCTGCTTTTGACTTCTACGACGCAGCAGCGCTGCCGTGTCAACAGGCACAGGGTCGACTACTTTTGGTGCAGACGCATGACGACCTAAAATGGTATCGGCAATCGCTTTGCCCGCCGCGGCCGCTTTTACGATAGAGGAGGGCCCGTCATTGGCAACGTCGCCGCCGGCATAAACGCCGGGTACCGAGGTTTCGAACGTCACCGGGTCAACCTTGATGTAGCCGCGATCGTTTACTTCAATCGCTTCCTGATCGAAAAAATCGAGCACCGCATGCTGGCTGATCGCCAGAATCAGGGTATCCAGCGGCACCTCGAATTCCGAATCGGCAATCTCGTGAGGAATCTTGCGACCGGAGGCATCGCGATCGCCGGCGTACATCATGCGGCGGCACTGCAGGGCTCGCAGTTTTCCGTCTTCGACTACCAGGCTCTGCGGATTCGACAACTCGAGCACCTCGATGCCCTCGGCGATCAGCTGCGATATTTCCTCGCGGTCGGCGGGCATCTGGTCAACCGTGCGGCGATAAATCAGAGTGACATCGCTGTGGTTCTGACGCCATGCAACACGCGCACAGTCCATTGCGGTGTCGCCAGCGCCAATGACGCCGACCCGCTTGCCAATATCGAGCGCCCGATCTTCGCGGGACTGGCGCAAGAACTGCAGCGCGTCGACGACACCAGCACAGTCTTCCCCTTCGAGAGACAGCGTCTTACTCAACTGTGCCCCAACCATGATGACGACATGGTCGAAGCCATTACGGCGCAATTGCGACAGCTGTATGTCCCTTCCCACACGCTGCTCGTAATGAACTTCAACACCGAGTTGCTCGAGTATGCTGAAATCCTTGTCGAACACTGATTGGGGGAGACGATATTCGGGAACGGCACCGCCAACCATGCCACCGGGGTAGGCATGCTGTTCGAATATTTCGACCGTCAGTCCGCTACGGGCGAGTTCGATCGCGGCTGACATCCCTCCGGGACCGGCCCCTATGATTGCGACCTTCTTGCCGGTCGGTTTCATTCTCGGGCCACCGCCGGATACTGGCGGGTGATCCATAACGAAGCGCTTGATGTCGCGAATTGCCACCGGTTCGTCCAGGTGTGTGCGAATGCAGGCCTGTTCACACAAATGGTCGCAAACCCGCCCCAGGATGCAGGGCAGCGGATTGTCGCCCCGGATAACACGACGCGCCTCTGGAATATCGCCTTGCCGTACGGCGTTCATGTAGCGAGGTACCTTCTGATCCAGCGGGCACTCATCCACGCAGGGCGCCTTGATACAGTCGAAAGCGCCAAGCGCTCTCGAAGTTTTTGTGTGCGAGGTGTCGAAGCCGTTTTTCGCATAATCCGGATTGCTGCAAACCACATCCGCGTATCGCCGCAAATTCAGAAGTTCCGCTGCTTTCACAGCGGTGTTCGAGCTTGTCGAATTCGAGGATTTGAGGACAAATTCCTCGATACTCGCTGCGCCCACCCTGCGGAATGACGCATCGACATGGTCGATGTAGTCGAGCAAACGCAAGTACCCTCCAGTCTTCAGAAGATCGGAACAGACTGTGATCGTGCGCATACCGGCAGCCAGCAAGTCGGGCGCGTTGAAGCAACTCGCGCCGGCCGAAAACGACATCGGCAGATCGCCATCAAACTCCTCGGCGAGCCTGTGGGCGAGATTCACAGTGATCGCATGCAATGGACGCCCGGAAAGGTAACTCATTTTTTGCGTAGCATCGAATACCGGACGGACGTTCTCAACTTCCAGCGTGTTCGACAGTTTCACGCCGAATTCGAGGCCGCATTCGCTGGCTGTTTTTCGAAGCTTGCCAAGCATCGGCACGGCAGCCGAGTACTTCAGGTCGTGCTCGAAAGCGATGTCCGGCACGATCACGTCGGTGAAATTCAGGTCCTCGTTCAGAAGTGTCCGGACTCGCTCGGGGCCCAGCAGTGTCGGGTTGCATTTGACGAGGGTATGCAAGTGACGCTCTCGCAGAAGGTACGCGCTAATGCTCTCGATCTCCTCGGGAGGGCAGCCGTGCATGGTCGAAAGAGTGACGTTATCGGAGATGCAATCCGGTATATCAAGCTCCCTAACCGGCGGGTACCCTACCGCGACCTGGTCGATGATCGATTGCTTGTAGTCGGAACAGTCGTGCATCTGATCCAGAAACCACTGCATGTTCGGTTTTAGCAGTCCTTCGAGGTTGTAACCAACGCTAAGGTTAAATACGACGGCCGGTGAGGGTCCCGGAAAACCAAGCTTGTGGTGCAGCGCATGAATCAGAACCCAGGCCCGGAGGTACTCGTCGAAGGACTGGAAGACCTTCAACTCCTGCGACCACTCGACGTTATAGCCTTCGTCCTCCATGTCGATGCATGGTTTGCTTACGTCCAGTACATCGAGCGTCTGTACGGTCTTTAGTTCAATGTAGCGCGCGCCGCACAGCCAGGCCGCAATAATATTCTGAGCCATCTGCGAGTGGGGGCCGGCTGCGGGGCCAAAGGGCGTATCCAGAGCGTGTCCAAACACGCTGCTGCGATACACAGCGTCTGCACGCGGCACGAAGAAGTGCTGGCGCGGAATGCCAAAGACGGAGTTGTGGCTTTCCAGTTCGGAGAATATCCACGCGGCGAGTTGTTCTATTGAAATGGGCCGGAACAACTCGGACATGATTACCTGCCTCCCGTTGCGCCGAATCAACCGATTGCTGACTCTCAATTGAACCGCTAATCGCTAAATCGTAGATATACGCAATTGCCGCAGACTAATGGGGTGATTCTTCTATTTGGCGGACCAGAGCGTTAGCTGAAGAACGTAGTTTGGGGACATTCTTAATTTAATGTACTAATACACTAAAATAAGAATGTCCCCATTGTTTTCCACAGCTCCGCATACGCCTGAGGGTCGGTCACCGCGACAAACCCCAGTCCGCTCAGCGCGCCACACAGATGCGCATCGTGATTGATGCGCCCGCGCGACTGCAATGACGCCCAATACGAATAAGCCACGTAGCCAATCGCGAACAGTATTGCCGGTATAGGTATTGGAATTGGAATGATCATCAGTGTCGTTGTTGGGAAATACACGATGAACGCGAACAAGACGGCGGAGATCGCACCCGACGCACCCAGCGATGCGTACTCAGGGTTATTCCGCTGCTTGACGTAAGTGCAGGCGTGGCTAAATACGAGCCCTGCGAAGTACAGAATCAGGAACGGTATTGTTCCGATGAATCGTTCGAGTGGAAACGCGAAAAAGTAGAACGTCACCATATTGAAAAGCAGGTGCCCGACATCGGCATGCACGAATCCGCTGAGAATCATCGTGTCGTATTGTTTTTGACGCAGGAAGAAATACGGCCGGAACAGGCATTTGTCAATGACCTTGGGCAGTCGAAAGAGCCCGAGAAGGCTGATCCCGACGGTCAGCGCCAAAATGGCCGGCGCGGCTATTTGACCGTTTTCAAACACAGGTGCTCGCTGTTATCCGTTATTTCAGACGTCGATAGTAATCGATTTTGCAAGCAGCCGGCGCCGCCAGATTACTGGTAGCCGCGCGCCTGGAGTTTGAAAAGGTGTGCATATTGCCCGTCATCCGCAAGCAGGCTCTCATGATCGCCGCGCTCGAGAATCTCGCCTTCGTGAATGACGATGATCTGGGCAGCAGCGCGCACTGTTGAAAATCGATGCGATATCAGTATGGTCATCTTGTTGCCGCTGGCTTCGCGAAAGTGATCGAACACGGCAGCTTCGGATGATGCGTCCATCGCAGCCGTCGGTTCGTCGAGAACCAGGATGTCGGCATCGCTGCGCATGAAAGCGCGCGACAGCGCGATCTTCTGCCATTGCCCGCCCGATAGCTCGCGGCCGCCTTTGAACCAGCGCCCGAGCTGCGTCTCATAGCCTTCCGGCATGTCATCAATAAACGGTGCCGCCATACCCGTCGTCGCCGCCTTTTCCCAGCGCTCGGAGTCCTCGATATGGCGGACATCACCTGCACCAATGTTTTCGCCAACACTGAATTGATAGCGGCCGAAGTCCTGGAATATGACGCCAATTCGCTGTCGCAGTGTCTCGACGTCCCATTTCTGCAGGTCGAGGCCGTCCAGCAGAATTCGACCCTCGGTAGGATCGTAAAGACGCGTGAGCAATTTGATGAGCGTGGTTTTTCCGGAACCGTTTTCGCCGACCAGGGCCAGGCTCTCGCCGGGACGAATCTGCAGGCTGATATTGTTCAGCGCCTTTTTATGCGCGCCCGGGTACTGGAAGGACACGTTCTGAAACTCCAGGCCGCGTTCGGGTTCGGGGCCACGTACCGACTCACCACGTCGCGCCGGTATGGGTTGCTCGAGGTATTCGTACAGGTTCGACAGATATAAATTGTCTTCGTACATGCCGCTAATCGCAGTCAGGATTGCGGCGACGGCCGACTGGCCCTGCCGAAAAAGCACGAGGTACATCGTCATCGCACCGAGCGTTATGGCACCGCTTATTGTTGTGATGACTATCCACGCATAGGCAGCGTACAGTGCGGCCGTGGAAAACAATCCCAGCACAAAACCCCAGGTATCGCGGCGCAAAGTCAGTCGGCGATCTTCAACGAAGAGCTTCTTGAATATGTCGCGATAGCGTTGCAGCAGGCGAGGACCGAGCTGGAAAAGTTTGACCTCTTTGACACCGTCTTCGCGAGCGATCACCGTTTCGAGATACATCTGCATGCGCGTATCGGGTGAGCGCCAGCGAAACAATCGAAATGCATCACCGGAAAATTTCGCCTCCGCGAAGAATGAAGGCAGGCCGGCACCGACAAGAATGACGACCGCCCACGGTGAAAAGGCGAACAGCAAGACGGCATAGCTGGTTAGCGAAATGGCATTCTGTACGAGGCCGAAGGTTCGGGTGACCAGGCTCAACGGTCGACTGGAGGCTTCGCGCCGCGCCTGTGTCAGCTTGTCGTAGAATTCGGAGTCTTCAAAATGAGTAAGCTCCAGTGTCATCGCCTTTTCGAGAATCATGACATTGACGCGCTGGCCCAACAGGGCGCGTAGCAGGGACTGGCTTGCCGAAATACCTCGCTGTGCCGCCGCGACGGCGATGACGACCAGCGCTTCGAGGAAAACGAGATACAAAACGCCACGCGTGTCGGGGTCGGTCGCGCGCGTTGCCTCGACGACGCCATCGACAATGAGTTGACCGATGTAGGCAATCGCGGCCGGCAGGACACCAGCCACCAGTGTCAATAACGCCAATGTAATTGTCAGCGGTTGACTCGTCGTCCAGACAAGTTCAAGTGCACGACTGCTGTACCCGAACACACCCAGGCTTCGGGACAGCAGGCCAACTGGTTTTTGGGGCTCTTCAGGCATGACAGAGCCAGAATACTTCAGACCCAGTCGAAGTGGGCCGTAAAATGCCGCAGGTACTTCGGCGCTTGCACAATCTTCATGCCGCGGATGCTGTCTCGCCTTTCCCAAACGAGTCCTATGGCTTCGAGCACGTAGTCCATGTGACTTTGCGTGTAGACGCGACGTGGAATGGCGAGACGCAGCAAGTCGAGCCGGGCAGGGTGTTCTTCGCCCGTGTGCGGGTCGGCACCGAACATTACGGTTCCAATTTCGACGGCACGAATGCCGGCTTCGACATAAAGCTCCACGGCCAATGACTGACCGGGATATTGCAGCGGCTCGATATGTGGCAGGAAGCGCCGCGCGTCGAGGTAAACAGCGTGCCCGCCTGCCGGCGCCATCACCGGGATGCCGGCCTCCCGCAAATGGTCAACGACATACGCGGTCGAGTACAGACGGTAGGCCAGGTAGTGCTCGTCCAGGATCTCTCGCAGCCCAACGGCGATAGCCTCGAGGTCACGTCCCGCCAGCCCACCGTACGTCGGAAATCCCTCGGTGAGGATCAGTATGTTGCGCTCCTGGTGCGCCAGCTCCGCGTCGTTGGTGCACAGGAAACCGCCAATATTGCCGAACGCATCTTTCTTGGCGGACATTGTGCAGCCATCGGCATAGCTGAACATTTCGCGGGCGATGTCGATGGCGGGCGTGTTTTCATAGCCAGGCTCGCGTTGCCTGATGAAGTGCGAATTCTCGGCGAAGCGACAGGCATCTATATAAAACGGAATTCCGGCAGCCCTGGCGACGCGGCTTATCTCGCGTATGTTGGCCATGGATACGGGCTGGCCGCCGCCCGAGTTGTTGGTCACGGTCACCATGATGACGGGTATGTTCTCGGTACCCTCTTTGGCAACGAGTTTCTCGAGGGCCGCTATGTCCATATTGCCCTTGAAGGGGTAGTCGGAATCGAGGTCATCGGCTTCGGCACAGACAAGATCCACCGGCGTCCCGCCAACAAACTCGACATTGGCACGTGTGGTGTCGAAATGCGTGTTGTTCGGCACGATGGAGCCGGGTTTAACCATCACGCTGAAGAGGATGTGCTCGGCGGCGCGTCCCTGGTGCGTGGGAATGACCTGCTCGAAGCCGAAAATGTCTTTGACCGTGTCGCGAAACCGATACCAGCTGCGGGCACCCGCGTAGGACTCGTCGCCCTGCATCATCGCGCCCCACGCTTCCGACGACATTGCGCTCGTACCCGAGTCGGTCAGCAAGTCGATGATGACGTCCTCGGCGCGCAGCAGGAACGGATTGTAGTGGGCCTTTTGAATCAGGGTTTCGCGTTGCTCGCGAGTGGTGAGCTTGATGGGCTCAACCATCTTGATGCGAAAGGGTTCGATAACAGTTTTCATGAAGGACTCGGCCCGCGTCATTGGGAATGACACGTTAGCGGTCATGTCGCGAACGGGCGATACGTAAATCTACTGTGCCTCGGATCGGGCGCGACCACCGGTACAAATACCTATGGAATGTCAATCAATAAATTAGATAATTCTAATGTACGCGTTGTCGATATGGCGACCTCGACACAGAGCAGGAGTGGATGATGAAGTTTGGCACCCGTTGGCCCCCGGTTCCAGCTGGAATTCTCATTGGAATCAGTATGTTGCTTGCCTTTGTCGTTGCAGGGCGGGGCATTGGCGCCAGCGGCGCGACGACCCGCCTGGTTTCGTGGATTCAACACGGGCTTTTCCCGGCGGCAACCGAACAGAGCGCTTATTTTGGCAGCTACTTTGCAGACGGTGCGCATCCGCTCAATGACTATGTCGTGTTTCTGCTGGTCGGACTGATCATCGGCAGTTTCGTCGCGGCCTGGCTGAGCGGAGAGCTGCGCGTCGAGGTCCTGCGGGGTCCTCGCAGCTCCGTGGCCTACCGCCTGACTCTGGCTCTGGCCGGCGGCGTGCTTGCCGGATTCGCGGCGCGGCTGGCTCGTGGCTGCACCAGTGGGCAGGGCCTGGTCGGTGGCGCAGAGCTGTCGATCGGTTCCTGGGCGTTCCTTATGTCTATCTTCGTTGGTGGCTGGATGGCCGCCTGGTTTGTGAGAAAACAATGGATTTA
>CAMYLB010000082.1 GCA_947259145.1 uncultured Woeseiaceae bacterium
TCGGTCGTGACTGGCGCGATGATTTCAGCGTAGCCCAGCGCCTCGTCGAGCGTCTCTGTAAAGTCGACGGGCTGCGTCTTGAAATAATTCTTCAAGAGAAAGTTATGGTAGTCGAGTATTTCACCCAGCTTTGCAGCAAATTTCTCGCGGACAAATAGATCCGAGACGCGCAATGCCCGCCGCGCCACCTTGTCTTCATACGCTGGCCCAATGCCACGGCCTGTCGTGCCAATAGCGCTGGACCCGCGCGCCTTCTCACGCGCCACATCCAGCGCCACGTGCGACGGCAGGATGAGCGGACAGCCGGGGCTGATCCTGAGGCGTTCGTAAACAGGGACGCCGCTCTCTATCAACGCATTCGCTTCCGCTACCAGAGCATCCAGCGCCAGCACGACGCCATTGCCGATAAGGCAGCTGACACCGTCACGCAGGATTCCCGAAGGAATCAGGTGCAGAACCGTTTTCTCGCCGCCAATGACGAGCGTGTGACCGGCGTTGTGTCCCCCCTGGAAACGTGCGACCGCTGCGGCGCGATCGGTTAACAGGTCAACGATTTTTCCTTTGCCCTCATCACCCCACTGGGTGCCGATGACAACTACGTTCTTTCCCATGACTTTCCTGCTCGTCCGCCTGTCTTTGTCGCGGGCCTAGCCGCGCACCATGAATAGCACCAGTAATCCGACAACCATGACCACCAGTCCGATGTTTCGTATTTGGCTGTCACCGAGCCGCGTAATCTCCGCCACCATCTGGCGGTATTTTGCCGGCGAAATGAACGGCAGCATGCCCTCAATCACCAGAACCAGCGCGACCGCCGTCAATATTTCTTTCCAGTACATACCGTGCGGCTGTCCGCTGCCCTATTGCTCGCCGTCCGACTGGTTCAAGTAACGGAAGAACTCGTTATTCGGGTCGAGAATCAGGACATCGCCCGCTTTGCCCATCGATTTGCGGTAGGCATCGATGCTTCGATAGAACGCATAGAACTCCGGATCCTTGTTATAGGCAGTCGCGTAGATCTCGGCAGCCTGCGCATCGCCGGCGCCTTTGATCTTCTGACCGTCGCGATAAGCATCGGCCAGAATCACCGTACGCGTCCTGTCCGCAGCCGCGCGTTTTTCCTCCGCACCAGCACGGCCTTCGGCACGGCGTTCGGCTGCAATTCTCGCGCGCTCCGCGGCCATCTGCAGATAGACCGAACTGCGAACTTCGTCCATGAACTCAACCTGCTTGACGCGGAAGTCTATGAGCGAAACCCCGAGGTCTTCAGACGCGGCAGCGGCCGTCGTTCGCATGTCCCGCATTAGCTCTGCACGCTCGACCGAAATTGCTTCCCGCACAGAGCGCTTGCCAAACTCGGTAACGATCGCGTTCTTGATGATCTCCGAGAGTCGGCCGTTGGCAACAGTCAGTGCACCACCTGTCGACGTATAGAATCGAACGGGATCGACAATGCGAAACTTGACGAAAAAGTTCTGCACGAGCGGCCATTTGAAATGCAGGCCCGGTTCATAGTCAGCGGTCACTACCTCACCGAGCTGCAGCTTGATGGCCAGCTCACGTTCATTCACCGTAAACGCCGACAGGCCGACAATAACGAGGGCAAGTCCGAGTATCACGACGCCTGCGAATTTTCCACCGTTCATTCCCTGACCCTCCGTTCGCGGGCGTCGTCGGTATTCGACCCGGCTCCCGACTGGCTTGCCGGCGACTGTGAGTCGGCGGCACGATTTGATTCACCGCTTGAGCCCGATCGATCGCCCTTGTTCATCAGTTGATCGAGCGGCAGATACATCAGGTTGCCGCTGGAGTCCGAATCCACCAGGACTTTGGACGAGTTCCCATACACTTCCTCGATGGCTTCGATATACAGGCGATCCCGAGTAACGCGCGGCGCCTTTTTGTACTCGAACAAAAGTGCTTCGAATCGAGCGGCCTCACCTTGCGCGTCGGCGACCACCCGATCGCGATAACCGCGGGCGTCCTCAAGGATGCGAACCGCGTCACCGCGAGCCCGCGGAACAATATCAAACGCATACGCATCCGCTTCGAGCCCATATCGTTCGCTGTCATTACGGGCTTTCTGCGCGTCATCGACAGCCGCCTGCACGGCCTGCGGGTAGTTTACTGTCTCAAGGGAGATCGACGTCACTGTGATTCCGGCGCCGTAGAGATCGATCGTTGCCTGCAGAACTTCCCGCGTGCGGGACGCAATTTCATCACGCCGGCCCGTGACGAGTACATCGAGCATCGTCGTGCCTACCACTTCGCGAAGCGCACTTTCGGTGACGTCCTGCAAGGTCAGATCCGGCTCAACCACCTCAAAGCTGTACTTCACCGGGTCTGCACGCCGGTATTGCACCACCATGTCGACAAACACGTATTGCTCGTCCGCTGTGAGCATTTCGGTGCGATATGCATAGTTGGATACGGCGATCGTGTTGACGAGATCAACCGTCTCGATTGGGAATGGCAAGTGCCAGTGCAGGCCCGGCAGCGTGGTCTCGGTATAGGCACCGAAGCGCTGCACGACACCACGTTCGGCCTCATCTACCCTGTAAAAGCCCGTCAGGCCCCAGGCAACCAGAAGCACGACGACAAGGATGAAGCCGCTTGCGCTGCCGCCCGAGCCGCCACCGCCGCCGCCGCCAAAGATGCCGCTGAAGCGTTTTTGCCATTCCTGAACAATCTGATCCAGATCGTTAGGCCCATCCCCATCACGCTTCCAGGGGTCTTTGCCGTTTCCTGATTCGTTCCAAGCCATAGTGTCAGTACTTCTCATTCATTTGCCGCCGTCGCCGATGGTCGCATCAGCAACGGATCCAGTTGTTGTTCCGCGAGATTTTCACGCTTCAGGAATCTCTTCAAGTCCTTTTCGGTAATTTTCAAGTCCAGCGTCCAGCCCCCTTCCTCCAGAGCTGCTTCACTAGTGACCGCTCCCAGTTCGAAAAGTTTGGCTCGCTGCCGTCCCTGCTCCGGCAAAAGATGAATAACGCATTGAACTGTTTTTTGGCGCAGGCGTCGGGCGATGGCGTCTTTGAGCATCGGAACACCCTCACCCGTTATGGCTGAGAGCCAGACGGCGCGTCCTTCGCCTGCCCGATTATTCGTGATACGTGGTTTTCTATCCAGCTTGTCGATCTTATTGTACACGCGGATCTGTGGAATCTGGTCGGCTTCGAGCTGCTTTAACACAGAATTAACCTGGCGAACGCGCTGCCAGCGATTCGGATCGCTGGCATCGATGAGATGCAAAATCAGATCCGCTTCGCGCGCCTCCTGCAATGTCGACCGGAACGCCGCTATCAACTCATGCGGCAGGTCGCGGATGAATCCGACCGTATCTGCCAGCACAACGTGCTCACCCTCGGGCAAATCCAGGCGTCGGACAGTAGGATCCAGTGTCGCGAACAGCTGGTCCTTGACGTACGCATCGGCATTTGTCAGCGCATTGAACAACGTGGACTTGCCGGCATTCGTGTAACCGACGAGCGCGACCGTCGGAATTTCGGCCCTGACGCGGTTGCGCCGATTCATCGTGCGCCGTGTGTCGACATGCTCTTTCAATTGCCGGATGCGGTGGCCAATCAGGCGCCGGTCGGTTTCCAGCTGAGTCTCACCCGGTCCGCGCAGACCGATACCGCCTTTTTGACGCTCGAGGTGAGTCCAGCCGCGGACCAGTCGGGTCGACAAATGCCGGAGCTGCGCCAGTTCAACCTGCAGCTTGCCCTCGAAACTGCGCGCTCGCTGCGCAAAGATATCGAGAATAAGGCCGGCCCGATCCAACACGCGACAGCATAGTTCACGCTCGAGATTCCGTTCCTGGCTGGGGCTGAGCGCTGCTGAAGAAATGACGAGTTCGGCCTCGTTCACTTCTATGAGCGAGCGAAGTTCGTCCAGCTTGCCTTTGCCGATGAAGTAGCGAGGATCCGGACGACGGCGTGCGCTGACGAGCTCAGCCGCAATGACAGCACCCGCAGAGCGTGCCAGCTCGGCAAACTCCTCGCGTTCGGAATCATCGGGTAATCCGTCGGGACTCGCGTGGACAAGCACTGCGCGCTCGCCGCTTTGC
>CAMYLB010000083.1 GCA_947259145.1 uncultured Woeseiaceae bacterium
TGCAGGAATCTGTTGACGCGTTGCTCGACAACGGTCGTCGAGGCCGTGCGATCACAGGCACTAACAAACGTCCGCTGAAGTCGCTGGCTGACATGATCAAGGGCAAACAGGGCCGCTTCCGCCAGAATCTTCTTGGCAAGCGCGTTGACTACTCTGGTCGTTCAGTCATCGTCGTCGGACCGACACTCAAGCTACACCAGTGTGGCCTGCCAAAGAAGATGGCTCTGGAACTTTTTAAGCCGTTTATCTTCTCGAAGTTACAGCTGCGTGGTGAAGCAACAACGATCAAGGCCGCTAAACGTCTTGTAGAGCGTGAGGGTCCGGAAGTCTGGGATATTCTCGAAGAGGTCATTCGCGAGCACCCGGTCATGCTGAACCGGGCGCCGACATTGCACCGGCTCGGTATCCAGGCGTTCGAGCCAGTATTGATTGAAGGCAAGGCTATCCAGCTGCATCCCCTTGTTTGTACAGCGTTTAATGCTGATTTCGATGGTGACCAGATGGCCGTTCACGTGCCGCTGTCAATCGAAGCGCAGCTGGAAGCGCGTGCGTTGATGATGTCGTCTAATAACATTCTCTCGCCCGCCAACGGCGAGCCGATTATCGTACCGTCACAGGACGTGGTGCTGGGCCTGTATTGGATGACACGCTCGCGCGTCAACGCCAAAGGCGAAGGTATGGTTTTTGCGAGCGTCGACGAAGCGCGCCGCGCGTATGAAACGCGTGCGGCGGCGCTGCAAGCGCAGGTCAGAATACGTGTCACGATGCATGAGCGCGATGACAGCGACGAGCTACGGGAGGTCACGAAGATTATCGATACAACGATCGGCCGTGCGTTGCTCTCGGATATTATGCCCGACGGTCTTGAGTTCGAGCGTGTCAACCAGTCAATGACGAAGAAAGCGATTTCGAGCGTCATAAACGCCTGCTACCGCCAGTTGGGCTTGAAGAAAACTGTCGTCTTCGCTGATCGACTGATGTACACGGGCTTCCGGTTTGCAACGCGGGCCGGTATCTCGATTGGTGTAAATGACATGGTCGTGCCTGAGACCAAGGAAGCGATCCTGGAAGTTGCGGAGACCGAGGTTAAAGAGATTCAGGACCAGTATGGTTCCGGCCTGGTTACCGACGGCGAACGCTACAACAAGGTTGTTGACATCTGGTCACGCACCAACGATCAGGTTGCCAAGGCGATGATGGACAAATTGGGAACCGAGACCGTAAAAGATGCAAAAGGCAAGAATGTTGAGCAGGAGTCGTTCAACTCGATCTACATGATGGCTGATTCCGGCGCACGTGGTTCCGCCGCCCAGATTCGCCAGCTTGCCGGTATGCGCGGACTGATGGCCAAACCGGATGGCTCGATCATCGAGACGCCGATTACGGCTAACTTCTTACCTGACACGCCGCCTGGTCGACGTCGCTCAGGATCTGGTTGTGACCGAAGTCGATTGTGAAACCCGCAACGGTGTTGCGATGGCGCCGCTCGTTGAAGGTGGTGACATTGTCGAGCCTCTTACTGAGCGCGTACTGGGTCGGGTGCTGGCCGAGCCAGTACTGATCACAGGTTCTGACAAGGTCGCTTTCGATGCTGGCACGATGCTCGACGAGGCAACAGTACAACGCATCGAAGAGTTGCAGATCGACCATGTAGTCGTGCGCTCGCCTATTACGTGTGAAATCAGGTACGGCGTTTGCTCGCAATGTTATGGGCGTGACCTCGCTCGCGGAGATCGCATCAATATTGGTGAGGCGGTCGGTGTCATCGCTGCACAATCAATCGGTGAGCCGGGCACACAGCTGACCATGCGTACCTTCCATATTGGTGGTGCTGCGTCACGTTCTGCCGCGATCAACAATATCGAAATCAAGTCGAAGGGTACGGCCAGGCTCGTTAACATCAAGACGGTTGCTCACCATAAGGGCTACCTTGTTGCCGTTTCTCGTTCCGGCGAAATTTCGATTGTTAACGAAATGGGCCGTGAACGTGAACGCTATAAAGTACCTTACGGAGCCACGATTACGATTCAGGATGGGGCCGAGGTCAAGCAGGGGCAGGTCGTTGCAAACTGGGATCCGCACACTCACCCGGTTGTTACCGAGGTCGAGGGTAAGGTCCAGTTCGAGGACTTCATAGACGGCATCACGGTCGCCGAACAGGTCGACGAATTCACAGGTCTTACCAGTATCGTCGTGCTGGATCCGAAGAGCCGCACTGGTTCCGGCAAGGATCTACGCCCGGTCGCGAAGCTGGTGGACGGCGACGGCGCCGATATTTGCTTCGCGAATACCGATATCCCGGCCGTATACGCACTGCCGGTCGGCGCGATTATCTCCATGGGAGATGGTGCCAGCGTATCAGTCGGCGACGTGATTGCACGCATCCCTCAGGCGTCTTCCAAGACCCGCGACATCACAGGCGGTCTGCCGCGTGTTGCTGATTTGTTTGAAGCACGTAAACCGAAAGATCCTGCAATCATGGCGGAGCATACCGGCACGGTTAGTTTCGGTAAGGAAACCAAGGGCAAGCGCCGTCTCGTAATTACTGAAGAAAACGGCGAAAGACATGAGGAGCTCATTCCGAAGTGGCGTCACCTCAATGTGTTCGAAGGCGAACAGGTTGTACGTGGCGAAACGATCGCTGATGGCGAGCCGAATCCTCATGACATCCTGCGACTGCAGGGCGTAGAGAACCTGGCCGATTACCTGGTTCGCGAAATTCAGGACGTCTATCGTCTCCAGGGCGTGAAGATCAACGACAAGCACATCGAGGTGATCATTCGCCAGATGCTGCGCAAGGTCATTATCGCCACGCCAGGTGACAGCAACTACCTGCGCGGCGAGCAGGTCGACAAAGCTCGTTTCTTCGAAGAGGCCGAACAGCTTGTAGCCCAGGGCAAAGAGCCGCTGACTTGCGACCCGGTCCTTCTGGGCATTACCAAGGCATCGCTTGCCACCGAGTCGTTTATCTCGGCCGCATCGTTCCAGGAAACGACACGCGTACTGACCGAAGCGTCCGTTCGCGGCCTGCGTGATGAGCTGCGTGGTCTAAAAGAGAACGTCATTGTTGGCCGACTGATTCCGGCGGGAACGGGCTTCGCCCATCATGCCGAACGCCGGCGAACGCGCGAGCAGGATCTGGCGGATCAACTGCGGGATCTCGAGGACTCGCAGCTGGCCGAAAAGGCGGCGGCGGAAGCCGCAGAGGAGGCCGAGGCAGCGGCGCAAGCACTGGTTGATACCGAGGCACCTTCGGAAGCCGCAGAGGAAGCTGAAGCGGCGGCGGAAGCGATGGTTGATGCCGAGGCACCTTCGGAGGGTAGCGAAGAAAGCAGCGCGGCGTAGCCCGTCAAGGGTCTTACAAGCCTGTCAGCTTGCCTTTGAAAACAAGGGCTTAGCGGTCGCCGTTTGCGGTCAGTGATGGTTGCTTGACACTGACTTCCCGGCATCACTAAAATGCCCGCCCTTAACCCAGTGATGGTTGCTTGACACTGACTTCCCGGCATCACTAAAATGCCCGCCCTTAACCATAAGGGCTCGCCACCAGGCGGGCCCTGACTTTTTCGGAGCTCAGCATTGGTTGAGCCCTGATTTTTCCCAGCCTCTGGACCCAAGACGTCTGGCGGTTGGGTGCGCGCGTTTTTTTGCGACGTCCAGATTTTTTGACCATTTTGCTAACTATAAATAAAGAGTGAAGGCCCATGGCCACAGTGAATCAGCTAGTACGTAAACCGCGGGTGACGAAGCCTGCGAAAAGCACGGTGCCGGCACTTGATGCCAGTCCGCAAAAGCGCGGTGTTTGCACGCGTGTCTACACGACAACGCCAAAAAAGCCGAATTCGGCTATGCGCAAGGTGGCTCGTGTGCGCCTGACGAATGGCTTTGAAGTTACAAGCTACATCGGCGGTGAAGGTCACAACCTCCAGGAACACAGCGTTGTGTTGATTCGCGGCGGTCGCGTCAAGGACTTGCCGGGCGTTCGGTACCACACGGTTCGCGGCACACTGGATTGTGCCGGTGTACCCGATCGTCGACAGGGCCGCTCGAAGTACGGCGCGAAGCGTCCGAAGGCATAAACCAATCATTTCCGCTTTTTCGGCGGTAATTACAGAGACTAGATAATGTCCAGAAGAACACAGGCCCCGAAACGCTTGATCCTGCCAGATCCGAAATACGGCAGTGATCTGCTTGCGAAGTTCATGAACATGATTATGAATGACGGCAAGAAATCCGTTGCTGAACGGATTATCTATGGTGCGCTGGATCGAATTTCCGATCGTGAAACGCAGTCGGGCGAAAAGGCACTTGAACTTCTCGAGACTGCGCTTGAAAACGTAAAGCCGATGGTAGAGGTGAAGTCACGGCGCGTCGGTGGCGCGACTTACCAGGTACCGGTCGAAGTTCGTCCTGCTCGTCGTCAGACGCTGGCAATGCGCTGGGTGATTGACGCTGCGAGGAAGCGGAGTGAGAAGTCGATGGCGCACCGTCTCGCGCATGAATTGCTCGACGCGGCCGAGAATCGAGGCACTGCTGTCAAGAAGAAAGAAGATACGCATCGTATGGCGGAAGCCAATAAAGCGTTCTCACACTACCGCTGGTAGAAGGCTTTGTCGTGGCCCGTACAACCCCCATTGAGCGTTACCGTAATATTGGCATCAATGAGCACCACATAAACATCATCGATACCCCGGGTCATGTCGACTTTACGATCGAAGTTGAACGCAGCCTTCGAGTACTCGACGGCGCGATCACCGTATTGTGTTCCGTGGGCGGCGTTGAGCCGCAAACCGAAACGGTCTGGCGCCAGGGCAACAAGTACCGCGTGCCGCGCATGATCTTTGTTAACAAAATGGATCGTGCCGGCGCCGACTTCCTGCGGGTCGTAGATCAGGTTCGTGAACGACTCGGCGCGAACCCTGTGCCGATTCAGCTGCCGATTGGTGCCGAGGAGCACTTCGAGGGCGTGATCGACCTGATTCGCATGCGGGCTATTTACTGGGATGAATCCAACATGGGCATGACCCATGAAGCACGCGAGATTCCGGATGACATGCTCGCCGAGGCCAGGGCCTGGCGCGAGAAGATGGTTGAGGCGGCTGCGGAAGGAAACGAGGAGCTGCTGGACAAGTTTCTGGAAAATGGTGAATTGTCGGAAGACGAAATTCGCCTGGGGCTGCGCAAGCTTACGCTGTCCGGCGCGGTTGTCGTTGCAATGTGTGGTTCGGCTTTCAAGAACAAGGGCGTTCAGGCGATGCTGGATGCCGTGGTTGATTTCATGCCATCACCTATTGATGTCCCGGCGATCATTGGACATATCGACGATGAAACCGAGGCCGAACGCCATGCAGATGACGATGAGCCGTTTGCAGCTTTGGCCTTCAAGATTGCGACAGATCCGTTTGTCGGCAACCTGACATTTTTCCGCGTTTACTCGGGCGTGCTTAACTCGGGCGACACTATTTTTAACCCGGTCAAGGGCAAGAAAGAGCGCATTGGCCGCATCCTGCAAATGCACTCGAACGATCGCAAAGAGGTCAAGGAAGTTCGCGCCGGTGATATCGCCTCCGCGGTCGGCCTCAAAGATGTCACTACGGGGGACACGCTTTGTGATCTGAAGCAGCAGATTACGCTGGAGCGAATGGACTTTCCGGAACCGGTCATATCAGTTGCAGTAGAGCCAAAAACGAAAGTCGATCAGGACAAGATGGGTCTTGCGTTGCAGAAGCTTGCTAAAGAAGATCCTTCGTTTCGTGTGCATACGGACGAGGAGTCTGGCCAGACGATCATTTCAGGCATGGGCGAGCTGCATCTGGATATCATCGTTGATCGCATGAAGCGTGAGTTTAAAGTTGATGCTAACGTCGGCAAACCGCAGGTTGCGTACCGCGAGACGATACGCAAGACGGTCAAGCAGGAAGGCAAGTTCATACGTCAATCGGGCGGCCGGGGCCAATACGGTCATGTCTATATCGAAATTGAGCCGCTTCCGGCAGGCGAAGGCTACGAGTTTGTGAACGCGATAGTTGGCGGCGCGGTGCCACGAGAGTATATTTCGGCCGTCGATCGGGGTATTCAGGAACAGATGGAGAATGGCGTGGTCGCGGGTTACCCCGTGGTCGATTGCAGAGTGACCTTGTATGACGGCTCCTACCATGACGTCGACTCGAGTGAGATGGCGTTCAAGATTGCCGGCAGCATGGGATTCCGGGAAGGCGCATTGAAAGCCGACGCGGTATTGCTTGAGCCGATCATGAAGGTCGAGGTGGTGACACCCGAGGATTACATGGGCGATGTGATGGGCGATTTGAATCGTCGTCGCGGTCTGCCGCAGGGCATGGACGATACGCCCGCGGGCAAGACGATTCGTGCTGAAGTACCGCTGGCCGAGATGTTCGGTTATGCCACGGATGTGCGCTCAATGAGCCAGGGC
>CAMYLB010000084.1 GCA_947259145.1 uncultured Woeseiaceae bacterium
GTCGGCGGTGCCGGTCGAAGCCATACCGAAGCCCGGCGCATTGGCCGGCGTGACCAGTCGTGGCTCCATCTCTGACATGCGCCAGCTGGCGCCCAGGGAGATCTGGGAATTGAAGCTACCCTCGAATGCTCCCAACTCGAATTCGGCTGCTACAGCCGGTACAGCAACCATGCTCGCGAACATCGCAAGCCCACCGCAGATCAATCTGCTTCGCCAGTTCATTTCGGTCCACCTTTTGGTTGATTCAACTATTGTCAGTTCTTGTTGGTTCTGGCGGGCGCGAAGTGGCGCCCCCTCTCGGATCGATTTCGACACGCTCGCAAGAGGCTGTCAATACGGACATATTCGCACATAAGCACCGTACTATGCTCACATCGGACCGTATCTCCCGGTCGGGGCTGGGGTGTTCCTGGCTGAATCAATCGTCATCGCCCGGCGACGACTGCCATCCCGGTAAATTCGTGATTCAGGCGGCGAATATTTTGCCGGGATTGAGTATCGATTTTGGATCGAGCGTCATCTTTAGCGCCTTCATCAGGGCGATTTCCTCAGGCGACCGTGACAAATGCAGGTAGTCGCGCTTCTCGAGTCCGATGCCATGCTCGGCAGACACCGCGCCACCAATGTCGGCCAGTGGCTCGTAAACCATTTTCTCGGCCTGCTGCCGTGTCTCATCGCTCCACGGACGTGGTGAAACGACGACATGTAAATTGCCGTCGCCAAGGTGCCCGAAAATGATCAGGCGTGCCTCGTCGCCCCATGCCGCATTAACGGAGCTCCTCAGCCGGTCTACATAGGCTTCCATTTTCCTGATTGGCAGGCTGATGTCGAAGATCGCGGCAGGCATCAACGCCATGCCCAGCGCTTCGATGTCTTCGCGGATATTCCAGATCGCGTCGCGCTGTGACCGCTTCACCCGCATCCAGAGGCGGCGTATGGCGGCCGGACTCGACAGCAACCAGTTCATAGTGTTCTTTCCACATCACCTCGAACGACGTTAGTGCTCCACCGAGGTTGTCACTAACATGCCGGAACAGGTCCGTGAGCGCCGCAAAATCCGACACTGCAACCATCGCCGTATTGTCGCTCTTGGGCCGTGGCGCAAGCCGCAGTACCGCGCGCGTAACGAGACCCAATGTTCCTTCGGAGCCAATGAAAAGCTGCTTCAGGTCGTAGCCGGTATTGTTCTTCAACAGGGTATTCATGGAAGACACGACGGTACCGTCCGCGAGAACGACTTCGACGCCCAAAACGTGCTCGCGCATCATGCCGTAACGAATGACCTGGTTACCCCCGGCATTGGTTGCGATGTTTCCGCCTATCGTAGCCGAGCCGCGCGCACCGAGGTCGACCGCGAACATCAAGCCTTGCTCCTCTGCTGCTTCCTGCACTTTCTGCATGGGGGCGCCTGTCTGTACGGTAATGGTTCTGCCGACTGGATCGATGGATTCGATGCCTGTCATGCGTTCGAAGGAAATGACAATTTCATCCGCCGATGCGGAAGCGCCCTGCACCAGCCCGGTAAGCCCACCCGCCGCAACAACGGGCTGCCCCAGCTCGTGGCAAATTTTCATGATTTGCGACAACTCCTGCGTCGAGGCCGGTCGGACGATAGCCAGGGCGTTGCACTGCGTCTGGCCCATCCAGTCAGCCGGACGCTGGTGCACATCTTCACCAGTGATCAGGCCCTTTGCCCCGGTAATTTCTGCAATACGCTTCAACAGATCTGACATGTCCGTTTCCTCAGTTCTCAATCACCTGGTCGATCAGACGCCCGCGGGCACAACGGCTTCGACGAGGCGCGGTCCCTTGGTCGCGAGCGCTTCACCAAAGGCTTCTCGAAATCCTTCGACAGTATCAGCCCGCACCGCCGCTACGCCCAGGCCTTCCGAAATCGACACCCAGTCGATCGCCGGTCGAGTAAGGTCAAGTAGTGACAGGGCGATCGGGCCCGGATTGGTCACGCCGACACGCGCGAGCTCGATGTTCAGTATGGCGTAGCTGCCGTTGTTGATGATGACTGTCGTGACATCGAGATTTTCGCGCGCCATCGTCCACAGCGCCTGCACTGTGTACATGGCAGAGCCGTCGGCCTGTAGCGCGATGACTTTACGCTCCGGACAGGCGACTGCCGCACCGGTAGCAAGCGGCAGACCCTGGCCAATGGAGCCGCCGGTGAGCATTAACCAATCATGCTTCGCGGCGCCCTGCGTCATTGGAAAAATCGCAAGACCCGCGGTTGCTGCTTCGTCGGAGATGATCGCATTCTCAGGCAGCAGCGTAGCGAGCACAGCACCCAGTGACTGCGCGTCGAGTTTTCCGTCCGCGGCGGGCGGCACGGCGGGCGCCTGCAGGTTGGCGGGAGCCGCGGGTGCATTGAGCGCATCGGCCAGTTGCCGCAGGGCGTCAACCGCGTCCACTCGCGGGCCGGCAAGCTTGATCAGTTCTGCGCCTTTGGGAGAGAGCCAGCTCGGTTTGCCCGGATAGGCAAAAAAGGACACCGGTGGCTCAGCGCCGACGAAAACGATGCGGGTCAGCCCATCCAGAAATTCTGACGCCATCTCGCCGAAATAGGGCAAACGTTCCAGCGTTACTCGACCGGCGCCGCGCTGCAGGCGGGCGCTGAACGTCTCGGAGATCAGTCGCGCGCCGGTTGCTGCGGCGATCCGGCCAGCCTGCTCCAGCGCATCTTCCCGTAGCGCTCGGCCGCCGAGAAAAAGCGCAGCGGAACCGCCGGCCGCCAGGGCGGCGGCCGCGTCGGCGACATCGCGCGCGGATACCGTGGCGGGTTCCGGAGGATTCTTCGGCGGGACCGGATGTGCGCCGTCTGTCCAGGCATGATCGGCGGGCGCAATGAGTGTGGCGATTTGTCCGGGGTAGGCGAGAGCGGCTTGCACGGCTTCTGCACCGGCGATGGCAAGATCGTCAGGCGATGTGGAG
>CAMYLB010000085.1 GCA_947259145.1 uncultured Woeseiaceae bacterium
CGGACTGCCAACTGGGTCATAATAGGCGCGCATCATACCTTGAAAGAGTTCGCTCATGCAGCAACGACAGGAACTTCGAAAGGCGGGCCTCAAAATCACGCTGCCGCGCCTTAAAATCCTCGAGATCCTCGAAGGTGCCAAGCTGCGCCATTTGAGTGCCGAGGATATATACAAGGAATTATTGCAGGCGGGTGAAGACATCGGTTTGGCAACGGTCTACCGCGTTCTCACCCAATTCGAGTCGGCCGGACTGGTTACTCGCCACAACTTCGAGGGTGGGCACTCCGTTTTTGAGCTCGATGACGGTGACCATCACGATCATATGGTCTGTGTAGAAACCGGTGATGTCATTGAATTTGTCAGCGAGGAAATTGAACGCCTGCAGCAACACATCGCCGAAGAGTATGGTTACGAGTTAATCGATCACAGCCTGGTGTTGTACGTAAAGCTAAAGGGCGACGACAAGGACTCGGACGACAGCTGAGTCAGGCGCGCTTCTTCGGCGCGCCAGCCAACATCTCTGCGGCATGCGCGAGTGTTTTCCGGGTTATTTCCACGCCGCCCAGCATGCGAGCCAGTTCCTCCACGCGCTCGTCCTTATTGAGAACATGCAGACGCGTACGCGTTGACTTGCCGTCGCTGACCTTGCTTATGCGAAAGTGCCTGTCCGCAAGGCTCGCGACCTGTGGCAAATGCGTGACGCAAAGCACCTGGCGGCTGGCGCCCAACTCCTGCAATCGTCGACCCACCATTTCTGCAACGCCGCCACCGACACCGCTGTCGATTTCGTCAAAGACCATGGTCGGAATCGCACTGCCGTCGCTGGCGATTACCTGGATCGCAAGACTCATGCGCGACAGTTCCCCGCCCGACGCGATCTTCGCCAGTGGCTGGGTGGACTGACCAGGATTTGCGCTGATCAGAAAGTCGATCACATCGAGCCCCCAGGAACGAGCTGATGACTCGTCGATGGGAGTCAATGAAACCTCGAAAACGCCGCCGGGCATCCCGAGACTCTTCATGGCTTCGGTGACTGCGGCGGCAAACGACCTGGAAGCTTTCCGCCGGCCTAGCGACAGTGATTTGGCTTGCTTTAAGAACTCGGACTTAGCGGCCTCGGCCTGGCGCTCCAGTTCCTGCCCGCGCTCTTCGGCGTGACTGAGCAGATCGTGTTCCTGCCGCAGGTTCTCGGCCTGAGCATGCAATTCTTCGGGGGCAACGCGGTGCTTGCGCGCAACGGTCTGGATGGAGTCGAGCCGTTCTTCAACCCAGTCGCGGCGCTTCGGGTCCATGTCGATTGAATCGCTGTAGCGGCGCAGTGAGTCTGCCGCCTCGGTGACCTGGATGCTGGCGCTGTTGAGTATTTCCAGCACAGGCGCAAGGCTCTCGTCGTAGTCCTGCAGAGACTCAATGGCACGTAATGCGTCGGCGACAAGGCCGTTGGCATTGCCCGCATCGTTTTCAAACAGGCTCTGCAATGCGCTGCCAACTCCCTCGACCAGACGGCCGCTGTTTTGCAGTTTTTGTCGTTCAGCGCTCAGGTCTGCAAGTTCGTTCGGCGAAAGTGCGAGGCCATCGAGTTCCTGTAGCTGAAAGCTCAACAGATCAAGACGCGATGCTCGATCCGTCTCGGCCTCGGTCAGCTGCTGCAGGCGATCCGCCACGGACTTCCAGGTCGCAAAGCTCAACGCAGTTGTCGCACGTTTTTCTAGTAAGCCACCGAAATAATCGAGCAGGTCGCGCTGCACGGCACGCCGACCGAGCGATTGGTGAAAGTGCTGGCCATGGATGTCGAGCAGGAGTTCACCAAGGCTCTTCAGTTGTGACAGTGGTACCGGATTCCCGTTTATGAATGCGCGCGAACGACCATCGCTATTTATGACGCGGCGCAGCAAACACTCGTCGTCGCGATCGAGGGAGTGTTCCTCGAGCCAGGCGCGTGCGGACGCAACGTCCGAGACATCGAATTCAGCCGCGAACTCAGCGCGTTTGCTGCCGTCACGCACGAGTTGTGCGCTGCCGCGTTCGCCGAGCACGAGTCCGAGCGCATCAACCAGTATCGATTTGCCGGCACCGGTTTCTCCGGTCAGCACGGTCATGCCGGCTTCGAACTCGATATCGATTCGGTCGATGATGGCAAAGTCGCGTACCTGCAGGTTCAGCAGCATGTCATGCTTCCCGGGACTCAGTTTTTGCGGTTGCGGCTGTCGCGTCCCCAAAACAGCTTGGAGCGAAGTATGCCGTAGAAATCATAGCTGGGCGGGTGCACCAGGGTAATTCGCTGCTCGGCCGCCGAGATTACAAGTCGGTCTGTGGGTCGGATTTCGCCCATCGAGAATCCGTCAACGGTGACCTCTGCCAGCGTGTCGTCTCGCTCCAGTAGTACAACTTCGATGGTCTGTTCGGCGGAGATCACAAGCGGCCGATCCGTCAGCGTATGCGGACAAATCGGGACGACGGCCACTGCGTTCAGTTCGGGCTCAATGATGGGGCCACCACAACTTAGCGCATACGCGGTCGAGCCGGTTGGCGTTGCAATGATGAGTCCGTCGCCCGAATGTGTGTTCACATATTTCCCTGCGATCCGCGTTGAGAAATCCACCATGCGACCTGTTTCGCGGCGCTGCAATACGACGTCATTTAGTGCAAACGCCGTGCTTTCCGTCCCCGTGTCGGTGAGCAAACGCGCCTCCAGGAGCATTCTTGAATCGCGCGCGTAGTTACCTTGTAAAACCTGTTCGACACTATTGATCATCTCATCCGGAGTAACGTCGGCAAGAAAACCCAGGCGACCACGATTGATCCCCAGGATCGGCGTGCCCGATTCGCGCGCAAGGCGACCGGCATAGAGCATCGTGCCGTCGCCGCCGATTGCAATGATCAGGTCCGCGACGTCGCAAAGATCGGTTTCTTGCATACGCGTTACGGCTAGCTCCAACTGCAGGGAATCTGCCGCGAGTACGTTGACGCCGGCTTTGGTCAGATACCGCGCCAGTATCTGCATGGGTTCGGCTACCCGGGGATCATGGTGGCGGCCAAGAATGGCGATGTTGGGAAACTGCGTGTTCATGTAGCGATTGTGGCAAACCCTTGACCGACCGCCAAGCCGTTGCTAGCGTGTGCCCGACACCCTATCACAGCAAACAGGCTGGGGATTTCCCGTGTTTCTAGCGAATGTCAGCAGAAGCAACTAAACCGATACCGAGCGATCGCGGACAGCATCTGTTACGCGTGCTCATTCAGCGCTATATCCGCGACGGGCAGCCTGTCGGCTCACGTACGCTTTGCAAAGACTCCGGTCTGGCTCTTAGTCCCGCGACGATTCGCAATGTGATGTCTGATCTTGAGGAAATGGGCTTGGTATCCGCGCCACATACATCGGCCGGCCGCATTCCGACGGCGCAGGGCTATCGTTTTTTTGTCGACACGCTGGTGCATTATCGGCAGCCCGGCGATAGCGATATCAAGAAGATCCAGCGCCAAATAAAAGACCAGTTCGACAACCAGGGCGCGCTGGTTACTGCCGTCTCGGGCCTGTTATCTGAATTCACCAGAATGGCCGGCGTTGTGTCGGTTCCGAAAGCATCGCAGGTGACGTTGCGACAGATCGAATTTTTGCCGCTTTCGGAAAACCGCGTCCTGGTTATTCTTGTGACCAATGATCGCGAGGTACAAAACCGGATTCTTCATACGGAACGGGATTACACCGTTTCGGAATTGCAGCACGCCCAGAACTTTATCAATGAACACTATGCGGGAACCGATCTGGAGTCGGTGCGAGGGCGACTGCTGGACGACCTGGACAATACCCGGAACTCAATGAATCAGGCCATGCATGACATTATCGCGGTTGCGCATTCGGCGATGGACAGTGCCGCGCATCCCGACGACGAGTATGTTGTTGCTGGTGAGACCAATCTGATGGCTTTTGCAGAACTCTCCGATGTTGACACCTTGCGGCGATTGTTTGACGCATTCTCACGCAAGCGCCTGATCCTCGATCTGCTCGATCGCAGTATCAATGCTGACGGTGTTCAGATCTTTATCGGGGAGGAGTCCGGCTTCGGTATTTTCGATGACTGCAGTGTCGTCACGGCGCCGTATCACGTCGACGACGACACCATCGGCGTGCTTGGTGTCATTGGGCCGACACGCATGGCCTACGATCGGGTGGTGCCCATTGTCGACGTCACGGCCAGGCTGCTCGAGTCCGCACTGAGCCACGGCAACTGAGGCATTCGGCCAAGAAAAAACCGCGATACTCTTGATATTTTCTTGCGGGCCCCCAGACTGCGAGCGTTATTCTTGCGTCGGCCAATCGGCTGGCAGCTGAAGTGTTGATTTGGAGCAGGTTGATGACTGGACAGGCAGAACGCCCGGATACCGAAATAGATGAGGAGATTTCCGGGGCTGAAACCGGGGCAGCCGAGACCAAGGGCAATGACCCCGGGACGGCGTTGGACGCGGCTGAGGCAAAGGCGGCTGAAAACTGGGAGCGCTATGTCAGGGCGGCGGCCGAAACCGAGAACGTCCGCAAACGAGCTTCACGGGACGTAGAAAATGCCCACAAGTTCGCACTCGAACGCTTCGGCAAGGAATTGCTTGCTGTCAAAGACGGCCTCGAGATGGCGCTGGCGGCGTCAGAGAACGCGAGTGTGGAGAGCCTGCTCGAGGGCAGCGAAGCGACCTTGAAACTGCTGGGGAGCACGATGGAGCGCTTTGGAATCGAGCAGCTCGATCCCGAGGGCGAGCCTTTCGATCCTGAGTGGCACGAAGCGATCAGCGTGCAGCCGTCGGAAACTGTGGAGCCGGGTACGGTACTGACTGTCGTACAGAAGGGATATTCCCTGAACGGGCGCCTGCTGCGGCCCGCCATGGTCATCGTCGCTGCCGACTAGGCTGTTGTTGGCAAAAAAGTGGGCAGAAACGCTTGAATCATGGGCTCACGGCCCCACCTAAGAGCCAGTTTAGGCATTTCCTATCGAATTTGGAGTATTAGAAAATGGGCAAAGTGATTGGTATCGACCTGGGTACCACCAATTCCTGCGTAGCAGTCATGGAGGGTGGTACACCGAAGGTCATCGAAAACAGCGAAGGTGATCGCACGACACCGTCGATCGTGGCATTCACGAAGGACGACCAGGTGCTGGTCGGGCAGTCCGCCAAACGGCAGGCTGTGACGAATCCCGAAAACACTCTATTTGCGATTAAGCGATTGATCGGGCGTCGTTATGAAGATGACGTCGTGCAGCGCGATATCGAAATGGTGCCCTATACAATCGTCAAGGCTGACAACGGCGATGCCTGGGTTGAGGCGGGCGGCAACAAGATGGCGCCACCGGAGATTGCGGCGCGCGTTTTGATGAAAATGAAAAAGACCGCCGAGGACTACCTCGGTGAAACTGTGACCGAGGCGGTTGTCACGGTACCGGCCTATTTTAACGATTCACAGCGCCAGGCAACCAAGGATGCCGGCAAGATCGCCGGTCTGGACGTAAAGCGCATTATCAATGAGCCGACGGCCGCGGCGCTCGCCTATGGCATGGACAAGAAGCGCGGCGACAAGAAGATCGCCGTGTTCGATCTTGGTGGCGGTACGTTCGACGTATCGATCATCGAGATTGCGGAAGTCGATGGAGAGCACCAGTTCGAAGTACTCGCCACTAATGGCGATACGTTCCTCGGCGGAGAGGACTTCGATATGCGCGTCATCGAGTACCTGACACACGAGTTCCAGCGCGAGAGCGGCGTGGACATCAGCGGCGATGCGCGTGCCATGCAGCGCCTGAAGGAAGCGGCCGAGAAGGCCAAAATCGAACTCAGTACGCAGCAGCAGACCGAAGTTAACCTGCCTTATGTCACGGCAGATGCCAGTGGTCCCAAGCACCTTAGTATCAAGCTGACCCGCGCCAAACTGGAGTCGTTGGTTGAGAAACTGATCGAACGGACTATCGGTCCGTGCAAGATTGCGTTGAAGGACGCCGGACTGAAAGTGAATGAGGTAGACGATGTCATCCTCGTGGGCGGCCAGACTCGCATGCCCAAGGTTCAGGAGGAAGTGCAGAGTTTCTTCGGCAAAGAGCCGCGTCGCGACGTGAATCCCGACGAAGCGGTTGCGCTCGGTGCGGCGATCCAGGGCGGTGTGCTGGCAGGCGAGGTCAAGGATGTTCTACTGCTCGACGTCACGCCATTGTCGCTCGGCATCGAGACGCTGGGTGGTGTCATGACCAAAGTGATCGACAAGAACACAACCATTCCAGCTAACGCGGAGCAGGTTTTCTCTACCGCCGATGACAATCAGACGGCGGTGACGATTCACGTTCTGCAGGGCGAACGTGAGCGCGCCCTGGATAACAAGTCACTCGGTCGTTTTGACCTGGCCGATATCCCGCTGGCACCACGTGGCTTGCCGCAGATCGAGGTGAAGTTTGACATCGATGCAAACGGCATCCTGAACGTGTCTGCCAAAGACAAGGCGACCGGCAAGAGCCAGAATATTGTTATCAAGGCGTCCAGCGGTCTGTCTGATGACGAGATCAACAAGATGGTTTCCGATGCCGAGAGTCATGCTGAAGAGGATCGCAAGTTCCGCGAGCTCGTCGACACGCGCAACCAGGCAGATGGACTGATCCATGCTTCAGAGAAGACCCTTAGTGAACTCGGTGAGAAGGCTAGCGCCGAGGAACGAGGGGCAGTCGAGAATGCGGTATCCGATCTCAAGAGCGCGCTCGAAAGCGACGACAAAGACGTCATTGAGAAAAAGATGGCGGCTTTGGGCGAGGCGTCCGGCGGGCTGGCTCAGAAGCTCTATGCGGAACAGGCGGCCGATGATGCCGGTGGCGACGGGTCTGCGTCGGCATCCGATGACGATGTTGTCGATGCGGAATTCGAGGAAGTCGACAAGGACGAAGCGTCGAAATCTTAGTAAGCTGACGCAAGCAGGAAAATGTCCGGGCGCCCCGCGGGGCGCCCGAACTATAGGGAATCATGGCGAAACGCGACTACTACGAAATATTGGGGGTCTCGAAATCAGCATCGGCTGATGAGATCAAGAAGGCCTATCGTCGCCTTGCCATGAAACATCATCCAGACCGCAACACGGATGGTGATGGCTCCGATGAGCAATTCAAGGAAGCCAAGGAAGCTTACGAAGTCCTCAAAGACGCCGACAAACGTTCGGCCTATGACCGGTTCGGTCATGAAGGAGTTCGCGGCGGTCCCGGTGGAGCAGGCGGATTCGGTGCCGAGGGATTCAGCGACATCTTTGGCGATGTATTTGGCGACATTTTCGGCGGCGGTGGCGGCCGCCGCGGCGGTGGTCCACAGGTTTTTCGCGGTGCGGACCTTGGCTACGAGCTGAGGCTCGATCTCGAGAAGGCTGTCGCGGGTGACAACGTCAAGATCGATGTGCCGACCCAGGTTGCTTGCGAGACCTGCAGCGGCAGCGGCGCCAAGAAGGGCAGCGATCCCATCCAGTGTACGACCTGCGGTGGTGTTGGCCAGGTTCGCATGCAGCAGGGGTTCTTCTCGATTCAGCAGACTTGTCCCGCCTGTAAGGGCGCAGGCACGACAATCGAGGATCCCTGCAGTGATTGCCACGGGCGAGGGCGCACCCGGAAAACGCGGACCCTCGCGGTCAAGGTGCCGCCCGGTGTGGACGACGGCGATCGCATCCGGCTCTCGGGTGAGGGCGAGGCAGGTCGCAATGGCGGACCCGCGGGCGATCTGTACGTCGAAATCCGCGTCAATCCTCACAAAATCTTCGACCGCGAGGGGTCGAATCTGTCGTGCGAGGTGCCAGTCAGTATCGCCACCGCAACGCTGGGCGGTGAGGTCGAACTGCCGACACTTGATGGCAACGTCGCACTGAAGGTCCCGGCCGGCACACAATCCGGCAAGGTTTTTCGACTTCGTGGCAAAGGGGTGAGAACCGTTCGAGACGCGCGTAACGGCGACCTGTTTGCCCAGGTTGCTGTGGAGACGCCCGTGCACCTGACGGCCAAGCAGAAGGAGTTGCTGGAGAAATTCGACGCCTCGCTGCAATCTGGTGGTGAAAAACACAGCCCACGTGCCGGGGGCTGGCTCGACTCAGTGAAGCGCTTCTTCGAGCGCATCAGCTAAAGGCAGAAACCGATCAGCGCATTGAAAATAGGTATTGCCGGTGCTGGCCGCATGGGTCAGGCCATAGCCGCGAGTATCGAGCAGCAGGCGGATCTGGAGTTGGCGGGCATCTGGACACGTGACGGAGACCTCGATGCCGTCGTCGCAGCGGCGGACGTCGTCATCGATTTCAGTTTGCCCGAGGGAACGGCCGCAGTGCTTGATGCCGTCGTTCGTCACAACAAACCACTGGTTTGCGGTGTCAGCGGCCTGGACGACGCTCAGATGGAGTTGCTGGATCGGGCCTCCGCGCAAATCCCGGTCGTCTACGATCGCAACATGAGTCTCGGTATCGCTGTCCTGGAGCATTCGGTTCGGGAAGCTGCTGCGTCGCTGGGGCTGGATTTCGAGATCGAAATATCCGAGACCCATCACATTCACAAGAAAGATGCCCCGTCGGGTACGGCGCTCAAACTGGGTGAGGCCGTTGCGGAAGCCCGCGGGAAGGACGGAACGGTGCGTTTCGAGGTGGAACGTCGCGGTGAGGTGCCGGGTGATCACGAAGTAGTCATGCGCTCCCCGACCGAACGCCTGACGTTTGCGCACAGTGTTACGACCCGCCAGGTGTTTGCGGACGGCGCGCTCAGGGCTGCGCGCTGGGCCAGCGGACGAGCTGCGGGCCTGTACGGCATGCGTGACGTCTTGTTCGGTAAATGACCGGGTCCGACAATTAGGTTCAAAAAAAGCCCGCCTTACTCTGGCGCGCGCAGTTCGCGTTCAGTAAACTACGCCGGATCGCTGGGCGGTCAGCGAAGTAGCAAGCGGGAGGCCACGTCCTTCCGCTTTTGTGCATCTGAAACAGACGCATGTCGTAACGACCCATATGGAAGATGCGGCAGACACGCTGATCCACGTGTGATCTGGTTTTTGTTTTTCTATTGAGGGTCACGTTTGAGCACGCCTGCGATACTCGCACTTCAGGATGGCACCGTCTTTCGCGGTACCTCGATCGGCGCCGATGGACAGAC
>CAMYLB010000086.1:0-678 GCA_947259145.1 uncultured Woeseiaceae bacterium
TAGTATTCGGTCAACAGGCCGGGACAGCGAATGAGGACTTCGCCCTCGTCGCCAAGCTTCATCTCGGTACCCGGCAGCGGCACACCGATCGTGCCGATGCATTCACGCCTGAACGGCAGGTTCGTGCATGACAGCCCGCATGTCTCGGTCATGCCCCAGCCTTCGCTGATGTGCACGCCAATTCTGTCGTACCAGCGCAGTGTCGTGGGAGATATCGGAGCAGTGCCCGAGCCGACCAGGCGGCAGCTGCCGAGGCCCAGCCCCTTTCGCACCTTGCGCGCGACGAGTTTGCCGATAACCGGTATCTTGAGCAGCCTGTCGAGTTTCTCCGGCGGCATCTTCTTGTGCACGCCGATCTGAAACTGGACCCACAGACGTGGTACCGAGATAAACAGCGTTGGCTCGGCCCGCTGAAGGTCCGTCACGAACGTGTCCAGCCTGTCGACAAAGAAGAGCTGGTAACCGCAATAAATCGCCGGGCCGGCGATGACCGTTCGCTCCGTGACGTGTGCTAGCGGCAGGTACGAGAGCGCACGGTCTTCGAGCGAGAGGTCCATCATTTCTGCCCCGGTCGTGCTGGCATACTCGTAAGCGCCATAGCTGGTGACGACGCCTTTGGGCCGCCCGGTGCTTCCCGACGTGTACAGGATCGTCATCATTTCATCGCTGGTGGGACGA
>CAMYLB010000086.1:755-3004 GCA_947259145.1 uncultured Woeseiaceae bacterium
CAGGATCGTCATCATTTCATCGCTGGTGGGACGATGCAGCGACCCGATTGGCTCGCTGCCATCGATCATTGCCTGCCAGTCGTGCTGGCAGTCTATGCCGGGATAACGCAGCCCGATCGTCGCGACCTCCGGCGACAATGCCCGTCGCACCGCATCCGGATCATCGAGTCGACCGACGACGACGGCGCGCGCGCCACTGTGTTCCAGCACGTAGCTGATCGTGTCCGCACCGGCGGTTGGATAGATCGGCACCGATACCAGGCCCGCCATCGAAATGGCGACATCCGCGATCAGCCACTCGGCGCAATTTTTGGAGAGGATGGCAACCCTGTCGCCGGGTGTAAGCCCGAGCTTCAGCAATGCCGATGCAAACCGCGCCGCGTCGTCGTACGCCTGCCGAAAGGTCCATTCACGAACGTCGCCCTCGAAGGGCTGCGTCAGGAACACGCGCTCCGGAGTTTTATTGGCCCAATAGGCAAGGGCATCGGGCGCGGTCCTGGTCGCAGCCATTGGTTCATCGGCCATCAGCGTCTCGGTACAGGGTTCTAAAAATAAGATCACAGATCGGGTATGTGATATTGAAATTGTAGTGCGTCATCAGCTGTCTGTTGTGATGCGAAATGTGATGCTGCCGTAATCGGCTCATGAACGGTAATCGGCCAAGCCAGGAGGCCGGATCCGCATGATACGCGAAGTGCAGCAGCTCATAGTTTAAGAAATAGAGTACGGCCGTAAGCACGAACAGGAAACACACGTTGGGCGAAATCAGCCAATAGAGTAGCGCCCCGACCGGTATCGCGAAGCCGCCAATGAAGAAGAACAGGAGGATCGGCGGGAACAGTACCGCCTTGTAATCCCGGCTGGAATCGAAGGTGGCGGCCTTGTCCGTGAAGAACGAATGATGCTCGATCGAATGTCGCTCGAAGACCTTCGTCAAGAACCGTGTCTTGTGGTGCATGGGCCCACGGTGCCCGAGGTATTCGCTCAGGTTGGCATAGAGAAACGTCAGTGGAATCGTCAGCCATTCGAGCGGCCTGACGCCCTCGAGCATCGCGGCGCTCGCCAGCGCAATCGACAAGCTGATACTGATCGTGGTCGCGAGATGCAGCGGCCCTGAGTACCGCGGACCGATGCGACGATCCCGAAAGGCTTTTCTCGCTATGTCGACAGAGCTCGCTGACATACTTCACCATGGGCGCGCATTGGCGCCGATTCGAAAGTAACTATTGTAGGAGATATTGGCCGGGTGCGGGCGCCGTAAAATGCCCCGGCCGAAGCCGGGGCAAGTCTGTCTATCGTCGGTGCTTAGCTAGAAGGGAAAAGGAGCAACGTCAACCTTTGCACGATAGCCGTAAAATACACCCAGCGGAATCACATATTCAGGCTCAAGCTCATCGTCGAACGGATTCATGTCTGGCCAGAACACTTCCATTAGCGCCGTGGTGTACTGGTATTGGCAATCGTCCATCAACACGACTTGACCGCTGATCTTCGCGATGTAAGCCGGCATGTTCGCCTCGGTGTAGGCAAAACCCATGAAGGTGTAGTCGAATGTGTTGCCGCCGGTGCGTTTCCAGTTGCCGCGCATGCTGCCGATTCGATCCGCAGATGCGAAGGGCTCAATTCCTGCGTAACCAAATAATATTAACTTCGGATCAAAAACCGGGTACTCGAAATGGTTCGTGCCCCTGTTATTGGACTTGCCCGTCACGGTCACCGACCACCCTGACAGGTATGTGGGATCCCAGGGCGGAGGCTGTATCATTGGTGGGGGTATCTGATCAGGGGGAATCGGCGACACACCAAACCATGTGCCCAGGTTCGAGCAACCTTTTCCTCCTCCACCTGCGAACGCTGCGCCAGGAATCGTGAATACCAGCAGGATGCCAATAAGTGCGCCGTAAATAATGCTCTTGCGCATGTCTACCTCCAGGCCGCGAATGCGGCTCTGCGAGGAGCCTCTTAGGATCTGAACACGTGCCCGGTTCGACTATCCGACGCCTTTCTGCCTGTTCAGCCAGGTCGCCCATCGGCAGGTAAGGCTCCGCAGCCGACCTCTGGGCGGGCGCGGAGCTGGCCGCACTGGGCTGCCGGTGCCCTACCGTGTTGGCACGTATCGCGGAAGGCACGGGCTGTTGTCCACAACGGCCGCGCCTACGCCGGGCCAAGCTAATCTAATAAGTTGTGGTGGCGCTGACAATCCGGGATACATGCTATTGACAGGAAATCGGGGTCGAACCGAGGTTTTC
>CAMYLB010000087.1 GCA_947259145.1 uncultured Woeseiaceae bacterium
GACAACGGCGACCTTTACTGGTCGGTTACCTTGCCGGCAATGATCTGCGCGGCGTACGGCGGCGGCACAGGACTGCCGACGCAGCGCGAATGCCTCGAGGTGATGGACTGCTACGGCACCGGCAAAGGGGACAAGCTGGCGGAGATCATCGCTGCCGTCGTGTTGGCGGGAGACCTATCGCTGTCGTCCGCAATCCTCGCCCATGAATGGGTGAGCAGCCACGAGCAGATGGGGCGCAACCGCTAGCAGCTTTTGGGGACATTCTTAATTTAGCGTATTAATACGTTAAATTAAGAATGTCCCCATTTTTTCTATTTCAATTCACGCATTACATGGCCGAATGGCAGCAACGCCATCGGTACAAGTTTCATGTGCTGTACCGCGATCGGAAAGCCAATGATCGTCACGGCGAACGCCAATGCGAGAATTAAGTGCATGATGGCAAGTTCGAGCCCCGGGAGAATGATCCAGATGATGTTCATGATCAGCGTAAGCGCACCACCCGGTGGTTCCGTTTCACGGACCTCGCGTCCGAAAGGCGCGATGACGCTACCGGCGAGCCTGAAACACATAAGACCAAACGGAATGCCTATGATCGTAAGGCACAACAGGATGCCGCCGAGAACGTAACCGAGGAAGATTAGGAACCCACCGAAAACGAAGAATACGACGTTGCCGATCAATGACATGATAATTCCTGAATAATGGGGTGAGAGTACATTTCTTCATGCGACGGATCCAGCTGACTTCGAGACGGCAGACTATTGGAAAAATGCTCTGACCCCATTTGTTGTTTATTGCAGATATAGCGAACCAGCGTAACCTAAGGTGACGCAAGAGCACGTATTGGGTCAGATTCGCGACCCGGTAGATGCTCTCGAGTGGCGGTACGTGATCCTGGTTTGGGCACCAGAGTAGGCATCAGGAAAGCTGGATAGTCGGTTCTACGCCATTAACCTTCAAGTCGGTTCGACCCCAATGTTTTGGCCGGTGTAGAATCATCGCAATGAAAATGATTCGAATACTGCTTCCGTTTGTCGTCTCGCTCCTTGTCGCTTGCGATGGCAACGAGTCACAAGACGTTCGCCCCGTCGCCAATCTGCTGCTCGTGAATGGCGACGTCGTCACGGTGGATGCTGCGCTACCGCGTGCCAAAGCCGTCGCGATCGAGGGCAACCGTATTCTTGCCATCGGCACGAATGAAGAGATGTCAAAGTATCGCGGCGACGACACCGAGTTCATCGACCTGCACGGCCAGATGGTGATACCGGGTTTTATCGAAGGCCACGGTCACTACACGAGCTTTGGCGGATCGCTGATGATCCTCGACTTCCGCTACGCACGGAGTTTTGCCGAGATTGTGTCGATGGTTGCGGCAGCAGCGGCCGAGACACCTCCGGGTGAGTGGATCGTCGGGCGGGGCTGGCACCAGGACAAATGGGAAACGCGCGAGGAGGTACTTGTTGAAGGTCTGCCGGTTCACAACTCGCTGAGCGACGCAACGCCCGCGCATCCCGTGATGCTTGTTCATACAAGCGGTCACGCCGTGTTCGTGAACCAGCGCGCCATGACGCTCGTGGAAATCGACAGCAACACCAGGCCGCCCGATGGCGGCGAGATCGTTCTTGACGAAAACGGCCAGCCCACGGGCATGATGCGCGAGGCGGCGCAGGATATTTTTCGTATCGCTTACTCCGGGCATCAGGGGCGCCGACCGGCAGGCGTTGCCGAAGCGGAGCTGCGACGCATGATAACGCTCGCCGGTGAAGAGTCATTGCGTCACGGCATTACGTCCTTTCAGGATCTCGGTACGACGTTCGCCGAGGTTGATTTGCTAAAGACCATGGCTGACGAAGGCAACCTGCCGGTCCGACTGTACATGGCGCTCGAGGAACAGGCGGCAGACATGGCGGGCCGCCTCGATGTGTATCGTATGGTCGGCTACGGCAACAACTTCCTCACCGTGCGCAGCATTGGTGAGAAGGTGCTGGACGGTGCGCTTGGTACGCACGGCGGTTGGCTGTTGGAACCGTATGCCGACATGCCGCGCAGCTACGGCCTCAATGTCGTCCCGATCGAGGAGATTGAAGCCTCGGCCGAGCTCGCCATAGCACACGATTACCAGATGGCCATCCAGGGCATCGGCGACCGCGCCTATCGCGAACTTCTCGATATTTACGAAGCAGAATTTGCGAAGCACCCCGACAAGACCGATCTGCGCTGGCGCATCGAGCATGCGCAGGTGATACATCCCGACGACGTGTCGCGGACGGTCGAGCTTGGCGTTATCCCGGCTGTGCAGGGAATATTTGCCTGTTCGGATGGACCCTGGGTAGATGAGCGCCTTGGCGAGGAACGCACCCGCGAGCGGGGTTACATCTTTAACACGCTCGCCGAAGCGGGCCTGGTGCCAACCAACGGAACGGATCCACCGGTCGACGAGATAAGCCCGATCGACAGCTTTCATTGCTCGGTGACGCGCCGGCTGCCGGACGGCACGTTGTTTCAGCCACAGGAAGTGTATTCTCGCGATCGCGCACTTTATTCCTACACGATGGGTAACGCGATTGCGGCGTTCGAAGAGGATATCAAGGGTTCGATCACGCCCGGCAAGCTGGCCGATATCACAGTGCTGTCGCAAAACTTGTTAACCATTTCAGACGACACGTTGCTCGACACCGAAGTTGTAATGACAATTGTGGGTGGCCGGATCCGATATCGCGACGGCGAGATCGTGCGATAGAATTTTGTATCCTTGAAGAGGATTGAATTGTGAAACTTAATCACTTTTTTCTGATCGCTATTTTGAGCGCCAGTTTATCGCTCGCCGAAAATGCAGCGGTTAAAGTTGATGTCATCAAGAACCCGTACGGTGGCGCGCGCAATTCGCCGGAGCTGTCGACCAACCCTGACTACATTCACGCCGCAGGGCTTGAGCGACTTATCGGTGAATGGGGTGGCGAGCTGATCCGGCCCATTCAGGACATTCGCCTGAACGCAGAGCAAGAGCGTCAGTATGGTGAGTGGAATCGCATGGCACTGGCGAATGCGAATTTTGCCGATGTGGTTCGTGAAGGATTGCAGGATGATCTGATCACGATTGGCCTGGAGGCGAACTGCAATGATTTGCTCGGTATGCTTTCGGGACTCAAATACGATTCTGATGGTAATGAGCGGCGCGTTGGGCTGGTCTTTATCGACGCGCACGGGGATTTCAATATTCCGGAAACCACGCTATCCGGAATGCTCGGTGGTATGCCCGTGGCGATTGCCGCGGGACATGCGCTGCACAATATTCGCAAGACCACTGGACTGACAGAGCCATTGCCAATGAGTGACATCGTTTGGGGTGGCGTACGTGACCTGGACCCACTCGAGGCTGATCGATTTACCGAGTATAAGGTCCAGCAATTTTCTGTGCAGGATGTTCGTGAGCTATCCGCCAACCTGAAAAAGCAGATAGATGAGCTCGCCGACAGGGTGGATGTGATCTACATTCACATCGATATGGACGTGCTTGATCCGGCAGAAGTACCAGGACATGACCTGACCGTAGCCAACGGTCCGAGCAGCAATGACCTGGCAGCGGCAATGACATTGATGTTCAAGAACCCCAAGACTGTCGCACTCGGTATTGCATCAACACCATCATTCAACCTTGATCCTGACGGCGTGAGCCGACAGGCAGCGCTCAACCTCATAGAAGGTGCTATCAGGGGCGCGCAGGCCCGATAGCGAAAATCTCTCCGGTATGAGGTGTAAGCCATGTGACCGGAATAGGCCTGAAAAGAGGTGAGAACCGGCCTTAGCCGGTTCGAGTCAATGGAACGCTGCATACGCCAGCTCGCACTGCGTGCGTCTGTCGCCGCTACGCGGCTCGGTTGAACTGCTGACACGCGGATTTTCAGTCGCAAGTGGGATCGCCTGAGGCTATATTTTTCAATAAGTTAACGGGGCATCCGTTGCCTGAATTGCATCACTGTGCATAGCGATGCACAGCTGATACACGCAAATATCACGCTCAATAAATCCACGTCTATCACTCCTTAATCGCTCCCGCCATCCATCGTCAGGAGACGGGTTACACGTGGGTCGTTTCTAGATGCAAATCAACAAACATCAGCCAACTTATGTCTCATACCCATGGAATCCCGGTCGCCGATGTGAAACGCTTCGCCCGACGATGAAAAAGGCACGGCGTCCGAAAGGGCGCTTCGCAAAACCACCGGTCTACGGTTCTTGACTAAGACAGCGGAGTCACCATCATGAGCTTTATGCTTGGCATCACACCCTGGCCAGCTGTGTCGGCGTTACTTTGGATCATCCTGATCAACGCCGCGCTCTATCTCATACGCAATACCGTACATAAGGCTATTCAGGCCGCGGCGCAGGGCCTGCACCGTAGCTTCCGCATGGCATCCAGAGCCGTGTCGCGGTCTGAAACCAATCTCGCCGCTCGCAACCGCGACGTCCTGCTCGCGGCTGGGCGGGAAGCGAAAGAGCGCATCATCGAGCGTGAATTTGATCGCATCAACGAGACCGTCCGGAAAGATCTCGCCAACTACTCGGCGCTGCATCGCTCCCTGAGTGAATCCATCGGGCGTATCGAGAAGGACCACCAGGAAGCGGTCGATGTACCCCCCGACCCGCCCGGCTGGGTCAAGGCGGTCGAGGCCGTCGCTGACATGGACGCCAAGGATGGACGCGCCCACATAGGCAGTATTCTGGGCGACATTCACAAGTCCCTGATCAGGGCGCATAAGGAAGCGATGGCCGCCTATCACGCGGCAAGTGCGAAGCGTCACAAGCTGCTGCGACACATGCGGCCGGACTGGCGCAAGATTCAGCAGACCCTGACCGCCGTCGGCAAAAACGTTGACAGCCTTCTGAGTCGCTCGGTCACGATCGACCGGCACATGCAGGAATACGAGGACATGGTTCACGGCCACAACCGTGCCACGTCCGTGCTGTCATCCTCATCGCTCGTCAACTTTTTTGTCTCGGCATTCGTGCTGTGCATCGCCATCGGTGGTGCGACGATCAACTTCTCCCTGATCGCCAGACCCATGGCCGAAATGGTCGGCGGCACGAGTCTCATCGGCGACTTTCGCACCGCAGACATCGCAGCGCTCGTCATCATCCTGGTGGAGATATCGATGGGCCTGTTCCTGATGGAGTCGCTGCGCATTACTCGCCTGTTTCCGGTTATCGGCGCCCTGCCCGACAAGACCCGCGTTCGCATGATCTACATCACGTTCATGATCCTGTTCCTCCTCGCAAGCGTTGAGGCGGGGCTCGCCTATATGCGCGAGGTTCTGCTGCACGACGAACTCGCAACGAGTGCATTGTTGCGCGGCGATGCGGGTGCAACGGCCACCAGCGAGTACATGTGGATCACTACCGCGGCACAGATGGGCATGGGATTCATCCTGCCGTTTGCATTGACGTTCGTGGCCATTCCACTGGAGACGTTTGTGCACTCTTTGAGAACGGTGATCGGGTTGCTGGCGATATCGTTCATGCGTGCGCTGTCACTGGCGCTGCGATTGCTCGGCAATATCTTTCTCTATCTAGGCGTGCTCCTGAAACAGGTTTACGACTTGCCGCTGTTTGTACCGCTCTGGATCGAGGAACGCATGGCAAAAGCGGAAGCACGCTCCGCGAGTGACCATGGCCTGAAAGGAGCGAGACTATGAAACGCAGCGTCCTCTTGACCCTATGCATCCTCCTCATGTCCTGCAGCAGCGACACGGCGCCGAGAAACACCGGTGTTTACATGCTGCTCGACACCTCCGGCACCTACGCGGAAGAGCTCAACAAGGCCGAGCAGATCATCCGCTTTACGCTCTCACGACTGGACGCTTCGGACGCGTTCGCCGTCGCCCGCATCGATACCGGCAGTTTCAGTGAGCGAGACATTATCGCCAAGGCGTCGTTTGACGATCGACCGAGCGCCATCAATCGACAAAAGCGCCTGTTCGCACAGCAGGTGAGCGAGTTTGTCGGGAGCGCGAAGCCGGCACCCTACACCGACATCACCGGCGGTTTGTTGCAGGCCGTGGAGTTCCTGAACGAGAAAGGCACCGGCAACAAAACGATCCTGATCTTCTCGGACCTCAAGGAAGACCTTGAAGAAGGCTACGTGCGTGATATCGATGTACCGCTCGAGGGCTTCGATGTCATCGCGCTCAACGTGACCAAGCTGCGTTCGGACAATATCGACCCGCGCGAATACCTTGGCCGGCTGCAGGCATGGCAGGGCCGCATCGAGAAGACGGGTGGTAAATGGCGAGTGATCAACGATCTCGATGGGCTGGAAGGTCTGTTGTAACGATACTGATTTGAAAGCGCCAAACCGCAAGAAGAGCGGCTTGGCATATCTTGCAGGCGCATCAATCAGCCCCCGCCCGTCATCGAACATCAGCCTTCTTCCAGCGACTCGGATGGACTGCCGACACGCGGATTTTCAGTCGCGCGTAGGATCGCCTGAGGCTTTATTTTTCAGAGAGTTACCGGGGCGTCCGTTGCCCAATTTGCAGCACGGTGCAGGACGATGCAGAGCTAGTTCACGCAAAACTCACGCAAGGATAAATTGACAAGTTTGGCGGGCAGACAGCATCGCTTTAGCATGTAGTTAAGGAACCGGCACCAGACCCTCCGGTGTCTCAATACGGGCATGCCCCATTAAGTGCTGAATCTTCCTCGAAGAGATGGGGTCGGATCCCATTATTGCTAAAATTGGATCCGACCCCTTTACTGCACTAAGGGCTGCGTCAGGAACGTGCGCTCCGGGGTCTTTTCTGCCCACTCTGCGAGGGCTTCAGGTGCAATCTTGGTATCAGTCATCTATCAGATTCATTCTTCGAAGTAGCTCGTTGAAGCGGGGGTTCTCTCGCAGCTCAGCAGGACCCAGTTGCATATGGTCGGCGGTGCCAACGTTCCAGAACACCGCGTTTGGAGACTGTTCAACCACGGTTTTCTCAACCCAGTCGAGAGCCGTGGGAAGTTCTCCAACGGCAAGATAAGTGATGGCAACGCCAAACGGTTCTTCGATTCGATTTTCCTCGATACCCTGGCCCACCCTATAGGCGACGCGCTGCAAAAGCTCCTCCTGCTCCGTGACTGAATACACCCACGCAAGCCATCCCTGCAGGAAAGCTGAACCCCAACCTCCGATCAGCTCCTCTGTTTGTTGGGCCATCACTAGGGCCTCGTCCCGGTCACCCATAAGCGCATGCGCAAGACTCTTTTTCACGTACCCCCAGGTCCAGCCAGGGTGAATTTCGATGGCGTTTCCAAATGCAGCAACAGCTCCTTCGAAGTCTCCTCCCATTAACTTCGCAAAGCCGAAAGCGTGCAACGCGCCGATCGAAATCGGATCTGACTCCACTGCTTTCCCGGCCATCTGCACCGCCTCGTCGAAACGGCCGAGCGCAGTCAACAGGTTGGCATAGCGATAGTAAGCCGTTGAGGTTGTCGGCCCAAGCGAGATCGCTTTCCTAAAAGCATCCTCGGACCCAGGCCAATCGTAGTCGAAGAACAACTTTATCGACCCCAGTGAAGCGTATGCTTCGGGAAGATCCGGATTCAGGGCGATAGCGGACTGTGCGGCAGTGCGGGCTTCTCCAACGATCTCGGTTGGAGCTGATGCCGAGAAAAATGCCTTGACGATCATCGCGTCAGCGATTGCCGCGTATGCGGGTGCAAACGCCGCATCAATAGCCGTCGCCTCGCGAAGATGCCTGAGACCGCGATCGATCTCTTCCCCGGTTGAGCCGTGCGCCAGGAATCGACCTTGCAGGTAGTGCCGGTAGGCGATCGGATCTACGCTATCACTTCCGCGGAAAGCCGCAGCCCCCGCTGGCAGCTCCAACTGTAGTGCCGTGGCAATGTCAGACGTGATAATGTCCTCCAGCTTCAGGATTTCAGTCATTGGCCGGACAAAGCGAGCGCCCCAGAGCTCTCGTCCGTCGCGGGTGTCGACGAGCGTTGCACGAACAATGAGATCGTCGCCGTGACGCTCCAATTGACCTGAGAGCATCCTGTCCACGTTTAGTTGACGGCCTATTTCTTGCGGTTGCCCAATTTGATCCCGAAGAGAAAAGGCCGAAAATCGCGATATCACCTTCAGCTCCGGGATGACCGACAGCTTATTGATCAGGCTCTCCGCGATGCCGTCACGCAGATAATCAAGCTCAGAGCTGCCGTCAGCCGACTGGAACGGCAGAACGGCGATTGACATGTCGGCGGGCCTGCTGAATTCGACCAGATCATCAGGCACGGGCTCGGGCCAGGCCGCCCAATACCAACTGACAGCGATCAGCGTCAGCGCCGTAGTCACACCATACGACCAGACCTCCCGTTTGCCCATGGTCTGCACACCAAGCTGGCCATGGCACCAGTTCCAAATCAATGCAATTGGCAATGCACCGACTATGAGAATTACTGCGGCAGTGAGGAGCTTGGCGTTGAGCCGATAGTTGTCGACGAAAAACTCGACGGCTTCGAGAAGAGCGAATGCCGCCGCTGGATAACCAACAGCAGCGCGCCAGATGTTACGTTCCTTGAGCTGACGAGCAAAACTGCTGAAGTTAGAGTACATAGTGCCGATCGCAATACAGGCCAGTGAGCAGATAAGGGTCACAAATCCTCGAACAAGCTGCCGGCGCGCTGCGCCTCATACTTGCTCATATGAATTACGCTGAACCGCTACCGGGAACGGTTCAATACGGGATTACCGCATCAAACTGCCGACACGCGGATTTTCAGAACGCAGGTGGGGTGCCCTAGGCTATATTTATCAGTAAGTTACCTCGGCGTCCGTTGCTCGAATTGCATCACTGTGCATAACAGCGCACAGCTGACATACGCATATCTCACGCAGCCGTGCGTGGCAACCATTCGCAATACACCGAAAAATCTTTCTGCTTATTTCATTTCAGCGATACCCGCCAACGCCCGATCGATCTCGTTCTCGTTATTGATCAGGCTCGGAGCAAAACGCGGGTAACTCTCACGGTAGGGCGTGCTGCTCATGATGATGCCTTTATCATGCATTCGCATGACAACTTCCTCGGGGCCGATTCCATCGACATCAAAACACACCAGGCCGGCTGACAATTCGCTGCTCATCGGCGTATAGAGTTTCACGTGCGACATCTTTGCCAGCCCTTCTTTGGTTTGGGTATTGAGCTGACCAGCGATGTTCGAAAGAGTGGAACCCGCCTGGTGACATATGCTCACCTACAGGAACCTGATCCGGCGTCTCCTGCCCAAGCCAAACACCGTACGACGCACTGAAGCTCGGAATTACGGCTACCGACTGTTGCCATGCACGATCACTTCCCCAGATCACGCCTGTCCCGCGCGGTCCAAAAATCCACTTGTGTGTTCCCGCGATAAAAAAATCACAGCCCAATTTGCTCACATCCTGATCTTCAACGCCGAAACCATGGACACCATCGACACAAAATAAAACCTGGTCTTCCTCAGCTCGTTTTCGGTTGATCTCGCCAATCGCATCTGCCATGGCCCGCAACGGCAACTTCACGCCCGTTGACGAGTGCACCCACGTCACCGCAACCACTCGCGTGCTATCCGAAATGCCCTTTCGCAAGTTACTGACGATCGAGTCTTCAGATATCGTGGCAGGATCTTCGTAGAGCGAAATCCTGCGAATCTTTGCGCCGGTTCTTTCGGCCCTGTTCGCCAACGAAAGATCGGTGGAGTAATGGTCATGCGTGGTCTGCAAAATTTCGTCACCGGGCCGCAATTTCAAACCGCTGTAGACCAGCCCGAGCCCCATCGTCGTGCTATCGGTTAGCGCGATCTGTCTTCCCTGCCCGCCCATGTAACGGGCTGCTGCAGCGGAAACTTCTCCGTCGATCGTTTGGAAATGTTCATGCCAGTAATCAGAAGGATTTTCATCCAGGCCGCGACGGTGACGATCAATTTCGTCGGAAACCGGCTTGGGATGGGATGCCAGCAAAAAAGTCGAAAGTTGGATGTAGTCGCGTGTCAGAGGAAACAGGTTTCTCAGCGCTGCCCAATCACCAGCTTCAATGGCGTTAGAACTCGGCGTCGCTGCTGCTGCATTGCCGGAGCCTGAAACATAAGCGGTTGCGCCCAGAGCGAGGCCTGCGGCCCCCAAAAATTCTCTTCTTAGCATATTAATCGTCTTATTCTGTTGTTCTTGGGAGAATCGGACTATAGCGTATTCTTTTCGATCACCGGTGACAGAGCGGTTTGAAAAGGTGTAAACCATGTGACCGGTTAATACCTGAATAGATTGGCGGCCAGGGGCGGAATCGAACCACGGTTTCAAGCGACGATTCGCTAGCGCAATAAATCGCGGTTCGACCCCTGTTTTGTGGCAGTACTCTAGCCCTCTCGCAACGCGAGTGAAGGCTCGAGCTTCGCCAGGCGGATACCCCCCAGCGCAGCAGCCGCGCTCGCCGTCGAAAGGGTCAGAAGCATCGCGATCATGAAGTGCGCCGGCAGCAGCCGGCAGACGGCCTCGCCTCCACCAACACTTTCGGCCAACAGAGTATTCAGCCCGGCCTGGACGAAGAAGTAGATGACGGCAGCGATTGCCCAGCCGAGCACGCCCGTCATCAATGCCTGCAAAATCGGGAAAGACACTATGCCGCGAGTACGAAAACCCGTCAGACGCAACACGCTGAAGTCACGTTGCTTGCGCTCGATGTTGGCCCAGACGCTGCTGCCGAAGGAAATGCCGTAGCCCACCGCGGCGATGCCCGCGATGATCCAGAAGACGATGCTCAAATTGCGATCGAGCGACTGCACGAGTTCGATATCGGCCTGCCGCGTACGTACATCGATTCCCCTGGCCATCAGGCCGCGACGCAGCCCCGCCACATCCCCCGGGTCCCGCGCATAGAGTCGAAACCCGGAAAACTTCCGCGAATCGTCTTGCGTCGGCGAACCGTCCCAGCCTAGCGGAGGCACGGCGCGACCGTCCAGGAAGTCCTCGACCGCCACCAGCAATTCGTGGGAAACGAACATGCCGTCGCGCTCGAACGCGCCCGCAGGCGCGACACCCGTCACCGTCAGCGGCAGCAGAACCGTTTCCTGTTGGCTCTTGTAGGTACGCGACAGAATGCCTTCCGCGCCGGCGCCCTCGGCGAACGCCAGTTTGTCAGCAGCATCTTGTGACAACAGGACGGAGCTAAAACCCGATGGCGGATCGAGGTCTCCCAAAACCGGGTCGCCTGCCGCCGACGGTATGAGTTCGACACTGATGATGCGTCCGGTTTCACTGTCCGGCAGCCGCAAACGCATGGTCGCCGAAATCGAGCGTGTCCGTGGAACGATGAACGCGACGTCGTCACGCGCTGCCATCTGATCGAACCAGTCGGAACTGAAACTGCCGCTGCCCACGGGCCGGATCTGGCGGTAACGCGGATCATCTTCCAGCGGTGCCAGCAAGTTGCCGATGATGCCGAATTTGAGACCGAACAATACCAACAACGGCAGCAACACGGCACTGAGCGCGAGTATGAAACAGGAGGTCATCACACGCTCATGTAGGTAGTCGCGAAACGCAAGTTCCACGATTAGCCGTGACTGCGAGTTACGACGACGCATCGGACACCGTGACGTGCATGGAGTTGCCGCTGACAGCGTCGATCGCATGATCAATCATCTGCAGTCCCGCGCGTCCCATCAGCCTGTGGGCGTGGCTCGCAACGATTAGCGTCACGCCCAGTTCGTCGACCAGGCCAATCATCAATTCCATGATGCGCTCGGCATGGAGTGGATCGACTGACGCCGTTGGTTCATCGGCGATCAACACGCTCGGATCGTGCGCCAGCGAGCGCGCGATAGCGACACGCTGACGCTGGCCAATCGACAATTTCGCCGGTTGTTTGTCGAGCTGCGCCGCAATATTCAGCCGCTCAGCCCAATGCTCCGCGACATCCTCCGTCGAGCGATGCACCAGGCGCCGGGACAGGTTGATATTGTCGCGCACCGTCAGATACGGCAACAAACCGCCGCTCTGCAAAACGTAACCGATGTGCCGGCTGCGCAGATCGCTCAGGTGGTCAGCATCGGCGGACTCCCAGGCTGCGGCAATGTCGTGTATCTGGCCATCGGCGGCCGGTTGAAAATTGAATGCTTTGCTTTCCGTCGGCCGAAGTATCATCGCCAGCAGTTCCAGCAGCGTACTCTTGCCCGAGCCGCTTTCGCCAACGAACGCAAGCTTCGCGCCCTTCAAGATATCCAGCCGCGGTACGCTCAGCCGGAACTCGGTGCCGCCCGCTTCATAGCTCTTCACCACATCGCGCAGTGAGAAGACGAGCTGCCTCAGGGTAAGGCCTCTAACAACAACGGGTATACCGAGTCGCCGTCGACCGCCTTACCGTCGAGGGAAACCCACAGGTCCACGTTGTCGTGAAGCGCGCGATAGTAGGCGACTTTTCCGTCGAGTTGATTGATGAATTCAAATTGCCGCTGAGCCGGCCATTGCTCCCAGATGCTCAGATCGAGATACATGACCTCGCTTTTGTAGGGCAGTCCTTCGAGATACTCACGCATGTAACCGAGATCCGCGAGACTTTGACCGCCGACTGCCCGTGTCGAGGTTTTTGCCGCTTCCGGATCCCGACTGACGCTGGCCGCGAGGCTTTTCAGTTCATCGAGAAAATCATCGGGCGCGAGCGCGCCTTCCTCTGCCGTAATCAGCACCTGGCGCAATACTTCATGCAGGTCGCTCAACTGGTCTCGCGTCAGAAGCACGCGCACGTCGAGCGCACGCTCGTTCGGCTTGTCAAAGTCCCGGTCGATCATCCATGCATTGAAGAGCGACGGAACGCCCGCGCCGCTCTGCTCCTTGAGGTATTGCATGCGCAACCCATACCCAAGTCGATCAATCTTCTCCTGGAAGACCTCGAGTTCCGAGCTAGCCGTCGAGTCTGCGAGACGTTCGGGCGGTTGCCCGCTCGCCGCTGCCCGTACCTGGGCCGTGAGCTGATTCGTCAGTGCCGTCAACGCATTTTCAAACTGCCCGACGTCACCCGTCGCCACCGGGTAGTAGAAATCGCCGATGCCGCCAACGGCCGACAATTGCCGGTATTCCTCTTCGGCGTAGGCGTGATCATCCGCGCCGGCCGGTGTGCGCAGATGAAACACGCCGAGGGTAATACCCTTGTCGCGAGCGAGCCGCTGCAGCGACGCCGCATCGAGCTTCGTGCTCGAGAGCGGGTCGTCAGCCGCACGCGGCCCCGCATCGGTGATCAGGATAACGTAGCGGGCGTAGAAATCGTTCCAGGCAGACGATCGAATCGCCTCGTCTATGCCCGCATACGCATCTTCGTCGAACCCCTCGCTGGAGACTGGCGCGGTTTTGACAGTTTTTATGCTGGACAGAAACTCCTCGCCGTTGCCGCTGGCGAGGTCCGCGTAGCTGCGGCTCACGTATTCCAGTCCGGGCACGGCCGCGGTGTTGTCACGATAAGCAACCAGGCCGTAGCCGACCCGGTCTGACAAATCCGCGGCGTCGATGGAGCGATTCACACGCTCCATGACGGACTGCGTGGCATCGATGTAAGGCTGCATGGAAATCGTCGAGTCAATGACGAAGACGATGCCGGTCCGAAACGCAGCTGTGATCGTCGCGGTATCTTGCAGGGGTATGGTCGCGACATGCAGCAGGCGCGCCTGCTGGCCGCCGACCAGTACATCTTCGTGATCCAGTATGGGCACGAGGTAAAAATTGCGTCGCACATCGACGTTGTGCGCGGGCTGAATGGCAACGATGGGCGAGTCCTTGCTCGTCCCGCCCTCGGCTTGCTTGCGCAACTGCCGGTACTTTGCGACGTCATTTTCGTCGACAATGGTTTTCAGGGAATCCCGGTCGCCAAAAAGAGGCACGCGCTCCTGTTCGGCCGGATCGCGAAACGCGACGGTCAGGGTCTGATTCCAGCGGGCGGCCTCGTCGTCATCCATCCAGCCGACAACTGTGCCGTTGCTGTCGCTGCCGACCCGGATCCATTTTCTGTTGCCGCTGTCGCGCCGCTCATAGACATAGTAGGTCGAAAACGGGGGTACAGTGCGGGCATTGAGCGCATCACCCATGTCGCGATGCAGCGCCGCGCCCGGCACGGCAATGACGCGCTGGTAAAGCGCCTTTTTTCCTTCCTGAACGAGCGGGCGCTCGGGCTGCGCCTCTGCCACGTCAATGAAGGAAACCGCCATAACGATCAGGGCAAGTGCTGCCAAGCTGACCGGGGTACGCTGAACTGACATCGACACTATTCCCATTGCAACAACAAACGCTCGGCCTCGGCGTTACCTTTAGAGTTGCCCTGCTCGGCCCAGTTCCGCAACTCGTCGAGCCGCTCGGCCGCGGCAGGGTGACCGGCGTCGCGCGCTTGCCGATACCACTTGTAGGCCTGGAAAGGATCCGGCTCGCCCATCAGACCCGAACTCACCGAATAGTGATTCGGATCGTAGAACGTTGCGAGTTGAAATGCCGCCGGCCCGTCGCCGCCACGCGCGGCAAAGAAGTACAGCAATTGTGCGTCGGCCGTGCGGCCCTCGTCTTTAAACTCGCTGGCGCGAGCGAGCGCCTCGGCATAGTCCGGGCCTTCGGGAGCCGACTTCAATGCATCGATGATCTCGCGAGCCGTGTCGCCACGCTCCGCCCCGGACTGCGCGGGCGCAACGGTTTCCAGCAGCGGCCCCGGCGCCGGAGTTGGTATTGGCTCAGGCTCGGGTCCCGGCAAGGTAAGGAAAATGACGGCAAGCCCGATGGCTATGGCGACGGCAATGCCGGCTAACAGCCGCGGATCGACCCGGCCACGACTGCCGTAGTACGCGAAGGTAAGAGGTTCCACGATGCCGATACTCAATTGTTGGTAACCTTTTGACAGAGTAGCGCCGGGGCATGGTTTTGCATAGAACTTTATTCATTAAAATCGCAGTATTTGTCCTTGTCGGAGTCGCGCTTTACTCGGGTGCGGGGTTCCTGCTCGCCCCGCACCTATTCAAGAACTGGATGGAAGCGAAGGTCGCGGAGCAGTCCGAACAGCGGCTGCATGTTCAGAAGGTCAGCTTCAATCCATTTACGTTCCGGCTGACCCTGACGGACGCCTCGCTGCAAGAGCCGAACGACGATCGCCTGCTTACGATTCCCCGGTTCGTTGCCCGGGTTGATTTGACGAAGATAGTCGCGAGGACATTGTTATTTCGTGAGGCTGAACTGCGCGATTTCAGAATCGCGACGCCTGCCGACGGCGATATCGTCATGGCCCCCCTCGTGCATGCAGCCAGTATCAACGTCGACTTGTCGAACGACTCGACATTCGTCGACAGGCTGCGAATCGAGAGGCCCGACTTTCGCCTGAACCGTGACCCTACGGGCAGCCTGAAATTGCCGGGCTGGCTCGTTCGACTCGCCATCGATCCCACCGCGGCAATGCTCACGATTCACAGTGCCGAGATTGTCGATGCGCGGGCAAGCTTTACGGATCGGCAGATTACGCCGCAGATACGGCTCGAGGCCGATGCCATCAACGGCACGATTGTGCGTCAGGGTGCCGACTCGGCAACGACGGTGGATCTCGATCTCAAGGGACGGCCGTTCGAATCCGGTTTCGGCACTTTTCGCAGCCGGTGGCGTGCTTCCGATCCGCACAATGCCGCACGCGTCCGCCTGACACTGACTGATTTTGGCCTTGCTGGCATTTCGCCATACATTCGCGAAGTGACCGGGCATGCGGTCGGCGCCGGTCGCCTGGATCTTGCGCTGGAATACGAGCACGACGAGGGCAAGCTCGAAACAAAGGGCCGTCTCACGATCAACGAACTGCGCCTGGACGAGCACACAGGCGAGGCATGGCCCCTCGAGCTTGCGGTGGCGCTGCTCGAGGACAGGAATGAGTACATTGACATTGCTCTTCCTGTCTACTCGACGATAGCGGAGGCCGAGTCTACAGTCGCCGCCCAGTTGACCGGCCGGTTGCACGACTTCGTCCTGGCGGTGATCGCAGATCCTTTCGGGGAAATGGCCGTTATCGCTGGTCTGCCGGATGAACCGCTCGACCGTGTCCCCTTCGAACCCGGCAGCGCGGAGACTGCGCCGCCGGCATTGACACGGATAGCTGGACTAAGCGCCGCGCTCGCAGCGCGGCCCAGGCTGGGCCTGACGATTTACCCGGCCTATGACCCGGTTGTCGATCGCCTTGCACTGGCCAAACAGCAAGTGCGGCTGCATGTCGCCCTTGCGACCAGCGAAGGTCCGCCCGGTCAGGTCGTGGGAAAGCCGATCGATTTGAACAATTCAAAGGTGCGCGGAATCCTGGACGAATTCGCGGCCGCGCGTTTGTCGCCATCGGTACGCGCAACTGTCAGCCGCGATCATTCGGAGCACGACGACCTGTTCTATCGAGCGGTTTTCGACGCGCTGGTCAAACATGAAAAGGTGCCCACGACAGCGCTCGAGAGGCTCGCCGGTTACCGCGCCCAGACGCTCATCAATGGACTGAAGACGAATGGAATCCAGGCCGCGCGACTGATGCGGAGCGACGTTGTCGAATTGATGGTTGCCAGTCACGGGGACATCAATCTGCGTCCCAAGGCTACGGCTATGCGCGACACCATGACGGAATCCGAGACGACCCTGCCTCCATGAAGTGTGTCACTTGGGTTTCTCCGCGAACGCACGAAATACAGCCGGGTAGACGCGACAACCACACTGACACAGGGGGCCGGAATAAGGTCTGAACCATGTCTGCAGTTCGGGCCGATTTAAAATGGTGGCCAGGGGCAGACCGATTCGCGACAAATCGGCTTTGCTGATTTGGACGCCAAAGGCGCCCCGCAGGGGTGACGAGCGATCGGAGGTCGACATGGTCGACCGACGGGCGGAACTGCGAAGCAGCGACGAGGCAGCGACGCTGCCGCCCAACCGAGGAATCCACCGAATCAGGACGCACGAAGTGCGCCCGAAGGGCAAGGATCGGCCTGAGCCGATCCGCACCGAGACCGGCGGAGCCGGTCGACAGACGCCGCAGGCTAGGCAGCGTAGCTGCCGTCCCATCAATGGACTCGCTGCGCTCGCCGTTCGGGCACACGGTGCGCGGCTCGGTTGAACTGCCGACACGCGGATTTTCAGTGAATATATTTCACGATTCAGCATGACCCAGGGCAATCCAGGAGCAGGTAACGCATCGGAATAACCACCCGGAAGATGCTCTCGAGTAACGATAGATGATCCTGGATTGGGCACCAAAGCGGGCACGTTCGGCTTGGTTCGTCTTGTATACTGGTATTGAAATCACTCCTGATCTTCGACATTTGAAAATGGGTGACCAGTTTCTGGTCTTGGTAAATATCCGAATTCGCGAAAATTTCAGTTTCTTCACCGCAGACCGGCCGCGCTGGAGTTACTATTAGGTCGCTAAGAAGTACAGCCAACAATGAGAGTCAAAATGAAATCGAAACTGGCAGACATTTTCGCGTCGGGCGCATTGCCGCTCGTCACTATGTTGGTCTTTGCGACACCAGCCGCCGCCGTAGACTGGCCTCAGGAAATCACTGCAAACGAGGGCACCATCGTCATCTACCAACCGCAGCCCGAAAGCCTGCAAGGCAACGTGCTCAGGGGCCGCGCTGCGATGTCGCTCGAGCTCAAGGGACGCGACGACCCTATCTTCGGGGCGTTCTGGTTTGAGGCCAAGATCGACAATGATACCGATACCGGCGTCGCGACCCTCCGGGATGTCAAGGTCACCGAGGTACGCTGGCCGGAGTCCAAAGACGCGGGTGAACAACGTTTTACGGCGATCGTCGAGGCCGCAATTCCTGAGAACGGCTTTGAAATATCGACAGAGCGTTTATCGGCCAGCCTTGCCACTGCCGAATCGGTGCAAGAAAGTCTCAAAGACTTGAAGAACGAGCCACCGGTAATCTTGTTTTCCGAAGAACTGGCCGTTCTCCTCTTGTACGACGGCGAGCCGCGTTATTCCGAGATTGACAATAGCCCGTACGAGCGAGTTCTGAACACTCCGTTTGCCGTCATCCGCAAGAAAGGCGGCACGCAGCACTGGCTCAGCGACGGCAAGTTCTGGTATACCGCTGACTCGGCGATGGGACTCTGGACGCATACGGCTTCGCCGCCGAAAGATCTCGAAGAGAT
>CAMYLB010000088.1 GCA_947259145.1 uncultured Woeseiaceae bacterium
ACATTATTATTGCCGAGCAGCTCGGTCAACTTGTCGCGCAGTTCGCGGCTCGGACGAACGGCCCACTCGGGCCCAAGTGACAGCCGGGCTGTGGCGCTATCGCCGATATAGCGAACAGAAACGTCACAGCTACCCTCGCGAAACGGCAGCAACAAATCATGCAGCCTTACCAGTAACTGCTCGCCCTGGCCATTCGGCGCAAGACTCAGGATCATGCTTTTGGCCCGTGATTCGATAACGCGATCGATGTGCAGGACGCTTTTTGCGTTAATCGTCCAGCTGCCGATGAACTCGTCGTACCGCAAGCCACCGGAAATGACGACGATTTCGTCTTTGACCAGCAGGTGACGAAACTCCTGGAAGGCCTCGCTGAACAGGCTGATTTCCATGCGGCCCGTGTCGTCGTCGAGGGTGACGCTCACGCGGTTACCGCGCTTTTTCACATCGACAATCAATCCGGCGACGGTGGCCTCGCGTGTGGCGTGCGAGTATTTGCGTTCACCTTGATTGTTTTGCGGCGGGGGTTCCGCCGTGATGTCGGCAAGCCGGCCATCGGCGAAGAAGCCCGCATCGCTGCGAACCGCATCGAATGGATGCCCCGTGAGGTAAAGTCCCAGCGCCTCTTTTTCATTACTGAGCAACACGCGCTCCTGCCACTCGGCGAGCTGAACGGGAGGCGTCGATTGTACTTCGACCGCCGCCGGCTCCAGTCCAAACATGTCATTCTGACCGGCCGCGGCCGCCCTGGCCTGCTGATCCGCACTGCGCAATGCTTCGGGAACCTGGTGCATCATCGAGCGCCCGACGATTGATCTTTTCATGATCGACGCGGCGGCAGAATTCCGCGAGGCTGTCGAACGGTCCGTTCGCGTCGCGCTCCGCGATCAGCGAGTCAATGGCCGCGTGACCAACGCCCTTGATCGCCCCCAGGCCGTACAGAATCGTTTCATCGTCCGAAACACTGAACTGAAAAGCAGACCGGTTGATATCAGGAGCCAGTAGCTCTAATCCCAGCTGGCGACAATCACCCTTAAGAGTTACGAGACGATCGGTGTTTTGCAGATCGGCGCTCATGACAGCGGCCATGAACGCGGCAGGATAGTGCGCCTTCAGGTAGGCCGTTTGATACGACAGCACGGCGTAGGCCGCGGAGTGTGACTTGTTGAAACCGTAGCCCGCGAACTTCTCCATCAGATCGAATATGCGTGTCGCCGTCCTCTCCGCAACACCACGTTCCGTTGCGCCCTGCACGAAAATTTCCCGCTGCTTGGCCATTTTCACGGGGTCTTTCTTGCCCATGGCACGCCGCAAAAGGTCGGCGCCGCCGAGCGTGTAGCCCGCCAGCACCTGGGCGATCTGCATCACCTGCTCCTGATACAGGATCACGCCATAAGTCTCTTCGAGTACGGGCTTGAGATCCGGATGCAGGTAGTCGATATCCGCTTTGTTCGAGGCGTGTTTTCTCGTAATGAAATCATCGACCATGCCGGACTGCAGCGGCCCTGGCCGAAACAGTGCCACCAGCGCGACGAGATCATCGAAATGGTCGGGCCGCATGCGTTTGATCAAGTCGCGCATGCCGTTCGATTCAAGCTGGAACACTGCCGCTGTATACGTGCTCCGCAGCAGGCTGAACGTTTCTTCATCACGAGTCGGAATACGGCTGATGTCCAGTTTCCGATCGGGGTATCTCTCGTTGATGATGCGCACGGCCCATTCGATGATGGTCAGCGTTTTCAAACCCAGGAAGTCGAACTTCACCAGTCCAACCGCTTCGACATCATCCTTGTCGAGTTGCGTGACAACGTTGGTACCGCCCTCTTCGCAATACAGCGGCGCAAAATCAGTGAGCGCGCCCGGCGAAATTACAACGCCGCCGGCGTGCTTGCCCGCATTTCGAACAAGCCCTTCGAGTGACCGGGCAAGATCTATGATCGCCGTCACTTCTTCGTCATCGCGGTACATCGACGCCAGTTCGTCCGACTGCTCGAGCGCTTTTTCGAGCGTAATGCCTATTTCGAACGGCACCTGCTTGGCGATACGATCAACGAAGCCGTACGGCTGCCCCAGCACGCGGCCCGTGTCACGGATAACGGCTTTCGCCGCCATCGTGCCGAAGGTAATGATCTGCGAGACCCGCTCACGACCGTATCGCTCCGCGACGTAGTCAATGACAGCATCGCGTCCTTCCATGCACGTTGTTTTCCCGAGCCCAGCGGATGAAGTCAGCGACGATCAGAAAATAACCGGGAAAACCCATGGACTGAATGACGCTGAGTTCGCTGTCGAGTCGCGCATAGTACGGCGCGCTGAGCGGGCCAAGCTGCTTCTCCGGCACCCCTTCAAGCTCGAATTTCGTTGCCAGCGCCGCTTCCAGACCGCGCCTGGCCTCCGCTTCGAGGAAGTCGCCCTCATCCTGTCCGCCGGGGACCGGAAATGCGGGCAGGACACTGGATCCCAGCTTCAGATCCAGGTTGCAGCGACGTGCAATCTCCACCGTGTTTTCGAGTGCTGCCGGAACATCGGCAAACAGCTCGGTCATTTCCGCCGGGGAGCGAAGATACTGGCTCTCGCCATACAGCCGCGGCCGATCCGTGTCGGCCAGGCCACGGCCGTCATGAATACAGACGCGGGCCTCGTGAGCATTGAAATCGTCCGGGCTAATAAACCTGACGTCGTTGCTTGCAACGACCGGTACGCGTGTCTCGCTCGCAAGCGCCACGCTCGACCGCACGCAATCCTCTTCACCGGCGCGACCCGTGCGGATCAACTCGATATAGAAACGATCGGGAAACGTGGCCTGCCAGCCTTCCAGCAGATGCCGCGCCTTTTCAACGTGACCGCCGTGCAGCGCATGGCCGATGTCACCGTGCAGCCCACCCGATAACGCAATCAGGCCCTCGCAACTTTGCTGGTCCAGCCATTCCCGTCGAGCCATCGGCAGGCCGCGAACCTGGCCCTCGAGGTAACTGCGCGTCACGAGCTGCGACAAGTTACGATAGCCCGCGTTGTTCTGACAGAGCAGCAAGAGTGTGTACGGCCGGTTTGGTTCCTCTTCGTTCATGATACGAAGATCCACACCGATAAGCGGTTTTATTCCAGCCGCAATTGCCTTGCGGTAAAACTTCACGAGCCCGAATAGATTGTTTTTATCCGTCAGCGCAACCGCTGGCATTCCCATGTCGACACAGCGTTGCATAAGTGCCGCGATACGCACGGTGCTATCCACCAGCGAATACTCGGTGTGCAGGTGCAGGTGAACGAATTCAGGCGACTTCATGACGCCGTTCTTAACGGTGCGAATGTAAACCGGTGTTCACGACACGGGCCGAATTCGCGCAGTCGGGCGCGGTGCACTTCGGTGCCATAACCTTTGTGGCGTGCAAATTCATAACAAGGATAAATCCTGTCAAGCTCAACCATCATACGGTCGCGGGTCGTCTTCGCGATGATCGAGGCGGCGCTGATCTCCGCGACTTTAGCGTCACCGCCGACAATCGCTTCGCCGGCGACACGCCTGGCTCCAAAACTCAAATTGGGCAGTCGGTTGCCGTCCACCTTAACGCTGCCTGGAGCAACCGACAAACCAAGAATCGCTCGTCGCATTGCCAGCAACGTTGCCGCCAGGATATTCAACGCGTCAATTTCAGCCGGGTCCGCCCAGGCGACAGACCATGCAAGGGCCCGCGTTTGTATTTCGTCGGCAAGCGCATCACGGCGCTCTGCCGACAACTTCTTCGAATCCCTGAGGCCGACAATCGGCCGGTCCGGATGCAATATCACGGCAGCGGCAGCCACGGGTCCGGCAAGCGGACCGCGGCCCGCCTCGTCGATACCGGCGATCAATCCATTCAATTCAAACAATTTGGCCTGCCGCATAGGTGGTCTACGATTGCGCAAGCTCGAACACAGATTCGGCCGCGCGCTGGTCTGCACCCAGTGCCAGCTCGCCACGCAGTTTAGCAAATTCATCGCTGATGAAACGCCTGCGTTCCGGATCGTCGAGCAAATCGGCTACGGCCGCTGCCAGCGCCGATGGCTTGGCATCGCTCTGGATGAATTCGGGCACCAGCGGCGTTTCAGTAAGCAGGTTTGGCAGCGTGTAGTGAGTCAGTTTGACCAGTCGCAGACCCTTGGCGATCGCGTATGTGATTGGCGCCACGCGATACGCCGCGATCGTCGGTTTACCGAGCAAGGCCGACTCCAGTGCGGCGGTGCCGGATGCGAGCAACACGACGTCGGCCGCGACCATGGCGGTTTCCGAGTCGCCATCGATGAGCAGGAAGCTGTCGGCAATCCCGGCATCCTGAAGCTGTCCCTCAATCAGCGGCCGCAGCGCGGGCGTCGCGACCGGAGTAACAAATCGTATTCCCGGGCGCGAGGCCGCCAGAAGCCTTGCTGTTTCTGCGAGGATTGTCCCGAGCCGGTCCACTTCGCCACGACGGCTGCCCGGCAGAATAGTGACCACTTCGTTCGCATTGACGCCGAGCGTCTGTCGAGCCGAATTCGTGTCCGGCCTTGCCGGGACGCTGTCGGCTTTCGGATGGCCTACAAAAACAGCATCAACCCCGTGCTCATCGTACAACGGCTTTTCGAACGGCAGGATACAGAGCACCCTGTCGGCAGCCTCCCTGACCGTTTGAATGCGGCCCGGTCGCCACGCCCAGACGGACGGGCTGACATAGTGCACGGTCCTGATACCGATACGGCGAAGCTTCTTTTCGAGCCCGAGATTGAAGTCCGGCGCATCGATACCGACAAACACATCGGGTGGCGACGCCTGCCAGCGTTTGAATAGTGATTTTCGGAGTCGCAGCAAACGCGAGATATGCGCCAGCGGCTCAACGAGCCCCATGACCGCAAGCGATTCTGCGGGCTCCCACTGCTCGCAGCCCGCCGCGACCATGGCTGGACCTGCAACGCCTTCGAAAGCCGCATCCGGCACGCGTTCGCGCAACGCCCGGATCAGACCTGCACCCAGCAGGTCGCCGGAGGATTCACCAGCAACCAGACCGATCTTCATTGGCAGGGCTTTATCGAACCAGGCCGCGCTCGGATGAGCGCAGCGATTCCAGAAACAGGTTCACTTCAGGCTGTTCCTCGCAGAGTCCGGCTATTTCTTCGATCGCCTCAGTCAACTTCTTGCCTTGTCTGAAAGTCACGCGATACGCATTCTTGATGTTGCGAATTTGATCTGCCGTAAAATCACGCCGCTTGAGTCCCTCACTATTGATCCCGCGCGGCGTCGCAGGCTGCCCGGAGACCATCGTATAGGCGGGAACGTCACGATTAATGCCGGCGTACATCCCCAGGAAAGCATGCGCACCGACCTTGCAGAACTGGTGGACGCCGGAGAAACCGCCACAGATGACCCAATCCCCGATGTGCACATGGCCAGCCAACGTCGTGTTGTTCGCCATTATCGTCTTGTTGCCGACGATGCAATCGTGAGCTATGTGGACGTAAGCCATGATCCAGTTGTCATCGCCTACGACTGTTTCACCCTTGTCCTGCGTCGTGCCGCGACTGATTGTGCAGAACTCTCGAATCGTATTGCGATTACCGATGATCAGTTGCGTAGGTTCGTTCGCATACTTTTTGTCTTGCGGGTCATCTCCGATCGACGCAAATTGATAGATGTGATTGTCCCTGCCGATTCTTGTCGGGCCATTGATCACAACATGGCTGTCAATCTGCGTGCCGCTGGCAATCTCTACATCGTCACCAACAACGGCATACGGGCCTACGACGACATCGTCTGCCAAGTCCGCCTTGTTCGAGATAATTGCTGTCGAATGAATCATGCGTTTAATCCGAGGACGACTCGCCGCCCTTCTCAAGTTTCGTGACACGTTCGATCAATTTGCCGAGACGACGGAACCTCGCAAGCTGTTTTGACCAGCTTCTCGCATCATCCGCAGGGAAACTGGCTGCGTAGGTGCCGGGAGTTGTGACGTCTTTCGAGAGGAATGTCATCGCAGCAACAGTGACGTCATCACAAACCGTGATATGACCGACCGCACCGCCCCTCCCAGCAAACATGCAGCGCTTGCCTATGACCGTGCTGCCCGCGATACCGACCATCGCGGCCATCGCCGTGTGTGCGCCTACATGGACGTTGTGTCCGATCATGCACAGATTATCAATGCGCACGCCGTCTTCGATGATCGTATCGTCCAGTGCACCACAATCCACCGTCGTGTTGGCGCCAATCTCAACGTCATTGCCAATACGTACGCCGCCCAGCTGCGGTACTTTTATCCAACCGTCCGGCGTCATCGCATTGCCAAACCCATCGGCGCCTATGACTGCGCCCGGATGAAAAACGCCACGGTCACCAATCTCAACACTGCGCGCCAGGGTGACGTTGGCGATAAAACGACAGTCGTCACCGATAATGCAGTCCGGTCCTATGACTGTGCCAGGCCCCAGGTATACGTTTTCGCCAACCGATGAGCGCTCATCGATAACGACATTTGCCGCGAGGTGCGCACTGTCCGCGACCGTCGCCGACGATGCAACCACAGCCGACGCGTGCACTCCCGGTTTGTAGATCGGTGGTGGGCATATAACCGCCGCCATTCGCGCGTAGCAGGCGTAGGGGTCATCGTGGAGAATGGCGGCTACCGGCGATTCATCTGCATCGCCGGCACTCAATATGACAGCAGCCGCCTTCGTCGAAGACAGCTGCTTTTTGTATGCGGCGCCGGCCAGGAAACTCAGTGAATCGGGGCCGGCATTTGGCAGTGATGCGACCCCGCCCACCAGAACATCAGGATCACCGATCAGCTCGCAACCAAATTGGGTGGCCAATTCTCCGAGGCTGATCGGCATGGGAGTCGGTGCCTTCGCTGCGAGCTAGCGAGCGCTCGTTGCCTGATAATTTGCTTCTACGACTCGCAATACCTGCTCCGTAATATTCATTGCGCTGCTGGCGAAGAGTACGCCGTCGCCAACAATCAGGTCGAAACCCTGCTGCTGCGCGTAATCCTGAACTTCCTTAAGCATCGAGCGCTGCAGAATTCCGTACTCTTCATTCTGGCGAAGATTCAGATCTTCCCGGAACTCATTCTGCAAACGAGCCACTTCACGCTGCAAATCCCGGAGATCCTTTTCCGCATTACGACGTTCGGTCTCGCCCATCACCGCAAAATCTTTTTGCGCCTTGGCAGTGAGTTCTTCAAATTCCTTCTGCTTTGCCAGAAATTCACGCTGCCGTGGCGCAAACTCTTCCTGCAAAGCATCCATGGCGATCTTGGTTTGCGGTGCACGCTCAATCAGCGCGGGCAAACTGACAACACCGATCTTCGTTTCCTGTGCCGCCGCTGGCAGTGCCAACACAAATACCATCGCGACGCCAAATACTGCTTTGATCATTTTCTGCTTTACAAGACTCATAAATTTTCCATTCCTTAAAACGCTTGTCCAATGGAGAACTGGAATCGCTCCACTTCATCTCCGTAATATCTGTCATTACCGTCGTACGCATTTAGCGGATATGCATAACTAAATCGGAACAGGCCCAATGGCGCGAGCCACTGTACGCCGATCCCTACCGACGTACGCAGGTCGTCGAGATCAGGTTCATACGTTAACGGGCTGCCCAGCTTGTCGGTGAAAGCAACTTCGCCAGTATTGAAAACATTACCCACATCATAAAAAAGGCTGGCTCGCGCCTGGCTGGCCCACTTGTCCGGAAGCGGCAGTATAAGCTCTAGCTGACTGGCAACCAATACGTTACCACCATACGGGCGACCAAAGCTGTCGCGCGGACCCAGGTAGGACTCCTTGAAGCCGCGTACCGACTGCGGTCCGCCGCCGTAAAACTGCTTGTAAGGTGGCACTGCGGTTGTATCTCCGATGCCTTCGCCAATGCCAACTTCGGAATTGAAGCGCAGTATCCATTGTCGCGTGATGGGGAAGTACTTTGTGAAGCTGTACCGTGCTTGATAGTACTCCACGTCGCTACCCGGCACGGTCATCGCCAGAAACAGCTGCTGACGCGTGCCACGATTGGCAAACAGCGACCGATTGCGGCTGTCGTACGTCCAGCCGGCGATTAACTCGACGGTATCGAAGTCCGTACCGAGAATGCTCTGGCCGTTACCCAGATCCTCTACAAACTGATTGCCGTTATTCGCAACCCATTCCTGCGCCTGCTGCGTGCTATTTGTCGACGAAATCAACTCGGCATGCTGAAACGTAGCACCAATCGAGATCGACTGGTACTCAGAGATCGGATAGCCATAATCGATCGTCGCACCGGCGCTCGTCGTCGAGAAGTCGGAGGCCGCAGAGGTGAACTGAGTGATGTCCCGGTAGTTGATGCTTAGTGTCCGCCGGATGCCGTCCATCGAGCGATACGGATCCGTATGAGAAAGGCTGTATAGCTTTTGGAAGCGACCGGAGTTGAGCTCGAGCGCCACGCGGTTGCCGGTGCCTAAAAAGTTCGTGTGCACAATACTGCCGTTAAGCAACAGTTTCTGTGACTCGGAATAACCCACACCGCCCGAGAACTGTCCCGGCATCCGGTATTCAAGATCGAAGTCGACATCGACAAGATCAGGGCTGCCCGGGACCGGCGTGTTATTCACCTCCGCACTTTCGATATACGGCAGGCGCTGTAAACGGATCTTGGAACGATCAATCAGCGAATTCGAAAGGTATGAACCTTCCATCTGCCGCATCTCGCGTCGCAATACCTCGTCATCCACCTGGTCGACGCCATTGAAGCCGATACGACGCACGTAAACGCGGTTTCGAGCGTCCACGTAAAACGTCACCGACGCCTCTTTCTTCTCGCGGTCGAGTTCGGGAACCGGCTCGATCTCGGCGTTCGCGTAGCCCTCCTCACCGAGCCTGAAGGACATTAATTCGCTGGTCGAAGTCAGCGCCCGCTGGTTAAAGGTGGAACCCGGCTGGGCGAGGATAAGAGCGCGCAGATAAGCTTCCGGAACAACCATTTCGCCGACGAGCTTGATTTCCGAAATGCTATAGAGATCGCCTTCGCTAATGCCGATTGTGACAAATATGTCTTTCTTGTTCGGTGAGATCGCGACCTGGGTCGATTCGATCTTGAAATCGGCATAGCCGCGGTCCATATAAAAAGAGCGAAGGATTTCGAGGTCGCCTTCCAGGGCTTCCTTGGCATAACGGTCATCTTGCCGAATCCAGGATAGCCAGTTGGCCGTATCCAACGTGAAGTCCGCGCGAATGTCCTTCTCATCAAAGGTTTCATTGCCGACAATATTTACCTGGCGAATTTTCGCGCGGTCACCTTCTTTGACAGTGATCTTCACGCGCACCGTGTTGTTGGGCCGATCCTGAATGTCAGTATCAATAACAACGCCATACTTGCCGCGATCGTAGTACTGCTCTCGCAGGAACATCTCGACATTATCGAGTACGGATCGGTCAAAGGTCCGCCCCCTTGCCAGGCCAACGCCACGCAGGGACTCCATCAGGTCCTCAGTCTTTATGTCCTTATTACCGTCAATTTCGAAGCTTTCGATGGACGGTCGTTCGACGACAATTACGACCAGCGTGTCGCCATCGCGGCGCATTTCGATATTGTCAAACAGGTTTTGGCCATACAGGGCACGTATAGCCTCACCGATCCGATTTTTGTCGACATTGTCGCCGATATTGATTGGCAAATAGTTAAACACCGTGCCTTCTGATATGCGCTGCAGACCCTCGACCCGCATGTCCTTGACAACGAATTCTCCGGACGCCAGCGTCGTCATCGGCAGCAGCACCAATAATACGAAAAGTGTGTGTCTCATTTGCAGTGTGAGTCCGTCTGTCCCGGTTAGCCCAGGATTCTCGCAATATCGTTATAGAATGCGAAGCTCATCAATAAGAGTAACGCGAAAATTCCTACCTGTTGCCCAAGTATCTGGGCGCGGTCGGTCATCGGACTCCCTTTAAGCATTTCGATGACCTGGTATACGATTTGGCCACCATCGAGTATCGGTATCGGCAAGAGATTCAGCACCCCAAGACTGATGCTGACAACGGCCAGAAAGCCCAGGAAATATCCCACACCGCGCTGCGCCGATTCGCCGGCGATCTGACCGATGTTTATTGGCCCGCTGATGTTCTTGATCGAGACATCGCCGGTTACCATTCGGCCGAGCATATGCACCGTGAAAATCGTGGATGTCCAGGTCTTCATCGCCGCCTCATTAAGCGACTGAAGCGGCGTAAACGTGCGGCGATGATAATAGTCTGAGGTTGTTTGCGGCAAACTGATCCCCAGCAGACCGCGTTTTTCGCCGCCCACATCCTGCTCGCCCAGCACAACGTTGATCGTCGCCGTGACCTCATCGCGCGTGTATTCGATTGCAACACGCTGATTGGCGCGCGTAGCAACCACACTGACAAGGTCGTTGAACGTTTTCGTACGTTGTTCGTCAACTGACACTATGCGGTCACCGACTCTTAGACCCGCGGATTCGGCCGCGCCACCGTCGGACAGCGCGCCAATTTCGACCGGCGGTTGCCCAATTTCAAACCCGAGGCCATCAAAAAGAAGTCCGGGCTCGGTCAGACGCGTGCGATCGTCGCCCACGTTTATGACAGCTGAACGCTGCCGTCCGCCTTCATCTTCCAGCGTCAGCGGCACACGGCCATCGGCAACCATGTTGTCCAGTATCGCGACCAGTGTCGACTCCCAATCCTTAGCCTCGACATCTCCAACAGCGACGATTTTGTCGCCGAACTGAAGGCCTGCCTGATCGGCATAGGAACCGGGCGTAACGTCTCCTACGGCCGGCTTCAAGGCCATAACGCCACCGGCAAATAAGAACCAGTAAGCAAGCACCGCAAACAGGAAATTGAACGCCGGCCCAGCCAGTAATACGGCGATGCGTGCCGGTATCGGCCGATGATCGAAAGCCCGGCCTTCGTCGGCACTGTCAACAGGCCCTTCGCGACTATCGAGGAATCGCACGTAGCCGCCGAGGGGAATCGTGGAAACGCAGTACTCAGTCTGATCTTTGCCCGCCACG
>CAMYLB010000089.1 GCA_947259145.1 uncultured Woeseiaceae bacterium
ACTCGCGGCTTGGCTCAGGATTGCCATCAGCCGAACTGCTAAGGTTTCCCTGAATTCATCCCGTTCATTTCGTGTCTTTCGACACGAACGCACCATTTTGCGATGAGTCCCCTGCTCTAACCAACTGAGCTACAGGCCCACATAAGGAGCGGCATTCTAGCAGAAAAAAGCCGGGCATTGCCCGGCTTCTTGGCTAACCATGGACGCAGCGAATCAGTCTTCGAGCAGGAAGCTCCTGAGTTGATCCGAACGAGTTGGATGCCGCAACTTCCTGAGCGCTTTCGCCTCTATCTGGCGTATGCGTTCGCGGGTGACGTCAAACTGCTTGCCGACCTCCTCAAGCGTGTGGTCCGTATTCATATCGATGCCGAAGCGCATACGCAGCACCTTGGCTTCACGCGGTGTCAGGCCGGCCAGCACCGAATGCGTCGTTTCCTTGAGGCCTGAGGTTGTCGCGGAATCGACCGGCGAATGCACGGTCTGGTCTTCGATGAAATCGCCCAGATGCGAGTCTTCGTCATCACCAATCGGTGTTTCCATCGAGATCGGCTCTTTCGCGATCTTGAGTACCTTGCGAACCTTGTCCTCGGGCATTTCCATGCGATCGGCCAGTTCGTCGGGCAACGGCTCGCGCCCCATTTCCTGCAACATCTGCCGTGAAATCCGGTTTAGCTTATTGATGGTCTCGATCATGTGAACCGGGATACGGATCGTGCGCGCCTGGTCGGCGATCGAGCGCGTGATGGCCTGACGGATCCACCAGGTCGCGTAGGTCGAGAACTTGTAGCCGCGGCGGTATTCAAATTTGTCGACGGCCTTCATGAGGCCGATGTTGCCTTCCTGGATAAGGTCGAGGAACTGCAGGCCACGGTTGGTGTACTTTTTCGCGATTGAGATAACGAGTCGCAGGTTCGCTTCCACCATTTCTTTTTTCGCGCGGCGAGCTTTCGCCTCACCGATCGACATCTGGCGGTTGATCTCCTTGATCTCGCTGATCTGGAGTCGAGTCACTTCCTCCACTGCAATCAGCTTGCGCTGCGCGCGCGTGACGTCGTCCTTGAGTTTGGCAAGTATCGAGGAATGCTTGCGCTTGGCTCGAATGTGTTTCTCGATCCAGGTGAGATCCGTTTCACTCTTTGGAAAGCTGGACAGAAAGTCTTTACGAGGCATGCCGGCATCACGAACGCAAAGTTGCATGACTAGACGTTCCTGGCTGCGAATGATCGAGACGACATCACGAAGGTCTCGGACCAGCGCGTCAAACAACTTCGGCGCGAGCTTCAGTTCCATGATCTGATCAGCCATGTCCGCGTGCGCCTTAACGGTCTTTTTGTCCTTCAGGCCATGCAGGCCAAGGTTTTTCATCGCGCGGTTGAAGTGGCGACGAATAACCCTGACACGTGCTTTGACTTCATCAGGATCCGGGCCCGTATCGATGACTTCATCGTCATCGTCAGACTTCGGAGCAGGTGGCTTGACTTCGTCGGGCTCATTCGGATCGATGAATCCCACGACGAAGTCCTGCATGCGGGTCTCGCCACCAATCACTCGATCGGCTACTGCAAGCAGTGCCTCTGCGGTGGGCGGGAAGTGCACCATATGGTATTTGACCTGGTTCAGGCCGTCCTCGATGCGCTTCGCGATCTCGATTTCGCCCTGACGAGTCAGAAGTTCGACAGTACCCATCTCACGCATGTACATGCGGACAGGATCCGTCGTGCGGCCGAATTCTGCGTCTACGCTTGCGAGCGCGGCTTCGGCTTCCTCGGCGCCATCATCATCCGTTGCCGTTGCGTCGGACAACGTTATCGATTCGACATCGGGCGCTTTTTCGTGCACGGCAATGCCCATGTCGTTAATCATGTTAACGATGTCTTCAATCTGTTCCGGGTCGACAATGTCATTCGGCAAGTGGTCATTGACCTCTGCATAGGTCAGGTACCCCTGCTCCTTGCCGCGGGCAATCAGTGCCTTCAGCTCTTGAGCTTGCTTGCTTCCGCCGCCTGCTTTCTTGCTAGCGCCGACCGCTGCTTTCTTGCTGGCGCCGACTGCTGCTTTCTTGCTGGCGCCGACCGCTGCTTTCTTGCTGGCGCCGACTGCTGCTTTTTTTTCCGTCAAGACAAAACCCCTGCGGGCAAAAGATACAAACGAGTAATAGTACGCTCTCGTGAGAGCCCAATCCACAAATACTTCGTCATTCTTCGACCTAGTTCAGCGGGGTCAAATTCCTCATCGAGGGGTAGTGCCGCTGCGGCCAGTTTGCCGAGGTGGCGGCCCTGTTCGTCATGTCGCCAGCGTTCAAGTAAGCCTGCTGTCGTTATATTGGGCTCAGAACGCACGGTTTCAATAAGAGCCCTTAACAAATCGGTGCCCGGCCGATTGACGCCCGCGAGCCTGTCGGCTTCGAGGTTTCGGCCGGCATCGGGGTGGTTCAGGATAATGGTAATGGCATGCCGAACGACGGATGGTTTGCCCACGCCGGGCGGCAGCCGCCGTTTCCTATCGGCGGCGGCGAACCTCGATGTCCTGTCGTTTGCGTGCGCCGCCCCTCCCGCTATCATCTTCTCGAGTTTCGGCGCGGTCAGACCGACGGCTGCAGCGAGACTCTCGATCAACAGCTCGCGATAAACCCCTGTCGGTATTTTGTTAACAAGGGGCCGTGCCAGTTCGGCCAATCTCGCTCGTCCATCCACGGTCTGCATGTCGACCTGGCTCGCGAGTTCCTCAATAAGAAACTCGGAAAGGGCAACACCGTTATCCATAGCGTTAACGAATCCGTCGGCGCCATGCTCGTTAACGAAGGAGTCGGGATCGTGCCCATCGGGCAGAAAAACGAATCGGATCTGGCGACCCTCGCGGATTTGAGGCAGTGCGTTTTCCAGGGCTCGCCATGCAGCCGCTTTGCCCGCGCGATCGCCATCGAAGCAGAAATGGACGTTCTCGGTCAGGCGGAACAGGTTATTCAGGTGTTCGCTCGTGGTCGCCGTGCCAAGCGTAGCAACCGTGCCAAGCGTAGCAACTGCAAAATCGATGCCGTGCCGAGCCAGTGCGACAACGTCCATGTAGCCTTCGACGACGACGAGCTGCTCGATCTGTCGCAATGCCTGGCGGGCCTCGAACAATCCATAGAGTTCACGGCCCTTGTGGAAAAGCACGGTCTCGGGAGAATTCAGATATTTTGGCTCACCGTCACCCATGACGCGGCCGCCAAATCCTATCGTTCGGCCGCGTGTATCCCGAATTGGAAACATGATGCGATCGCGGAAACGGTCATAATGTTGACCGTTGTCTTTGCGAATAATCAGGCCAGTGGCAAGCAGCCGTTCGGTGGCTTCCGCGGATTGTCCGAACTTGTCGAGCACGTTGCTCCAGCCGTCCGCTGCGTAGCCAATGCCGAAGCGTTTTGCGGTTGCGCCGTCAATACCGCGTTCCTTCAGGTACGCAACGGCCGCCGGCGTGTCTTTCAT
>CAMYLB010000090.1 GCA_947259145.1 uncultured Woeseiaceae bacterium
ACGACGTTGAAACCCGAACCCATTCCTCTTGATCTCAAGATATTGTTGATCGGGGAGCGCTGGCTCTACTACTTACTGTGTGTGTATGACAAAGAGTTCGGCAGTCTCTTCAAAGTTGCGGCGGACTTCGACGATGACGTCGAGCGCTCGACTAACAATGTTGAGGCCTATGCCCGGCTCATCACTGAGCGTGTACGGGAAAGCGAACTACTGCCCCTTAGCGCCGCGGCCATTGCACGAGTCATTGAACAACGAGCTCGGTATGCGGACGATAGCGAGCGTCTCTCAATGCATATGCGTTCGCTCGATGACCTGTTAGTGCAAGCCGACTACTGGGCAAGGAAGCGCGGTGCCGATCAGGTGGCAATTGAAGATGTTACCGAGGCTATTCGCCAGCGGGACAATCGACGAGACCGAATCCAAAAAAAGGTTGTCGACGCAATAAAGAGGGAGACGCTGCTTATTGATACAACAGGCGAATGCGTTGGACAAGTGAACGGACTATCCGTGACCGACCTGGGGGAATACCGGTTCGGGCACCCTGTCAGAATTACTGCCACTACCCGGGTTGGTAAGGGTGATGTCGTCGACATCGAACGCGAAGTAAAGCTGGGTGGGGCGATCCATTCGAAAGGCGTGATGATTCTGTCGGCGGCGCTCGCCGCGCGCTACGCGCCTGACGTACCGTTGTCTTTGCACGGTAGCATTGTGTTCGAGCAATCCTATGGCGGTGTGGAGGGCGACAGCGCGTCGGTTGGCGAGCTTTGCGCGTTGCTGTCTTCGATTTCAGGCGTGCCGATTCGCCAGAATCTTGCAGTCACCGGTTCAGTCAATCAGCTGGGTCGTGTGCAGGCGGTCGGTGGCATCAATGAAAAGATCGAGGGGTTCTTCGCGGTGTGTAAAGAACGCGGACTTGACGGGTCCCACGCGGTCATCATTCCGCGCGACAACATCAAGCACCTGATGCTGACCGAGATTGTTGTCGAAGCCGTTCAAAATAACTTGTTCAGCGTCTATGCAGTGCGAACCATAGATGAAGCCGTTGCCGCACTAACGGGCATGACCGCGGGAGAGCGCGATAACGATGGCCAATTTCCGGCGGATACGCTCAATCGATTGGTAGAAAACAAATTGATCCAATTCGCAAGCAGACGGAAGCAGTTTTCCGAAGGCGCCGGTGATGACAAAGGGCACAAGTAACACACGCCGCGTCATGTTGGCGGTAACCGAGGCAGGTTCGCTGCAAGCTCTCTGGCAAGCGGCAATGGAACATATGACAGGCGAACGTGCTGAACTGATCACTGTCTTTGTTCGTGATGATCGGTGGCGCCGGGCGGCAAGCCTGCCGTTTACTGAGGAGGTCTCTCGCGCCAGTGGTGGCAGCATGAACTTCACTGCGAAGCGTGCCGAAGAGGTCGATAGAGATGCGGTTATGCGCACGCAGGGTCGGTTACAGAAACTCGCCACCGATTCCCAAATACAGTTGGCGTTTGAAATTCTTGCCGAACACGAAGCGACGAGGATTCACGAGTTTGTCAGGTCGGAGTCGGACCTCCTTATCGCGCCGTCGTTTTTCAAAGGACGGCCGTTCTATAGCGAGCTGGCTCGGCTGAAATGCAGGATCCTGCTCATCGATGCAAATAACGTGATCATAGATCCGGAGGATTATTAGAGTAACAGTTACGGACTCGCCGCATGAATAGCGCACGCTTTAATTTGGAAACTGCCAGCATATTCCGCAAATGTGCGGAGGTGCTGCGGCAACAGGCGGCAAATCCCTTCCGTGTCAACGCCTACATTCGGGCAGCTCAGACACTTGAGTCCCTACAAGAGGATGCCCGCGACATTCTGAGTGACGACGGCGTCGCGGGATTGATCGCGCTTCCTGCGATTGGTCAGGGCCTGGCCGCATCCATTGATGAAATCGCCAGGACAGGGCGGTTAGCGCAGCTTGACCGTCTTCGTGGTGAGACGGCGCCGGAGAATCTGTTCAGAACGGTGCCGGGAATAGGACCGAAGCTCGCTCACGCCATTCAAGATGCATTACATGTTGATACGCTCGAGGCGCTGGAGGTTGCTGCACACGACGGTCGGCTCAGCGCCGTTCCTGGAATTGGCGCCCGGCGCGCAGCGGCAGTCCAGGCGGGCCTTGCGGCGCTGCTCGGCCGTGGTCACAGCCGGCAACAAGTGCCGCAAGTGACGCCTCCGGTTGAAATGCTGCTTGATGTCGATCAGGAGTATCGGCAAAGCTCGGCCGCCGGAAAATTGCCGAAGATCGCCCCGAAGCGATTCAATCCTGAAGGACTCGCATGGTTGCCCATCCTGCATACTGACCGTGGGAAATGGCACTTCACGGCCTTGTTCTCCAACACTGCCAGGGCGCACGAGCTCAGGCGAACAGATGATTGGGTCGTCGTGTTTTTCTACAACGATGATCACCAGGAAGGTCAGAATACAATCGTCACCGAGACAAAGGGACCAATGACAGGTGAGCGTGTGGTTCGCGGCCGTGAGGCCGAGTGTCGAACCTTGACCAATTAGCATACGGTAACCGCTATACGGTCACGCTCACACAAACCTTCGAAAAGAGTGACGGCCCTTGCCGCGAATTTCGTCTGGATGCCAGGGCGGGCGATCAAGCGGTCCAGATACGCAGAAGCCCTGATTTCGGGCCCCAGCCTTCGGAGTAGACTTCTCTGCACAGGAGCCATCGAAACATCATGCCTGCCGACATCTTCAAAGTTATTGCCCGATTCGAGAATGCCGAAGGCCGGCCATTTACCGGATCCGCATACAAAGTAACGCTGCTCGATCAAGACCGCCTGCTCGATGACAAACTGGGCTCGACCACTCTCAGCAAGGACGGCACCGCTGAATTTCTGTTTTCGACAGCGGACATTCTTTCCATTGACTCCATCGGCGAACGGAAGCCTGATCTCTATTTCGTCATCTCGGAGAACGGCAATGAAGTCTTCCGGTCCGAGATCTTTCCCGAAGTCGATTTCGACGTGACCAATCCCGTCACGAGCCGGCAGGACAACGTAACCAGGGAGTTCGGCCCCTTCCGTGTAATCGGGCAGATAGACCCGTGGATTTAGATCTGATTCACGCCATGTCTGCCGAGTGCGAGAAAACGACGCGGGATGCGATTGATCTCGATCGGTGAAAGCCGCTCAACTTCGTTGACAGCAAGATGACAGCTCATAAAGAGGCGTGCGTCATCATCTAATCCCGGCTCGCGATCCTGACGCCTTCCGCCACGCGGTCGCTCGGGTGCGCGACCACCCTGTCTCCGGCCTCGATACCTTCACGTATTTCTGCAATCACACCATTACGCTGCCCGATCTCGACATGGCGAATATTCGCACGTCTATCCTGCTCGACGAACAGGGCCCAGTCATCTCCGTCCCGGAATAGTGCCGTTAGCGGCACGGCCAAAACAGCATCGGCGTCCCACAGCACGACTCTCGATTCGACCTGGTATCCATGCCCGAGCCGCTCCCAGCCCTCGTCGTTCACAAAATCAATGATGACGTTGACGCGCTGTTCCTCGATGCCAAGCGCAGAAATCTTCAGGAAACCGAACGGCTCGACGAGCCGAACCCTGCCCTCGAGCGGCTCGTTGCCGCCCCAGTTTTCGATCAAGACGCGTTGGCCCGCTTCGATTTTCACCGCGTCCATCGACAGGTAATCGACGACAATCTCCAGATCGCCGGGGTCACCGATTCGCATCAGCATATCGCCCTCTCGTACGACGCGTTCGCTGCGATCAGCGATTTGCAGTATTCGGCCGCTGACCGGCGCCGTGATTGGGATGCATTCACACTCTTCCTGTGACCCCTGTGTCTGCAGCGGCGATACGAGCTGGGCGCGCGCCAGTTCGAGTTCATAGTTCCGGACCTGCAGCGCTGCACGTGCCGTGTCCAGCCCTGCTCGGCGCGCCTTATAATCTCGTTCTGCGCTATCGAGATCGCGTTTCGAAACGCTTCCCTCGATGACGAGTTCCTGCATGCGTGCATACTCGGCGCGCGCGAACTCGTACTGCGCGTCGGCATCCTTGACCGATGCCGCGGCCAGGTCGCGCGCAGCCTCGGCGGCGTGGATCGCGGCACGCGCCTGCGCCTCGCTGCGCGGGTCGAGAAAGCTCGGGTCTCCCGGCTCGATCTGCGCGAGCACGGTCTCGTTCGCTACGACCGGGTCGCCCACGTGCCTATCGATGCGCTGCACGCGCCCAGCAACTGGGGCCGACAGGGAGTAGACATCGTGCACCCGCGTCTCTCCCTCTTCGTCCAGCGTCACGACGATCGGACCAGGCCGCACCTCGACGAGATCCACCATGACGGGTCGCGGCGCAAAGCTTAATGCCAGGGCGGCCACGATGATTCCGGTAATGACAGTCCAGATTATGATTCGCTTGATGTTTGCGGTCACGGTCTACTCCCGGGTCTTCAGTACTTCGATGAGATCAAGGTGATCCAGCCGATGGCGCACAACGAGTGCCGACAACAGGGTCGCAGCGAGCGCGACGATGACCGACAGTCCGTAGGTCGACGGCTCGATCATCATCGGAACGCGGAACAGCTCGGTGTTGAATGCTGTGGCCATGAGCTCGGAGAGTCCGCGGCCGAGCAGGCAGCCCAACGGCAACGCGACGGCGATCAGAAGGCCGATCTCACCGAGCAGTATGTAGGAGATTTCACCACGGCTGAAGCCCAGTACGCGCAGTGTCGCGAGCTCGCGGCCGCGCTCCGAAAGCGCGATCCGTGCACTGTTGTAGGCCACGCCGAAGCCGAGCGCGCACGCGAGGCTGGAAAACAACGTGATAAACACCATGATGTGCTCGACGATCGTGCCATAAAAGGAGTCGATCGCAGCCTGGCGCAACATCACGGCCGATACCATCGGCAGCTCTTTGAGTTTGGCGTAGAACGCCGCTTCGTCGCGGCGATCGATAAGTAAATTGACGTACTCGACGCTTGGCCGTTCTTTAAGCAGGCGGTTCAGCGCGTCAATGTGCACGAACGCCGGCATCGCGATGTAGGTCTCGATCAGCCCGACGACCGGCATCGAGATTTGCGGCCGGCGCCCTTCGAGCACGTCGAGCCAGACCTGGTCGCCGATCGAGACACCAAGCTTGTCCGCGAGCACGGTGCCGAGCACCAGGCCATTCGGCCGCACGGGTACGACTTTCGCGCTCGCGTCATCGAAAATCGGCTGCAGCCAGGCATCTTCTTTGAGTCCCGTGAGCGAACCGCGGTGCCTGAGTGGGCCGACCGACAGGTCGGCTCCGACGATGCGCATCGGTTCGACTGCAAGCACACCGGGCAGGTGTTCGAAATCGTGCAGGATCGTTTCGGACTGCGGCTCCGCCAGGCCGATCGTTGCGTCCTGGTGCTGTGCATGAAAGAAGTAGCTTTGGCCGAGATAATTGAGTGCGTCGTTCCACTGCATCGCAAGGACCAGCAGGCCGACGGATGCGGCGACGCCGAGCGTCGTCAACGCAGAACGCATCGGCGAGCGCAGAATATTACGCACGATGATTCTCGAACCCTGATCGAGCCAACGCGCCGCCTGCGTGTCCCAAAGGCGCATGCGCCGGAAAGCAGCCGGTGCCGGTGGTTGCATCGCCTGCGCCGGCGGCAGCCTGGTGGCTTGTCGCACCGCCCCCGCGGAGCCGAGCAGCGCCGACACCAGGCTCACGCTGACCGCAATCGCTATTGCGGATGTACTCGGTCGGTACAAAAGCAATGGAAAGCGGAACAGGTCGGCGTACATCTGGGTGTTCATGCGGCCCAGCCAGGTGCCGGCGGCAATGCCGATCACGCTACCGACGAGGACGATGCCGATCACGAACCTGGCGTAGTGCAGCCCCACCTCGTAGTTCGAATAACCAAAGGCCTTCATGAGCCCGATCTGGCCCCGCTCTGTCGCAACGAGGCGTGCCATGATCATGTTAGTGAGAAAAGCCGCGATGACCAGGAAGATTGTCGGCAGAATCTTCGACATGGTCTTTAGCTGCTCCATCTCGTTCATCACGAACCAGTTGGAGAGCTGGTCTTTTCGGGCTATCGCTCCCACTCCACCATACCGCTCGAGCACGCGGTCGAGTTGCTGAATTACCTGCGCCCTGTTGGTGTTGCGTTCCAGAACCAGCGACACGTTATTGAATGCACCCTTGAGGTCGTAAGCAGCCGCGAGTGCCGTGTGCCCCATCCAGAGAATGCCGAAGCGCATGTCATCTGGCATCAAGGCGCCCGGACCCAGCGCATACACGAATTCGGGCGACAACGCGGTGCCGACGATGCGAAGCTCCCGGCGGTGGCCGTTGATTACGGCAACGATCTCATCACCGTTCGCGAGGTCGTGCGCTTCGGCGAACGGCTCGTTGAGCACAACCTCGTCGTCAGCGCCGCCTTCGGGCAGGCGACCGCTGCGCAGCGCGAGCTGGTTCAGGATTGGCTGGCGCCCCGCTGGCAAGGAAACGAACCGGCCCATCACGGGCTCGGCGAAACCTACGATATCGAGCGTTGCGTACTGCGACACGCGCGTCTGCACAGTGCGTACGCCTGGAATCGAGGCGATGCGTTTTTCGACGCTGTCGGGTGCGCGCTTGACCCATGCGAATACGTCGCCGAATCGGTAGCGTTCGTAGTAAGCCGCTGTCGTTTCGTCGAGTGCCTCGAGCGTCGACAGCGACATGATAAGTGCCGCAATACCCGCCGCGACCACCATGCCAATAGCGATCACCTGGCCACGCAGGTGCCACAGGTCGCGCAGCACTTTGCGGTTAATTGCGCGCATCACCAGGCCATCTCCGCCGGGGAACGCCGCTCGGCATTCTCTTCGATCTTCGCAATCGAGCCGTCCGCGATGTGAAAAACGCGATCGGCCATCGAGCTGATGACCGTGTTGTGGGTGATGACGGCCGTGGTGGTGCCGAGTTCGCGATTGACCTGGTCTATAGCTTCGAGCACCAGAATGCCGGTTTCGCTGTCGAGGGCACCGGTAGGTTCGTCGCAAAGCAATAGCTCGGGCTGCTTGGCGATTGCCCGAGCAATCGCAACGCGCTGCTGCTCGCCGCCAGAAAGCTGGGCCGGGAAATGATTCACGCGCTCGCTTAAGCCTACGATTCCGAGCGCGGCGGCCGGGTCGAGCGGTCGTTTCGCAATCTCGGTCACCAGTGCCACGTTCTCCTCAGCTGTCAAGCTGGGGATCAGGTTGTAGAACTGGAAGACGAATCCGACATGGTCGCGCCTGAAGCGCGTCAACTCCGACTCATCTGCGCCTGTCAGCTGGTGATCACGGAAACGCACGGTACCAGAGGTCGCCGTATCGAGCCCGCCAATGATATTGAGAAGCGTTGACTTGCCCGAGCCGGAAGGACCCAGCATGACAACGAGTTCGCCCTCGTACAGGTCGAGATTAGCGCCTCTCAATGCATGCACTTCGACCTCACCCGTGCGATAAGTCTTGGTAAGGTCGCGGACCGTCAGCGTGGTGGTCATAGCGGTTCTCTTGCCGGGCCATCACAATTGCACCCTAGTTCCGAGGGCACCTCAATCCGGAGAATCCCTCATGCGATATCAGGTTGCTGGCCAGGGATGAGCCCAAAAAAGGCAGTGGTCATGGCGGCGGAACCGGCGGTGGCGGCGGTGTGAAGCCCGTGGCACTCATCATCATCAATGCCGATGGGGTTCGCGTCGAATCAATAAAGTCCGGCGCAGCTTCTGCATTTGAGAAAGTTGCTGAATCGGTAAGCAAAGTGGCGTCGGCAAAGCACGCAGAGACATCCGCCTGACAACGGAGCGATACCATGCTCACGGGTGTGCTGATATTCGTGCGGCTGGCAGTCGCTGTTCTCGCCATCCCGTTGTCACTGACCTATGACGTGTCCTCGCGAAGTGGATATAGAAACGACGCCGTCATCGATTGGGCATTCGGTTTGCTGCAGTTTCGCATACCGACAGATCGTCCCACGCCCGCACCTGCGGACGCAGACAACACCAAGCCCACCGACAATCGCGCGACACGACCTTCGGATGCAGGGCCGATTGCGTTTGCCGCCATCCGGCAGAAGGCATTCCGGCGTCGCTTGTTCCGGTTTGCCGCCGACCTGTGGCGCGCCATTCGCAAGGACGACGTTCGATTGAACGTTCGCCTTGGTCTGAGTGATCCTGCCGACACCGGCCAGCTTTGGGCCATTATTGGTCCGATTGCCGGCATGCTCGCGTATACCGAGGGGGCGGCGATCTCTGTCGTGCCCGATTTTTTCGATGCGACACTCGAAATGGACAGCCACGGAATCGTCCGGCTGGTTCCCCTTCACATCATCTACTTGGCTGTGGCCTTGATGCTGTCGCCAGCGGTTTGGCAGGGAATTCGGACGATGAAGCGAGCGGGCTGAAGATGTCAAGGCTACGAGTCAGGGAACTGCATCGGGAAGAAAGTCTCTCCATCCATGCGGTCGAATCGATCGACGTTCAGCGCATGAGCTCGGACACCGGTTACCACTTGTTCGCCCAGCTGGCACCGGTCGCTGTAATCGTTTTCGACTCGGGCGCCGTGAAAGCTTTCGACATGGCTGCGCAGGAAATCGATTTTCCGCGCCTCACGGCGCGCGTTCCCGAGCTCGCCGCAGTTGCCGACAAAGTCAGTCGAGTATCAATGAGCACCAGCTAGATGCCCCGCTTCGTGCCCATGGGATGGGTTGAAGAGTTGGTGGCCAGTGGCGGATCAGTTCGCGACAAATCGGCATAGCCGATTTGGACGCCAAAGGCGCCCCGAAGGGGTGACGAGCGTAGCGAGGAATCCACCGAACTAAGACGGCGAAGCCGCCCGTTAGGGTAAGGATTGACAATAAGTCGATCCGCATCCATCGAACCACCGACACGCGGATTTTCAGACCAAAACCTGTTCCGAGCCCAATTTGGCGGTTGCTGCGGATTGTGCGTTACGGCGACGAGGACTAAGATG
>CAMYLB010000091.1 GCA_947259145.1 uncultured Woeseiaceae bacterium
ATAGATACCGTCACCGCCGACACGCAGCTGGTTGAGCGGGTTGTTGTCGAGCACCGTGCCCGCGGGATCGTTGTTGGCATTGACGAACCAGCCGACGGGTGGATTGATCGTGTGCGGCAGCTCGTCCTGGCGCAGGATTTCATACGGGATCGCCTGGCCGGGCTGCGGGTTTTCGACAGGCAGCCACTGGTGTTCAGCGCTCGTACCGTCGCGGATGAACCAGGGCGGGACCGGCGCGCTCGGGTCGAACAAGCCGGAAATCGTACCGGGCGCAACGAAGCCCTGCTGCAGGTCGGAACGGATAGGCATCTCGGCGCTGGCGAAATAGGCGACGTTGCCCGCGTTGTCGCCGTAAACCCAGTTCTGCGAGCCGACATCGAAGAGCAGCAGCCCGTCCTGAAACTGTTTGAGGTTTTTGGCCTCGTTCCAGAGCCTGAACGTGTCGAGCTCACGCGTGGCGCTGAATCCCGTGTACTGCACGCTGAGCGCAGGCACGACAGCACCGGGTGCAGGCGCCGCCAGTAACTCGATGATCGGGCCGTTGTTGCGGCGTGGAACAATGATCGTCTCCGCGGGAATGCCGCCGCCCGGCGGTGCCTGCAAGAGGAAGCCGCCCGCGTTGAAGAAGAACTGTTCGGGCACGCGCTCGACGGGCTCGAGCTGGCCTTCGAACGTCGTCGCCACGGGCACGCCGTTGTCGTCGAAGAGCAGCAGTTCTACGAAGGTGTCTGTGACGTCCATCGGGTTGGTCGTAGCGCCCCAGTGGACGTGCTTGTTGTGTCCGAGCACAACGAAGGCCACACCCGGGAAGCTGCTGCCGAAGACATTCAGGCCCGGCGCCTCGAGCCCGATTGGGTAGAACGTAGACGGCGTGTTGAGCGAAAGGTGCGGGTCGTTGGCGATAATCGGGCGGCCGTTCGCGCCGATGGACCGCGTGATGCCCCACTCGTTGGAGCCGATCGTGCCGTCCGCATCGAGACGCTCACGGATGAAGGTCGAGCGGCGCATGGATTTGCCGGCGCGCTCTGCGAGAACCTTCAGGTCGGGTGAGGTGTTCGCCTTTGTCGTTGCAGTGGCCGGGCCGCGCGCGCTTTTGTCGGAACGCTTAGTGTGTTTTGCCTTGCCGCGGCTGGCGGCGGCCACGGCTGGTCTTGGCGGCGGGCAGGCTTCCGGGTCGACAGGGCCGGGCAGTGGAATGAACGGATAGGCATTGGTGGCATCAGGAATGGTCGACGCGCAGTCAAACGGCTGCGAGCGAAACACATCCTGCGTAAAGACAAGCGCGCCGGCCGGGCCCAGGGCGCCGATGTAGGCCTGCAAGTCGAGCGTGAGGTCGGTGTCGAGGTCGAACGACAATCCAAATGCGATTGCCTTGCCGATAACGACGCTGTCGACGACGTTCCAGGGCCGAAAGTCCGACCGCTCGTCAAAGCCGAGGAATCCGTATTCGGGCGGCAGGCCGGGACCGAGCGCGACCCAGTCATTGACGCCGCGCGCATAGGCCTCGAGCGCGGCTAGCGTTTCCTCCGACAGAACCCCGGCGGACCGCTCGGCCGCGCGCCTCAAGCCGAGCGTGCGGGACTGCACGTCGCCCGCCAGCGCCGGTGGTCCAAACAGCTCCGCCAGCGTGCCGCTGGGCTGACGCCGCGTCAGGTCCATCTGGAACAGCCGGTCTTCGGCATGCACCCAGCCCTGCAGGTAATAAAGGTCCTCGTCGTTCTGTGCCCGGATGTGGGCGATACCTTCTGCGTCGCGCACGATTTGTGCCTTGCCGGTGAGTCCCGGCAGCTCGAGTATCTGTGCCGACACGGGCGCCGAACACAGTGCGATGATCAGCGCGAGCGCAATGAGAGTTTTGGATGTGGTATGCATGACGTCCCCCCTGACGATACGAAATAGGTTGCCGGGCGATCAGTGCTGCAGTCTATTGGGCCCGCATTGATCGCGAACGGCTTTGCCGAGCACGATGCCGATGTCGCTGCGGCCGGGGGCTTCTTTGTTAGCGAGCCCTGGTTCTGAGCTGGCCAGCCGTAAGCCTTGTGAGCGTTTACGGACAACCTGGCTGCCCTTGCAGCCGCGCGAGTTTCATGACGATTTGAGCAATCGCACTCTTTTGTTTGTTACATCTTAGTCCTCGTCGCCGTAACGCACAATCCGCAGCAACCGCCAAATTGGGCTCGGAACAGG
>CAMYLB010000092.1 GCA_947259145.1 uncultured Woeseiaceae bacterium
GCGTCGATCAACTACGGCATGTTCATCAATACCGTGCTGGATTTCGTCATCATCGCATTCGCGATATTCATGGTGATAAAAGGACTCAACTCCATGAAGAAGAAGGAAGCAGAGAAGCCGGCAGAGCCGCCCAAACCATCGGCGGAAGAAACGCTGCTGACCGAAATCCGCGACCTGCTCGCAAAACAGTAGGTCCGTAACGCGTAGCAAGCTTTGGAAAACTACAACGTATTTGCAGGCGCGTTTGTCGATCGTAGCGGCGAACGCCGCAAGGATCCGGATTGGCTCAGCGAGACTGCTGTCAGCGAGGATGCGCGCTTCGTTCCTGTGTGGGGTGATCTCTGCCTGATTGGCGGCGATCCCCCGCACGCGGTATGGCTCAAGCGGCCGCAAATCGAGGCCTATGTCGACGAACACAACCTGATCTTTCTCGGGCTGTTCAGAAACAAGCCGGCGTTCGCGCTTGCGATCGACGAGCATCAGCAACAGCCGTTCACCGAGTTCGGGTCATTCGAGAGCCTGCGTTTCCTGGGTACAAAGCTGCCGCTGGACGAGGCCAATCTCGTCGCACATGCGCGGGCCCTCGTGGTCTGGCAAGCATCGCAATCGTATTGTCCCATTTGCGGTTCCGCCGCAATGCCTGAGGCCGGCGGCAATACGCAACGTTGCACGAATACCGACTGCGGCAAGGAAATATTTCCGCGTACGGATCCTGCAATTATCGTGCTGGTTTACAAAGGAGACAGTTGCCTGCTCGGCCGTCAGCAAATCTGGCCGGAGCATATTTACTCGACGATTGCGGGTTTCGTTGAACCCGGCGAAAGCCTGGAAGACTCTGTCCGCCGTGAGGTCTTTGAGGAGACCAACATTCGTGTCGGTGCTGTGCGCTATCACAGTTCTCAGCCCTGGCCGTTTCCAACGTCACTGATGCTCGGCTTCATGGCGGAGGCAAGCTCGACCGACATCGTTCTGAACGACGGCGAGCTCGAAGACGCGCGCTGGTTTACGCGCGAAGACCTGCGCTCCGATTTCCCCAAGCTGCCGTTTCGGATCTCTATCGCCAGACGACTGGTTGACGACTGGATATTGCTCGGCAACGTTGACTGACCGTGTGCCTGGTTGTACTGGCGATCGGACAAAGCAAAGAGTATCCGCTGATCCTTGCGGGCAATCGCGACGAGTTCCACTCGCGGCCGACCCAAAAAGCCGACTGGTGGCCCGACAACCCCGATGTCGTGGGCGGACGAGACCTGCAGGCCGGCGGCACCTGGCTGGCACTGCACCGCAACGGACGCTTTGCAACCGTCACCAATTTCCGCGACGCCCAGCCAGTCTCTCCGAGGTTCCGTTCGCGCGGACACCTTGTCACTGAGTTCCTCGAAAGTGACCAGCCGCCGCTGCAATATCTCGAAGCAATCGATGGCCCTGCCTACGCGGGATTTAACCTGATTGTTGGCGACCTCCACGAGGTCGCGTTTCTGTCCAACCGCGGCGGCGGGCCGCGCGCACTACCTGCCGGGCTCTACGGGCTTAGCAACGAGCTGCTCGACGGGCCCTGGGACAAAGTCAGGCGCAGCAGGGAAAGACTGGCTGCGCTATTGGCTCGAAATTCAGTCAACGAAACGACGCTGTTGCGCTTGCTCGACGACCGCAGCAAAGGTCCGATCGAAGAGGTCGAATCGAGTACCCTCGGATTTGCCCGAGCACACGCTATTACCGCGCCGTTCATCGTCATGCCGGAATACGGCACGCGCTGTTCGACCGTTGTGCTTGCCGACGGCTCGGGCAAATGGCGAATGATCGAGCGACGTTTCGATGCACAGGGCGTGTCGACCGGAGATTCCCGAATTACGTTCGTGACCCGGGTTTGACCGGCGCGAGAACAGACAGCAACCACCCGCGAATGTCATCGATTTCTTCGGGGCACACGGCATGCGCCATCGGGTAGTCATGCCATTCGACGCTAAAGCCCGCCTCGATCAGTTTGTCCGCCGACGCGCGGCCCCACTGCATGGGCAGCATCGGGTCGAAGCTGCCGTGTGCCATGAACACCGGTACATCCCGATTCCCGGCACTGGCGCTGAGTTCGTCGGGTAATGCGATGTAGGTCGAAAGAGCCATCAGCCCACCGAAGCGGCGTTTTGAATGCAGCACGGCATTGATGGCAATGGC
>CAMYLB010000093.1:0-1242 GCA_947259145.1 uncultured Woeseiaceae bacterium
ATCGCGCGATCAACATGCAGCGCATGCGACAGGTGATCGCGCGCGCTCGCCAGGTCGTTCATTACAGGCGCAAGGTCTTTGCGCAGCTGAGCCGCGTCACCCCGCGCCCCGTCGAGCATTTTTTCCAGGCTGCGAATCTGTTTTCTAAGTTCCCGTTTTGCTTTGGCTGCAGTGGTGTTTGCAAGCCGTTCGCTCTTTTTCTGGAGTTGAGTCCGGGCTCGCTTGGCTCGCGTGTTGGCGCGAGCAATGTCCTTGCGTAAAGCTTTGCGCCGCCTGTCGAGTTCCTTGGTCGCTTGCTTGGCAGTAGCCAGGAATTGCTTCTTGGTCTGCTGCAGGTTTTTTTCAAGTTCGCTCAGTTCTTTGCTCACGGTCGTGCCTCCCCTTTTAAAATACAATGCCGCATGCCCAACAATAACAGGGATTAAGCCTGAGTTGTGCAAACAAACGCCGCTGTCAGTCGACAGGTTTTCCAAGGAAGCGGTGCACGACAGCGAGGGTTATCGCAGCAGTTGGCAGCAACAGGAACCATGGCAGTCCGAACCCGGCTGGAAGAACACAAATAAGAAGCGCAGCGGTGCCGCCCAGGAGCGCGTAGGGCAACTGTGTCCGTACGTGATCCATGTGGTCGCAACCCGTAGCTATCGATGACAGCACCGTGGTGTCGGAAATCGGCGAGCAATGGTCGGCCCAGACGGCACCCGTTAGAACACAGGCTATGCAGGAATACAGAATGTGCATGTGTTCGGCATCGGCGATCCCGTTCGCCTGCAAGACCGCCCAGCAGAGCGGGATGACCAGGGGCATAAGAATGGCCATAACGCCCCAACTCGAGCCGGAAGCAAACGCCGTGGCGCCGGCCAGAAGGAAAATAACGGCTGGCAGCGTGTATGGAGATATCGAATCGCCCAATACGGTGATGAGGTAGGGCGCCGTCTGCAAAATGCCCGCAACATCAGCGATAGCCCACGCCAGTATCAGCAGTACGAGACCGGTCATCATGAATCTGGCGCCGGCCAGCCATGCGTCGATGGTTTCGTCCAGCGTTAACAAGCGCTGACCCAGCGATAACATGGCGGCCATGAAGCTGCCGAGCAGCGATGCCCAGATCAGTACCGAGTAAGCGTTCGCACTGCCGATGATGTCGGTGACGGTTTCGCCTTCGCCGCTGATGAACAGGCCGATAATCACGGTCGAGACCATGGTCATAATCGGCAATACGGCGTTGATCGCCCGGCACGGAAT
>CAMYLB010000093.1:1279-3431 GCA_947259145.1 uncultured Woeseiaceae bacterium
TGATCGATGCCGTCGAGTCCCTTGATGGCAGAATCGATCAAACCAACCTGGAAGCCGATCCAGGTCGTAATGACGGCGATCGTCGAAACCGGCGCGGCGGTCGAGTCGACGAGGTACGCCAGTTTTTCGCGCGAGATATGCAGCTTGTCACTCATGGGACGGGTCGCGTTGCCGACGATCATTGTATTGGCATAGTCGTCGAAGAAAATCGCCAAACCGAGCGTCGCGACCACGCCTTGCCCGCGTCGCGGGCTGCTGGCGAACGGCATAATGCGATCAACAATGCCGACCATGCCGCCGTTGCGCGAGATCACGCCCACCATTCCGCCGATCAGGAAAGTGAAGATCATGATAGCCATGTGATCCGGGTTGACGGCCGTATCGAGAATGTAGATCGTGCCGGTTTCAAAAAAGCCGCGGAAGGCGCCCGACAGGGTCATGCCATTGATCGCCCATGCACCGACCACCAGGCCGACAAACAGGGCGGGGATCACCGAGCGCAGCAGGAAGGCCAGCAGGATCGCGACGAGCGGCGGCAGTATCGATACGGCCGCCGGAATTACGGGGATCTCTTTTTCCAGGACCCTCTTGCCGTTGCGCAGTACTTCCAGTCGGGCAGTGCCGGTGTCCGCAATCTTGATGCCGGTAGCCGCAAGGCCTGTTCCCGTGCCCATCGCGATTGTCTTACCGTTAAGCAACAGCTCGATGCGGCTGCCGGCGGCCAGACCGTTTACCTTGGCGTCGAAACCGACGTTGGTCAGCAGTACTTTGGGGGCGTCAATGCTGACGTCCGCGGCGAACACAGGGGACACCAGAAAAAGGAGAGGCAGGCACGCTAGGATGCCCGCGAGGCTTGCGGTCGTTAGGCGGTTCAGAGTCTTCCCCTTGTTTTTCTTCTATGCGAGCTACTAGCGCCCGCTGTTGATCATATCAGTTCGTCTCAACAATCTTGCCCTGTTGCTTCGCGCGGGCCGCAAATTCTTCCTGCCAGCCTGAACGATGAGTCGCCGGTGCAATCTGGACAGCCGTGACCTTGTACTCCGGGCAATCGGTTGCCCAATCGCTGTATTCCGTCGTCACGACATTGGCGCCGGTTTCCGGATTGTGGAACGTGGTGTACACAACGCCTGGCTTTACGCGCGTCGTTATTTTGGCACGCAAGGTGATGTCGCCCTTGCGGCTTGCGAGTGCGACCAGTTTACCGTCTTCGATACCACGCACCTCGGCGTCACTCGGATGTATCTCGAGCAGGTCCTCGCCGTACCAAATGTTGTTTGCAGTGCGCCGTGTCTGGGCGCCGACATTGTATTGCGACAGGATCCGCCCGGTTGTAAGCAGTAACGGGAACTTGCGGTTCGTGCGTTCTTCCGTCGGCACGTAATCGGTCTCGACAAACAGGCCTTTGCCGCGCACGAAATGGTCGATGTGCATGATCGGAGTGCCCATTGGTGCCTCATCATTGCAGGGCCATTGCACGCTGCCGACATCATCCAGGAACCTGAAACTGACGTTTCTGAAAGTCGGCGTGAGTTCGGCTATCTCATCCATGATCTCTGCCGCGTTGTCGTAATGCATCGGATAGCCCATCGCAATGCTAAGTTCCTGCGTTATCCGCCACTCGTCTTTGCCTTGCTGCGGCTCCATCACGGGACGCACGCGATTGATGCGGCGCTCGGCGTTTATGAACGTGCCGTCCTTTTCGAGAAACGAGGTGCCAGGCAGGAACACATGTGCGAACTTTGCTGTTTCGTTCAGGAACAGGTCCTGCACGACAATGCACTCCATGCTGCTCAGTGCGGCTTCGACGTGATGTGTGTCCGGGTCGGACTGGGCGAGATCTTCGCCCTGGATGTACATGCCTTTGAATTGCCCGGCGCACGCAGCGTCGAACATGTTCGGTATGCGGAAACCCGGCTCAGGATCGATTGTGACGCCCCAGTGTTTCTCGAACTGCCCGCGCACCTCGTCATCCGCGACGGGCCTGTAGCCTGCAAGCTCGTGTGGGAATGAACCCATGTCGCACGAACCTTGCACATTGTTCTGGCCGCGGAGTGGGTTCACGCCGACGCCGGAGCGACCAAGGTTGCCCGTGGCCATCGCGAGATTTGCCATACCCATGACCATGGTCGAACCCTGGCTGTGCTCGGTAACG
>CAMYLB010000094.1 GCA_947259145.1 uncultured Woeseiaceae bacterium
CGCCAGCCCGACAATCGTCGTGGCGACCGTCATCAGGATCGGGCGAAGCCGGTCACGCCCGGCGGTCACGATAGCTTTCTCTCGTGACATTCCTTCCTGCCGCAGGTTGTTCACATGATCGACCAGTACGATGCCGTTATTTACGACGACTCCGATCAGAATCATGATGCCGATCATCGCCATTAACGAGAATGTCGTGCCGGTTGCGGCGAAAAACAGGAATACACCGAAGATCGAGAACACGATCGAGCCGAGGATGATCGAGAAAGGCAGCAGCATCGACTCAAATAAAGCGGCCATGACCAGGAAAATGCAGGCAACGCCCAGCACGATATTCATGGCCATCATCTTTGCGGTCTCATCCTCCCGTTCGAAGCCGCGGCCCTCCTTCCAGCTGTAACCGGGTGGCAGCGCTATCTGCTCCATGAGGCTGTTGACGCGCGGTCTTACGTCGTTTGCCGAGACCTCGTCTTCGAGATTGGCCGTCAGAATGATAGCGGTTTGACGATCGGTGCGGCGGATCGTGTCGGGCGATGCGTTGACGCGGAAGGAGGCGACGCTGCCCAGCGTGATCCGCCGGCCATCCGCCGTATACAAAGGCAGGTCGGCCAGCTGTTCGATGCTTTGTTTGTCGTCGTCACGAAAAGCGAGGCGCACCGCGATTTCTCCGCTTTCGCCACGAAATTCACGCAGGTTCTCGCCGCGCATCGCGATGCTGACTGACTGAGCGATTGCTGCTGCCGTCAGGCCAACCGCTGCGGCCCGGGATCTGTCGATACTGACGCGCACTTCCTTGTCACCGGCCTCGGCATCGCTCCGCACATCTTTCAAACCTTCAACCGACGCCAGGGCCCGCGCGACTTCGGTGCCCAGTCGATTCAGTATTTCGGTCGAATCACCGCTGATCTGAATCGAAAAACCTTCACCGCCGCCCTGCCTATCGAACTGGAAGTTGGGCTTGCCGATGGCGATTTCGGGCAGGTCTTTTTCGATGCGCTCAATAATGTCCTTGGTCGACAGGGTCGCGTCCGACTTGTCGGTAAGCAGGATCGTCGATTCCGCGCGCCCCTCATCGAAGTAGCTGTAAATCGAGCGAATATTGAATTCCTCCTGGCGCGAGAATAGATACTCTTCGATCGTGTTGACGGTCGACTCGACACGCTCCAGCGCATGTTGACCTTCGACGTGATAGGGCATGAACAAACGTCGCCCGACATCTTGCGGGAACATGTCGAACTTGACGATGCCGAGTGCCATCGGTAACACACCAACCACACAAACCAGGAAAATGCCGAGTGCCGTCCACCAGCGATGGCCGAGAATCCACTCCAGACCGCCGACGTATTTTTCAGTCAGGCGTGAGATCCACGCGCGCGCCTTCGGTCTTGGCGGCACCGCGACACGTGCCGCCAGCATGGGTACCAGTGTCTGCGCTATCAGCAATGATGCCAGTAGCGCAACAATGATTGTGATCGCGACGTGAGTCAGAAAAATCGTAATGTCGATCTGTGCACCGAAGATGATCGGTGCAAATACGATGATCGTCGTTGCGGTTCCGGCGATGACGGCGAGGCCAACTTCATTGACGCCGTCGATCGTTGACTGGAATGGTGCATCGGGCCGCTCGGCCCGGTGCCGGAAAATGCTCTCGGTGATAACAACGGCATTATCAACGAGCATGCCGACAGCCAGCATCAGTCCCATCATCGAGAGGATATTTAATGTGAGTCCGGCGAAGTACAGGGCACCCAGGGTAATCATCAACGAGAACGGTACCGCAGCGATAACGATCAACGTCGTGGTGACCTGGCGCAGGAATAAATATAGGACGATTATCGCAAGCAGGCCGCCGAGTGCTCCGGCCGTGAGCAGGTCCGAGAGTGACTCGCGCACGCTGTCACCATCGTTATCCAGCGAAAAAATATTGATGCCCTGCATCTGCGGCAACTTGCCGACTTCCGCGATTTCGGCAATGACCCTGTCTGTGACGTCGACTAGATTGGAACCGGTTGTTTTGCTGACTGCGACGCCGATCGCATAGTCACGATCCAGGTGGCGACCGTAGTTGCGTTCCGGGGTACGCATTTCGATATCCGCGATATCGCCGAGGCGCAGCCCGGACTGATTGATCGTGAGGTTACGAATCTCATCTACCGATGTGAATTCGCCGCTCGGACGGACACTGAAGCGCTGATTGCCAGCCGTGATCTTGCCGGCGCTGACGGCGAAATTGCTGCTTACCAGCAGGTTGCGTAATGACGCGAGATCGACGCCGTGCGCGGCGAGTCGATCCGGTTGCAGCAGGATTCGGATCTCGCGGGGATCCACGCCCTGCAGAGCGACGCGCGATACACCCTCAATTCGCTCAAGCCGCCGTTTCAGCAGGCGGTCCAGCATGTCATAGCTGTCAGATAGATCGCGGTCGCTGGAGATACGCAGGTTTAACACGGGCCGGTCGCCCAGTGAGCCTGTGAAAACGAAGATGCGACGTATATCGGCAGGCAACAGGTGTCGGATGCCATCCACTTTGGCGCGAGCTTCGATACCCTTGGCGCCCATGCCTTGATCCCAGTTGAACAGGAGGAATATCTCCGATTGCCCTTCGCGGGAACTCGAGAACATTTGTTCGACCCCGGATAATGTGGCCAACGCTTCCTCTACCGGACGAGTGATCAGCGTCTCGACTTCCTCAGGTGTCGATCCGGCATATGGGATCTGAACGAATATGCCGGGAAACTCGATGTCCGGGAATTTCTCAAGTGGCAATAGCCGGGCCGCAATAATACCGACCAGTGCCAGCGCAACGAACACCACTACCGTTGTGACCGGGCGGCGCAATGCGACCTCGGTGTGCTTCATCGTGCGATCCCGGCGTCAGGCTCGGCCGCGGGCCATCGTTTTCTGTCCAGCAACGAGTACACGACCGGAATGACGACCAGCGTCAGCAACGTCGACACGACGAGTCCACCGATTACCGTGATGGCCATCGGCGTCCTGACCTCGGATCCTTCACCAATACCTGCGGCCATCGGCAGGAGTCCGAGTGCCGTTGTCAGCGAGGTCATCAGGATCGGTCGTAAACGTGCGGTACTCGCTTCTATTATCGCGTCGTACCGCTCTTTACCCTGCGCGCGCAGCTGATTAATGAGATCGACGAGCACTATCGCGTTGTTTACGACGATACCGGCAAGCATGATCACACCAATAAACGCGACTATATTGACAGTAGTACCAGTAATGAAAAGCGCGATTACCGCACCGACCAACGCGAGTGGGATAGTGAATAGAATGACAAACGGATGTATCAGAGACTCGAACTGTGACGCCATGACGAGGTAAACCAGGAATATGGCGAGCACCAGGGCAAACCGCATGGACTCGAATGACTTCTGCATCTCCTCGCTCTGCCCGGATACCAGCACTGTAATTCCGGGTGTCAGGGCAAGGCGGCTGACAATATTGCCGGCTTCAAGCGTAGCGGCACCAAGATCTCCGTAGGCGAGATTTGCCGTGATAATGGCCACGCGCTGCAGCGCAACACGACGGATCTCCGCGGGACCCTGCGACACGGAAACTGTCGCAACCGCATCCAGCGTCACGGGCCTGTCGGACGAAGGGTTCACGATCAGGCTTCGGATTTCTTCGATACTCGATTGACGGGTGTCTACACTGCGAACGAGCACGTCAATTTTCTTGTCGCGCCAGGTGTAACGTGTTGCCAGCTCTCCGCGGACGTTCGCAACGACCAGGTTCGCGATGTCGCGCACAGCCAGTCCGAGTTTGGCGACGCGTTCCTGGTCGAAGACGATCTGGATTTCCGGATTGCCTCCTTCCACCGTCGTCTTTATGTCGGAAAAGCGATTCGAAGCAGACATCGCCTCGACCAGTGTCTGACTGGTGCGCGCGAGACCGTCGAAGTCGTAGCCGGAAATTTCTATTTGCAACGGGCTCGCGAATGACAGCAATGCAGGGCGACTGAATTTGTACTGCACGCCAGGCAGCCGAGCGAGCTCCGCACGCATCGCCGCCATCGTTCGATCTTCGGCTTGCCGTCCCGACCCCGGCTTTAGCGTAATGCTGAGGGACCCGGTGTTATCGCCCGCATCGACGGGATTCGCATCCAGGCGGTTACCCGTGCCGGCAACCGAATAGTCGAGCGCAATGGCGTCGATGCCGGCAGCGGCACGCTGTGCCGCCTGTATCGCCCGATCAGTCTCGGCCAATGGCGCGCCCGGGGAAAGGCGCAGGTCAACGTTAAACTCGCCCTGCGAAAATTGTGGAATCAGTTCGGTCCCGAGCCTTGGGACCAACGACATTGTCGCTACGAATATGCTGGCGGCCGCGGCTACCACGAGCCAGCGGTGGGACAACGACCACCGCAATAGCGGCGGGTAAACGGCAGCTGCCGCGGCATACAGGTGCTGCATGGCCCAGGTCGGCGGCCAGAGTAGAATTCGGAAGGCCTTGCTAATGAAGAAGAAGGCGATGCCAAACAGCCGCACGACGGCGGCGGCTGCTCGTGTGAATCGTCCTGCCGGCTTGCCATCGTCGCCTTCGTCGTAACGGCTGCGCGCGCCCAGTGACGCAAGCATCGGAATGAGTGTGAGCGCAACGATCAACGAGAATACGAGTGCGAAGGTCACGGTCAATGCCTGATCACGGAAGAGCTGCCCGGCAATGCCACTGATGAACACCATCGGGAAAAACACCGCGATGGTCGTCAAGGTTGACGCTGTGACGGCACTGGCGACTTCTGCCGTGCCATTCTGCGCAGCTTCGACGATACCCTGCCCCTGTTCTTTCTTTCTGACGATATTCTCGAGTACCACGATCGAATTATCGACCAGCATGCCGACGGCCAGGGCGATGCCGCCTAGAGACATGATATTGAGGGAAATGTCGTTCGTGTACATCAGCAGGAATGTGCCAATAACTGAAACCGGAATGGCGATGCTAACGATCGTTGTGGCTCTGGCGTCGCGCAAAAATCCGTAAAGCACGAGGATCGCGATCAAGCCGCCCAGGATCGCAGCGGTTCTGACGTTGTTGACGGCCGACGAGATAAACGTGGACTGGTCATAGATCACGACTAATTCGATGTCCTCGGGCAGTGATTCCCGGATTCGCTCGACGCGCTGGTCGATAAGTTTGGCCACTTGAACCGTGTTTTCGTCGCCTTCCTTATAGACAGCGAGTTCGACGGACTCACGGCCCTTGACGCGTGTTATGGCCTCTCGTTCCTTGTAGCCGCGCTCTACCGTTGCAACATCACCTAGATAGACGGGTCGGTTGGCAACGTTCGCCACGATGGCGCCACGAAACTCCTCGATACTCTGAAACTCATTGAGGGTTCGGACCAGGAAGCGCTGATCGCCTTCCTCGAGGCGGCCGCCCGACAAGTTGACGTTTTCCGCGCGGATTCGTGAGGCAATCAGGTCAATGCTGATGCCTAGTTGCGACAGCTTTTGCTGGTCGACCCGAATCTGAATCTCGTCCTCCAGGCCGCCGCTGACTTTTACCGCCGCCGTACCCTGCTGTGCCTCGAGCTCTGTCTTGATGCGGTCTTCAGCGAGCCTGCGCAGAGACTTGAGACGCACTTCGGGCGAGTCGTCCTCGGCGCTGCTGTCGTCCTTGTACAACAGGCCCAGCCGCATGATCGGTTCGGATGCGGGATCAAAGCGCAGCAACAGCGGGCGTTCGGCCTCCAGCGGCAGGGACAGGACATCGATTTTTTCCCGCACGTCAACGCCCGCGATATCCATTTCGGTGCCCCACAGGAACTCGACCGTCACGTCAGACTGCCCGGAGCGGGAGACGGAGCGCACCAGGCGGACATTACGAACGACCCCGACCGCTTCCTCGATCGGTTTGGTGATGAGGTTCTCGATTTCGACGGGCGCTGCACCGGTCAGCTCGGTTCGCACCGTCACACTTGGGTAGGAAATGTCCGGCAACAGGTTCAGTTTCAGCCGCGACAGCGACACCATGCCGAACAGGACGATCGCAACCATCAGCATGACGATCGTAACGCGCCGCTCGGTTGCCAGCTCAATCAGGCGCCGCATCAGTCTTGACCTTCGGTGACGCTTCCACTTTCTTCCGTGCTGTCGGACGGCGATTCGTCAGGCGCATTAATGACTGTGACTTTCGCTTCCGGCTTCAGACCCACCTGTCCCACTGTGATGACGTGGTCTTTGTCGTCGAGACCGTTTGTGATTTCAATAAGGCCGTTTGCGGCAAATCCTGTCTGCACTGGACGGCGGATGGCAACATTGTCTTCCACGACAAATACACTAATCGTGCTCATTTCATCGACGATGGCGCTACGCGGTACCTGCAGTACGTCTTCATGTTTGTCATAAACGATGCTTATACGGGCGAACATGCCGGGCTTGATACGCCGTTCGGGATCGAGAATTTCGATCGTGACTTTGAATGTCCCGGTTTCGGCGTCGATGCTCGGGCTGACGCGTGTTACAGCTGTGGGAACTTGCTCGCCACCGAGTGCGTCGATATCAATTCTCACCGGCTGCCCCGGAGAAATCTTCCGATACTCGCGTTCCGGAACATAAAGATAAGCAACGAGCGGTTCGATGCTGGTGACACGGAATACGGGTTCACCCATTGTGATCGTGTTACCGAGTTTGATGAATCGCTCGGATACAACGCCACTTATCGGCGCCCGAATCTGGGTGTAATCGAATTCCAGGCTTGCGAGGTTGTAGGATGCCTGCAGAGCTTCCAGCTCATACTGAATTTTCTCGAAGTCGCCTTCGCTGATCAGGCTTTTTTCCTTGAGGTTGCGATTTCGCGCGAAATCGCGCTGCAGCTTGCGAAGCCGGGCCTGAGACTCGTTGAGTTCGAGGCGCAGGCGGTCGCCATCAAGCCGGGCCAGTATCTGACCCGCTTTGACGTCATCACCTTCTTCGGCCAGCACCTCGCGGACTTCCCCGGCGACTTTTGCGATTACGTCGGCTTCGGCGAAAGCTTCTATCGGTGCCGTGCCGGAATAGACGGCGACGACATCACCTCGAACAGGAAGGCTGGTCTCGACAGGTATGGGCGGTGATTCTTCGTCTTCGTTCTTATCGTCCGGTCGGTCGCAACCGCCCAGCAAGAAAACGCAGATAAGTGCTACCGCGCCCATACGGTATAGCTTCATTGATTCTTCCCCTGTGGAACCGCAGTCCGAGACCAAACAACGCATCGTAAGGTCCTCAATTGGCTGGCAATCAATCAGCCGCTGGCGCTGTTCCGAACCGTGTTGCTCGCGAGGACCTTGCTGCCTTCACGCAACCCGGTGTGCCCGACGACTACGATGTTGTCATTGTCACCCAGGCCGCCGAGGATTTCGATCATATTACCCTCCCGGATGCCGGTTTCTACAACGCGTTTCGTGACCTGTCCATTGCTGACCACGTATACGGCTGTTTGCTCGTCTTCATCGAGCAAAGCGGCAGCCGGAACCACCAGTGCATCCGGGTGCATTTCATAAGCGATGGTGAAGCGGCCAAACATGCCCGGCGCAACATTGCCGTCTTTGTTTTGAATTACCACCGTAGCCCGGAACGTGCCGTTACGCGAATCTATCGTCGGGCTTATGCGAACAATCGATGCCGGGAACCTGGTATCCGGCATCGATGCGACCTGCAGGCTGGCTGCGTGGCCCGCCTGGAACTTTGGCAGCTGTGACTGCGGAATCTGCAGGTAGGCGAGCAGCTCCGCCGTGTCCGTTATTTGAAATGCGACATCGCCAACGCTGATGTTCTGACCCGGTTTAATCTGCCGGGCAGATACGACGCCGGCGATGGTAGCTCGGATGTTCGAGTAGTCGTAGTTCAATGCCGCGAGTTTGTAGCTCGCCTGCAGTGCTGCAAGATCGTATTTCAGGCCTTCAAACATCGACGCGCTGATCAGTCCGCGTTCATGAAGATCGATGTTTCTCTTGAATTCCCTGCTGGCGCTGGCGAGATTGGCTTTGGCGGCAAGCATCTCGAGGCGAAGGCGCTCGCCGTCGAGGCGCGCCAGTACCTGGCCGGCTTTTACGGTGTCGCCCTCTTCAACCAGCAGCTCGACGAGCTCGCCGGCGACGCGGGCGATAATCGGAGCGTCGGCATCCGACGTAAGTGTCGCCGTCGCCTCGTAGCTCGCACGAATGTCCTGACGATACGGTTGTGCGATCTCGACGGGTACGGGCGTCGTTGCTTGCAGGACATCCAGATCGGAAACGCCGGCCTCGCCCACACCACACGCCGCGAGTGTTGCCATGCCTGCAATCGCGAATGCCGTGATGGTGGATGTCGTGATGTTCATTTTTCAAGCGCCAAGTAAGTTGGTGTTATAGTTAAGTATAACACCAGTTCAGTCTAAAGCAAACGTGGGCCGGCGAGTTGCCGGGTACGGAATACCGTTATAAATCATAAGGTTATGTTTCAAGTCATCAAAATTATCAGGATTACTTGCCTATTAGATGCCTGGTAAGCGGATTTGGATTGATCGGCAGGATAAAAATTCCCGCCCGATCCGACTTAGTGGGTAGCGCTCGCCGGGGTACTCGCTGGCAATGATCGGCGCTGCTGCCAATGTCGCGAGAAATTGGCCTGGACCATCAGCAGACTCGGCGTTAGAAACAGCGTCAGAATGGTCGCGAACGCCAGGCCACCTGCGACCGAGGACGCGAGCTGGGTCCACCATTGCGAACTGGGTGCACCGATAGAAACTTCGCGGTCAATAAGATTGATGTTGATGCCAACAACCATGGGCGGGCCGCAAACGAATGGCACACGTGCGGAGGACAGCGTCATACGCGGCTTCACCCCGACTGCGCAAGACATTGTAGGAGTCAATGAACACAATGTTGTTATTCACCACAATACCGGCGAGCGTTATGACGCCAACGCTGCTCATGATGACGCCAAAAGGTTTGCCCATAATCAAATGGCCGAGCAGAACGCCACCGGTCGAAAACAAGACGGCCGTGAGAACAAGGCCTGCCTGGTAGATGCTGTTGAATTGGGTAACCAGAATAATGGCCATGATCGCCAGCGCCATCATCATTGCCCTTTCCAGAAACGCCATATCTTCTTCCTGGTCTTCGGTGCTTCCACCGAACACTAAAGATACGCGCGTGTCGATTTCGAGCTCCGGCATTTGCTCACGGAGATCAGCAACAACATCTGCAACAAGGTAGCCACCGGCAACGTCAGCATCGATGGCCATCGTGCGGCGCATGTCTATACGCCTGATGGTGCTGACCTTCTGTGCGGGCACCCGCTCGATGAATGTGCTGATTGGTACCTGGCCCTGGTCGGTCGGAATCCTGAGTTCGTCAATTTGCGAAAGGCTGCGTTTTTCCTCGGGGTATCGAACTCGAATGTCGATCTCATCATCGCTGTCGTCAGGCCGGTACTCACCTATCTTGATTCCGTTAGTAACGAGCTGAACCATGGCACCGACCAGTGAAATGTCGGCACCGAATCGAGCGGCCTCAGCACGGTCTACCTTGATTTGCCATTCAATGCCGGGCAGCGGGCGGCTGTCCTCGATATTGACGATACCAGGGTGTTGCTCCATCAGCTCACGAACGCTAACGACAGATTGATTCAGCAGATCGGGAAACCGTGACGCAAATTCGATGCGAATCGGTTTGCCCTGGGGCGGGCCGGAATCCGGTTTGCGAGTTTCGATCTGGATGCCGACGAGATCGCTGGTCCGCTCACGAATCTCTGCGAGAATTTCGTCGGCGGGCCGGCGTTTGCTCCAGTCAACGTAGTTCAAAGTTAATGAACCGATCTGGTCTTCGGCACCTTGATCGCTACTACCTGTCTTGGCGTACAGGAATTCGATCTCGGGCATACCCAGCACGCGCTCTTCAACCTGCCGAACCAGAAAGTCGCGCTCGTCGGTTGACATATCACCGCGGGCACGTATATCGACCATGCCGAACGGCTGCTCGACGTCCGGAAAATATTCAACACCCTTGCCGAAGACGAAGAAGGCCACGTAAATGGCCACCAATAACCCCGTAACCACGCCCACGTTCCGCCACGGGTGCTGCAGCGATCGCTTGAGGAACTGTACGTAACGGCCGGTGAATCCGGTTACCGAGTCAAGGTCGCCAGTCTCGGCCGCGGCCAGGTTTCGTCGAGCTTCTGCAGTATTTGCACCCGTTCTGCCGAAGATCGAGCCAAGCGTTGGCACGAATAACAGCGCCATGATCAACGATGCGGACAAAACAGCGATCAATGTTATCGGCAGATACTTCATAAATTCGCCGGAGGTGCCGGGCCATAACGCGAGCGGAACAAATGCAGCAAGCGTCGTGCAGGTCGACGCAATGATCGGCCACGCCATGCGGATGGCGGCACGGGAATAAGCGTCGTGACGCGACTCACCTTCAGCCATGCGCCGGTCGGCCATCTCGGTGACGACGATAGCGCCGTCGACGAGCATGCCAACGGCCATTATGAGAGCGAATAACACCATCATATTGATCGTTATGCCGAACGAACCAATGATCAGAATGCCCATCAGGAAACTGCCCGGTATTGCAACGCCGACCAGCAGCGCCGAACGTATGCCAAGAATGCCGATAATCACGATGAACACGAGCAACACGGCTGCGAGCACGTTGTTCTGCAGCTCAATCAGCATGTCGTTGACATCATCGGATTTGTCGCGAGAGGCCACGATGTCTATCTCAGCCGGCCAGAAGGCACGCTCTTCGTCGATGATCGCATTCACTTCAGCGATGGTATCGATGATGTTAGCGCCGGATCGCTGCACGACTTCGATTGCGAGAGCAGGTTTGCCGTTCAGCCGCGCGACGCTCTCGGCATCCTTGTAGGTGCGGCGAACCTTGGCTATGTCCTTGAAGTGCACGATTCGCCCGTCCACCGCTTTGATCGGCATGTTGAGCACGTCGTCGACACTCTCGAAAACGCCCGGTACTTTGACCGGAAAACGGCCCTCGTCGGACTGCAGGGCGCCCGCGGCAACCAGCCGATTGTTGCGATTAACGAAGCCGATTATCTGTGCCTGATCGAGGCCGTAGCTCTCCATCGCGAGTGGATCCACGACAACTTCCATGAGCTCTTCGCGAGCACCGACCAGGTTGACTTCAAGGACACCACCGAGTGCCTCGAGTTTCTCCTGAAGGCCTTTTGCGATCGATATCAGTGTGCGTTCGGGAACGTTGCCCGCCAGGTTGAGGACCAGCATGGGATCGAACCGCGACATCTTGACTTCGTGAACGGTGGGTTCGTCCGTATCAGCGGGGAGCTTCGCCTTGGCAAGATCGGCTTTTTCACGTACATCCTGCAGCGCTTGCTTGGTGTCGATGCCGGCATCGAACTCGAGCTGCACGTTTGCACCGCCTTCGTAAGCGCTGGCTGTCATTTCCTTGACGCCTTCGATCGAGCGCAGCTCCTGTTCCATTGGGCGGACGAGAAGTCGTTCGGAGTCTTCGGGCGAAATTCCATCATGCTCGATGCTGACGTAGATCACGGGGATTTCGATATCGGGTTCGGCTTCCTTGGGTATCGTGACGTAGGCAACGATTCCGCCTATCAGGACGACCAGCAGCGACAGTATTACGGTACGCGACCGCGACATTGCGCGTGCGATAATATCCATCAGTCGCCGACCTCATCGTCGGCGTTGATTGCTACCGTCGTCTTGACGTCACTTTCCGGGATCGCGTCGACCAGTGCACCGTTGGCAACGTAACCCTGGCCGACTGTGATGATCGTCGTCGTTCCGGGCAGCCCGGCGAGCCAGACGCCATCACTCGACGATAGTGCGATATCAGCCAGCACGAACTCGACTCGACCGTCGTCGTTGACGATTTTTATGCCGACATTGCCGGCATCGTCCAGCGTCAGCAGAGACGGGGAAATACGATGAGCGGAAACCAGCTCCGCCGGAATTCGCAATTCCGCCGTGCCGCCAGCGCGAAGCTGACCGCGAGTGTTGTCGACCTCGAGCTCAACAGCAAAGGTTCGCGTTGCATCGTCGGCGACGGGCGCGACATAGCGAATTCTGCCACGCACAGATTCACCCGTCGCGAGCTCTGCGCCCGCCATGTCTCCAACATTCACAAAGCGCGCATCGAATTCCGAAAGGTCCGCGGAAACTATAATGGTGCGGTTATCGACATAGGTTGCCACAGGATCGCCACGTGTGACGAAGTCGCCGACCTCGACACTGCGGGCCTGCAGTGCCCCGGCAAACGGGGCGCGAATCGTCATATAAGCAAGGTCGAGCTCTGCACGCTTCAGTTCGGTTTTCGCCGCTTCGAGCATGGCAATCGCTTCCTGCAGCTGCGCTTCGGATACATAACTCGCCGACTTCAGCTTCAGGCGTCCCGCATACTCAACTTCGCGCTGTTTTACAGTCGCTTGGGCCTGCGCGAGGCGCGCGCTGCGATCGCGTTCGTCAAGGCGAATAATAACGCTGCCACGCTCCATGCTGGCACCGCGTTCCGCGCCGATGTACTCGATGCGGCCGTCCGTCTCAGCTGCAAGATGCACTACTCTGGCGGGTGCCGTCTTGCCGTTGACGGTAATCGTCCGCATAACGTCTTCAGCGGACTGCGTGCGAACTCGGACGGCACTCTTGGCGCCCTTGGCGGGGTACTCTGCCGCCGTCGTCCGCTCGTCATCATCCTCAGCTCCGATTTGCCCTGATAGCAGCCAGACAGCGACCAGGAAAACGATACCGGCGGAAATCAGCCAGGACTTGTAACGATTGATGTTGTCGAATTGCATTGTGATCTTATCCATTAATCCTGCAGCAACTAGCTCGCCACAGATTGTTCTTCTGATTGTTCAGTGAGGAGATAGCGGTTGTCGTTTATGTACCGCTCCATCGTGCCCGCAATTGTCTTTCCAAAACCAAGCACGAACTTCATTCCCGGCGGCCAGTCATTCATGCTGCCGGCTTCAATCTCGTCAAACATCCCCTTGAAGCGTTCGATGTCCGCCAGCCGATTATCGAGCACGGCCTCAACGTCTGCCGGTCGCATCAGGTGGGCGAAACACATCATCGCCAGGAACTCGGAGCGCACTTTGTGACAGGGCGACGTGTTCTGCAGGGCGTCGAGAAGGAATTGCCGGCCCTCAGTCGTTATGGCGTAGACCTTTCGGTCCGGCTTGCCTTCCTGAGGAATTTCTTCGCAGCTAACCAAGCCTTGCTCGGCGAGCGCGGAAAGGGCGGGGTAAATGGAGCCATATCCGGCCGCGAAAAAGTGGCCAAAACTGGATTCGAACTGCTTCTTCAGGTCGTAGCCGGTGGCCTCGCCATCGGTCAGCATGCCTAAGCAAACGGTTTTTACGTCCATTTCGAACAGATCCTGCGGCAGTCGCCGTCATATATCGGGGCGATGTATACTATCAGTCCGATATATGAAATCCAAGGCTTTTTCGCAAGAACTTGTCTTGAGGCGGAAGTTCTTGATTTATAAATGAATTATCGGGAAACTCCGGGCGGCACTCAGGCGAAACTCTGGGCGAGGAAGGGATTCAGCAGGCGATTCTCGGGGTCGAGCTGGCGCCGGATTTTCCGAAAGAAGTCCAGCCGCGTTGAATAACTCTGGGCCGCGTGCTCGGCGCGGAAGGCGCGCGATTGGCTAAATAGCGGCGTTCCGCCCCAGTTCTCCGCAAACTGTGCAAGGTCGATGACGAAATCGTCCCAGCCGCGCTGCTGTGTTGATGTCGTCTGCAAGGCGAATACGGGTTCGTCGAAGGATGGCGAGAGCAGGGCTGATGGATCCTTGCTCACACGAAAACCAACAGCCGGCATATCGCAGCGATAGCCATTGCTTTGCTGCGTTTGCTGGCAGAAATCAACATAGGCTTTGATAACGACAGAAAAATCCGTCGCCGGGAAACACCAGGTCGAATACAAGAGGTTGCGCCATAATTCACTTATAAATCAGAAGCTTCTACCTAAAGACCAGTCCTTGCGAAAAAGACTTGGATTTCATATATCGGACTGATAGTATACATCGCCCCGATATATGACGGCGACTGCCGCAGGATCTGT
>CAMYLB010000095.1 GCA_947259145.1 uncultured Woeseiaceae bacterium
GCTTAGCCGGTCAACTTCGTTGCTGCGCCACCCGTCATCGATGCAGGCGTCGGCTCCCGTTTCGGTGATGACCAATCTCGTCGGCCGATGTGATACTGAACCGGTGTTCAAAGCCGCCCGCTGGAGCCATGCCAATCGTGGCCGACCTTGAGGCATTCTTCGACGAGCCATTTGAATTCCACGAACGTATCGACGATCGCATCGGGCTGGTGTGGATGCGCCGGCGTGCCCGGGAAGATTTTGTTTATCCACGAGTGCTCCCAGCCTACGCCGTTGAAGAAGACCGATGTAATGCCGGCGCGCTTGGCCGCGACGACATCCGTCGTGCTGTCACCGACGTACCAGCAATCGAGCCCCGGGGGCGTGCCGAGCTCGTCAAGTGCCTTGAAGATCGGCTCAGGATTGGGCTTGCGCTTGCCGGTATCGCAGCCGCATACGGTCGCATCGAACAGGCCGACCCAGGCACCGTCATCGACGAGCGTAAGTTCAAGCTCGAAGAACTCGCGGTCGCGGTTCGTCAGGATGCCAAGCTTGACGTCGAACTCGCGCATCTCGATCAACAAGTCGAGTTCCCCGCCCTCGAAAGGATGCGCTTCGCCATAGTGATTGCGATACGCGTTGTTGAACGCTTCGTGTGCGACGGACTTGGCATCCTCATTGTGCCCAAACAGCACCTCGAAGATATCCGTACGCGAGATTCGGCGCTGTGCCTTGATCTTCGGATGCAGTTGCTGGTGTTCGCGAACGTAGTCGACGAGTCGAGCGTCCTCGGGCGTCTTGCATTGGTCGTGCGGTGTCAACGCATCCATGAGTCCGAGATCTGGCAGCTGCGGAAGCACGTCGTCGACGGCGTGATACATCGCGTCAAGCGTGTCGACAAGCGTCGCGTGCCAGTCGAACAATACGACGCGCGGGGCCACCAGTGCCTGTGCGGCTTCATCGAGTTCGCGCAACATCGGTCAATGATATAGATCATGTTGCGTGCCTGCATAGCGCCGGTTTGGCCGCAGGGCCGACATTCCGCTGTAATCTAGAACTGCTCTTCCGGCAGGTCCATCGCTGAGCTGCTGTCCGACGTGGCCGCTTCCAGGTAGCCGGCGGACCGAGGCAGGATTTCTTCTGCAAAGAACCTCGCGGTGATGATCTTCGCCTTGTAGAAATCGGCGTTAGCCTCTTTGCCGGCGAGCTTCCTGTGCGCTATTTCGGCGGCACGCCCCATTTGCCAGGCGCCAATCACGGTGCCTGCCAGCATCAGGTAATCGAATGCGGCCAGTTGCACAACGGCCGGTTCATCCTGTGCTTTGCCGAGCAGCCATTTCGTCGCTTCTTCGAGTCGCTGGCGACCCGTTGCCACGGCGTTTCGGATACTTCCGAGATCGGGGCCACAGCCTTGCAGCTCGGCATCGAACTGGGCCATTTCCTCGAGCATATGTTTCATGCCGAGGCCGGTATCAGCTAGGATCTTGCGACCGACCAGGTCGTTTGCCTGGATGCCCGTTGTACCTTCGTAGATCGTCAGTATTTTCGCATCGCGCTGATATTGCGCCACTCCGGTTTCCTCGATGAAGCCGGTGCCGCCATGGATCTGTATGCCAATGGATGTCAATTCCTGCGCTACTTCAGTCATCCAGCCTTTTACGATGGGCGTCAGCAATGCCGCACGTTCAAGCGCTGCCGCGCGCATGTCAGCATCTTCGGTGTGATGGGCAACATCAATTGCCGCGGCAGTGACGTAGGCTGTGGCCCGCATTGCTTCGATGAGCGATTTCATGGTCATCAACATCCGCCGCACATCGGGGTGCTGAATGATCCGGGCGGATTCATGGCTACCCGGAACCTGGCCCTGGACTCGCTCCTTCGCAAAGTCTCGCGCAGCCTGATAAGAGCGTTCGCTTACCGCAAGGCCCTGGAGGCCGACTTGCAGTCGCGCCAGGTTCATCATTGTAAACATGCAAGCGAGGCCGCGGTTTTCCTTACCGACCAGGTAACCAACAGCTCCACCACCGTCACCGAAATTCAATACGCAGGTTGGACTCGCGTGAATACCGAGTTTGTGTTCGACCGACGTAACGTAGACATCGTTTCGATCGCCCAAGCTGCCGTCGTCGTTGACAAGGAACTTCGGAACGAGGAACAAAGAAATCCCTCGGACACCTTCTGGCGCATCCGGCAGGCGCGCAAGAACAAGATGAACCACGTTTTCAGCCATCTCATGATCGCCCCACGTAATGAAGATCTTGGTGCCCATGATTTTGTAATGGTCGCCGTCGGGCACGGCTTGCACCCTGACTTTCGCAAGGTCTGAACCGGCCTGTGGTTCTGTCAGATCCATCGTGGCGGCCCATTCACCGCTGACCATCTTCGGCAGGTAAAGCTGCTTCAGATCGTCAGTGGCATGGAGTTCAATGGTGTCAATGGCGCCGCTGGTCAACATAGGACATAGACTCAACGCCAGGTTTGCGGTTGCCCACATTTCAGCCGTGGCGGATCCGATCAGCCCGGGCAGCCCCATACCATCGTAATCCTGGGAGCAGTCCAGCCCCTGCCAGCCGCTCTCGACGAACAGTTTATAAGCATCAGAAAACTCAGACGGCACGGTTACGACGCCGTCTTTCACGCTGCAACCTTGCTGGTCACCAATGACGTTGGTGGGGCCGAGAACTTCCTTGGCGAATCGCGACGCCTCTTCCAGTATCGGTTGTAACAGATCGTCGGTTGCATGTTCGAATCCCGGCAGCTTGCTGATTTCTTCCAAGCCCGCAAGTTCGTTAATGACGAAATTCAGGTCGTCAAGTGGCGCGATATAGTCAGTCATCGATTTTTCACCTTATCTTGGGCGATTCATGTCATCCATGAATTGATTGCAGCATTCGAGTGGCTATGATGGTCGCCATACTCAGGCAAGCAGGATCGCATTCATATCCGAACAAATACGCACTGCCTGGCGATCGCTATTTACGAGGGACCGGACCCAACCTGGCTCGCAAAATCATGGCCGGCTTTGTGGCGGCCAGCGTGATTGCGGTGGCACCGGGTCAATTTCGCTCCGGCGCCACCAGGTCCTTGAAAAAGTCCGAGATTGACACGGTCGAAAGATCGCGCAGCTCGCCGGCATCGAGAAACGAGCCCTGACAGGAACTGCAGGTTTCGAACCAGATGTGCGGTTGTCGCGCATCGACCACTCGTACCATCGCACCACTGCAGCGCGGACACTGGTAGCGATCCAGTGCATTGCTTTGTCGTCCCACAGCGGCGCTGCCTGTATCGAGAGCGGCCGCTGCTTCCTTGCCTCGCAGGGCTTCGATTTCTCCGGCATCGAACCAGAGACCTTTACAGGTAGTGCAACGATCGATTTCCGTGCCTTCATAGACGATCTGTTCCATGTCGGCCCGGCATTTCGGGCAACGCATCGCGCCCGACCAAAAGGCACCGGCTTCCGCGCCAGCGATTCCGATCGTGTATCGCCGTTTGGGTTTCTTGCCGCTACCGTCCTCGTCATCCGCTATACGATGGCGGTGAAACAGCAGCACGACTATCATCGCGGCAACCAGCACGCTGAGCATCGTATAGGATTGTACGTAACTCGACTTCTCCGCGACCATTCCATAGACTTTTGATCCGATCGCATGTCCGAGGTTGGCAACCGACATGTAGATCGCAAACTGTGTCGCGGAAATGGTGCTTGAACAGATTGCCATTGCCAGTGCGATCACCGAAACCATCACGATCGGCAGCATCATTACGTAGATCGACAACATGACACGCACGTATAGAGTGTCTTGCCAGAGATGCTGTGTCTGGGCGAGCGCGAATGCGTGTATGCCGACCAGCGCGACTGTAAAGATCAGCATGCGCTTCGCACCCGCGCGATCGATTGCTGGGCCGATTCCGAGCGCAATGACGGCGCCGAACAACCCCATAACGGCAACCAGCTGCGACCATTCGGCGGTCGTGTAGCCGAACAGATTGATCGCCGCTATGGGCATCAGGGCCTGGCCGTAGCCGTAGATCAGGCCGTCGAAAAACATGATCGCCATGACGATCAGGCTGCTGCGTAACCAGATTATTTTATTGAGACCACGGAACACCGCAGCGAAAGAGGTTTCAGCGCGGGGCACGATGGCAGCTTTGCCTGGCGTCCATGGCAGCGTGCGCTCACCCTCGCGTTCAAGGACAAAAATGACCGCGAGCAGAGCGGCACCGGATACTGAGGCCGCCAGTATGGCGGTCACCTGCAGGCCCCAGGTCGTAAGGAGTACGCCGGACACGGCGGCCGTCACACTCCAGCCGATGGCCTTGCCAAAGCTCATGAATGCATTGAGGCGACCTTGCTCCCGGACGGGCGTCAAGTCTATCGACATACCGTCGACGGCCACGTCCTGGGTTGCCGCAAAACTGTTGACGAGTAAGCCAATCAGCATCAACAGGCCGACCTGTTCGGCTGGTCGCTCCACCAGAATGAGCGCAAGCAGCGAGAGCGACAGACCGAGTTGTGCACCCATCACCCACGGCCGGCGTCGACCCATCGGCAGAAATTCATAGCGGTCCATCAAGGGGCCCGTCAACAGCTTGAATGCCCAGGGCAACACGATGACGGCGAGATACGATGCAATGTCCGACGCCGAGGCGCCTTCGCTGGCCAGCCACGCGGGAATGGCGATGCCAAGGAGCCCCATTGGAATGCCTTGCGCGAAATACATGAACGAACCCGTCGCGTAGCGCACACGTGAGTTGCTCGAGAGTACGAGAGAGTTGCTCATGAAATGAATCCCCGGTTTTTATTCTTATTAAGGGTGATACTAGCCGTTTTCTGCGCACGAAACCTGTACAAGAGACGCGCCGCCTTTGGCTTTCTCCTTGACGCTGGGAATTTGCGTTCTATTGTTAAGCTATATGCATTGCGCAAATGGCGAGACGTTCAGCATGTCCGACTGCGCCGCAACGCCGGCCTAGTCGGCGGTCTATTGGTCCGGCGCGGCCTCCGCAGCCAAATCGATCACACGGGATTCACCACGGTTGCGCGGATCCGACGCGGCCTGCACGTCTTTGCCGTCGTCGTAGATCATCTGAATGTCGCCGAAATTGTATATGCTCCTGATCTTGTAACCACGGTCCCCCAGTACCGAAAGCGTTTCCTCCGGCAAAGGCGAATCCCGCTGTGTGATGATCAGGTCGGGCGGCAGTAGCTGATGGTGAAAACGTGCGGCACCCGCCGCGTCGAGCGGTGACATGCCAAAGTCGAGCACATTCAGGATTACCTGGAACACCGACGTAAAAATGGTAGACCCGCCCGGCGTGCCGAGGACCATCGCCACTTTGCCGTCACGCAATAGTATTGTCGGCGTCATCGACGACAGCATTCGTTTGCCGGGCTCAATTTCGTTGGCTTTGCTGCCGACGACACCGTAGGCATTGGGCACGCCAGCCTTGATGCTGAAGTCATCCATCTCGTCGTTCAGCAAAAAGCCGGCACCCGTAACCACGACACCGCTGCCGAAGCCGAGATTGAGCGTATAGGTATTGGAAACGGCATTGCCCCATTGATCGAGGATGGAATAGTGCGTTGTGTCATGCGCCTCTAGCCCCGTGCCGGCGCCGACGTCCATCGAGATCGTGTCCGGACTAACTTCCTGTGCGCGACTGCGGATGTAATCGTCGCTTAAAAGCTCGTCGATACGCGAGTCGATAAAATCCGGGTCACCGAGATACTGCGCGCGATCGGCAAACACCCGCTTTTCGATCTCGGCCACGAGATGCACGTACTGTGCGGAGTTGTGCGTCACGTCTTTGAAGTAATGGTCGATGTAGTCGTGGATTTTCAGAAGCTGGATCAGCCCGAATCCACCGGAACTCGGCAGCGGCGCCGACAAGATGCGGTAGCCACGCCAGTCCGCCTCAACCGGTTCGCGCCATACGGCTTCGTAATTTGCGAGATCCTGCATCGTGATCAGTCCATTGCCACGTTTCATTTCCGCAACGATCAGTTCGGCCGTCTTTCCTTTATAAAATCCATCTGCGCCGTTGTCGGCAATACGCTCGAGCGTCGCTGCGAGCTCCGGCTGCTTGTGCAGTTCGCCGCTCTTCATGCTGCCGAAGTAGTCGCCAAAATTGGTTTTGCCCTCGTAGCGCTCGAGTTTCGTCAGCATGCCGCCGCCCAGTTTTTCCGGTACGACGAAGCCTTCCACAGCGAGTTTCACGGCGGGCATGACGAGCTCGCGCCAGGGCAGGCTGCCGAAGCGCTGGTGTGCTTCCCAGAAACCGGCAACGGTACCCGGCACTCCGACGGCCAGGTGACCAACAGTGCTCAGGCCCTTGATGACATTGCCGTCTACGTCGAGGTACATATCGCGGTCCGCAGCGCCCGGCGCTTTTTCGCGATAGTCGATGAAAGCGTCTTCGCCATTCATGTGGATCAGCATGAAGCCGCCGCCGCCAATATTGCCGGCTTCCGGCAAGGTCACGGCGAGGGCGAGCCCGGCGGCAATACCCGCATCAACGGCGTTGCCGCCTGCCCTCAGGATTTGTTCGGCTACGGCTGCGCCGTAGCGGTCCGGCATGGCCACCGCCGCTGGTCGCAGTTCGGCCTCTTGTTCTGCGACGACCGGCGCTGCGGTCTGGTTGCGGTCGGCCGGCGAGCAGCCGAGGAGCAGCACAAGTACAAGGAACGCCAATGAGCCGGTGAGTTTGGTTTTCAGCATGTTTACTTTCCGGTGACGAAGCCCCCAGATTGTGAGGGAAAAGCTCTTGCACAGCAAAGTCGGATCGGCAGAAGTATGCACAGCAATATTGTGCAGCGGCTGAATGGCAAACGACGTTGAGGCGAGAGCGATGTCGAACAGTAAAAAAATTATCGTCGTCGTCGGATGATGCGAACGACTATTGGCAGCTGCACTTCGCCCAATCCCATGAGAAATGGGGACAGTCCCAATGAAGACAGTCCCCATTTGTCCAGGGACCGTCCATCCCGGACTGTCCCGTTCATCCTCGGCGATAAGTGATTAGTTGCCCTTAAAGGTGTAGGTCACCTCCGCACCGTATACGCGACCCTTGGCCAGCGGCGAGAAAGTGCCGCCCCACGGTATCAGACCGCCAAGGTCGTCCGGCAGCTGCGTATCGCCGCCGTGCTTGACCTCATCCAGGAGGTTGCGACCGTACAGCGAGAACACCCAGCGCTCATCGTTCGAGTAAAAGTCGAGGCCCGCATCGAGGATCTCCTGTTCCAGGATGAAGCCGAAGTTGCTGTCGGTGTACGCCGATTCATCCCGGTACGCGTAGTTGATGCGTGAGGCCATGTAACCCCAGCCGCCGATGTTGAGGTCGTGGGTGAAGCCAATGCTCCAGGTAAGGTCCGCCGCGCGCGGCAGGTTGAGCGCTTTGTCGAGCCCGTCGATAACACCATCAATGTTCAGATCCTCAGTGACCTTGTCATAACTCGAATCGATCACTCCCAGCGATGCCAGCAACACGAAGTTGTCCGTCAGGCTAAAGGCGCCATCCACTTCGAGGCCGGTGATCGTGGCATCGGCGGTGTTGCGAATTAGCTGGACAACACCGACACCTTCGTTCGGCTCGTTCAGCTCGCGCTGCATGTCATCAATGGTGTTATAGAACACGGCAGCATTGAGGCGTCCCCAGTCTTGCGTGGACTTGTAGCCGATTTCGAAACTGTCGACGGTTTCCTCGTCAAACGGTCCCGGGGTATTGGTAGGGATCACAGAGGTATTGCGCAGGTTGTAACCGCCGGATCGTACGCCCCGGCTCCAGTGACCGTACATGAGCTTTTCGTCGTCAATCTGGAAGGTCGCGCCAATCTTCGGCGACAGGCTGTCCCAGTTCTCGTCGTTGTCCACGAAGTCGAACGGGCAATCCCGGTTAATGACGACGTTGCACTCATTGTTTACAGAGGGAACGCGCGCATCCGTCACGTTACGGATGAGCGACGCGATGTTTGCGTCTTTTTCTTCATGTGTAAAGCGTATGCCGGTATTCAGGGTCCAGCGGTCTGACAGGTCGTAATCGACGGCCACAAATAGTCCCAGCGTCAACACGTCATGGTCACCGCCGCCATCTGCCTGTATAAGTGGCGCAGCGCCGCCCAACGCGACTCCACCAAGCTCACGCCTTTCGTGATAGTTGATCTCGTTTTCGAAATAATAGGCGCCTACGGTAACGTTGGCCCGATCCGCGAACTGCCCGTTATAGCGCAGCTCGTTGCTGATCTGATCCGTGTTCAACCAAGCGGGCGCGTGGAATAGCCAAATTGGCTGGGCGTCGATGTCGGCGTTACTGGAGCTTTCCGATTCACGCCAGCCGAAGATATTCGTAATCGTGCCATCCCCAAAATCGACATCTATATTCAGCTCGGCGCTAACAAAGTTGGTCTCGACTTTCTGAAAGCCCTTTTCGTCAATCGAAAAATCGAAGCTGTTGCGGTCGAAATTGACGGGGGTACCGGGGACGCTCATACCGTTGGTGTGCGTCTGAGAAGCAGGGCCGTCGCCTTCGATGTCGGTGTATTCGTAACGCAGGATAAGCTCGGTGCTATCGGTAGGCGTCCAAACCAAAACCGGTCGGAACATAGTTTGCTCGACAGCGCCAAAGTCGCTGCCGTCGAAC
>CAMYLB010000096.1 GCA_947259145.1 uncultured Woeseiaceae bacterium
CGGCCTGCTGCCTTGGCTTTGATCTGACCCATGACCTTACCCATGTCGCGAATGCTATCAGCCCCCGTTGCCCGTATGACTTCGTCGACCATGGCAGCCAATTCATCGGGGGCCAGCTGATTGGGCAGATAGTCTTCGATGACGGTTATTTCGTCGCGCTCGATTTTCACGAGGTCCTCGCGCTTGCCTTTTTCGAATTGTTCGATCGAGTCGCGGCGTTGCTTGACCATTTTGGTCAGCACGGCAAGTACGTCGGCGTCGTCAAGTTCAATGCGCTTGTCGACTTCGATTTGCTTGATCGCTGCGAGCATGAGCCTCACCACTTTAAGCCGGTCTTTTTCACCGGCCTTCATGGCGATCTTCATGTCTTCTGTGATTTGGCCTTTGAGGGACATGGGCAGGAAAGGTAGGCAATTTGCTCCACGAATGCAGAGCCTAAATGGTTCTAGTAGAGACGCTTGCGCTTGGCTTCGTCGCGAGATATTTTCTTCAGATGACGCTTGACGGCGGCAGCTTTCTTACGCTTCCGTTCCTGTGTGGGCTTCTCGTAGAATTCACGACGACGAAGCTCGGTAAGGATTCCGGCCTTTTCACAGGCACGCTTGAAGCGACGCAGGGCAGCGTCAAAATACTCGTTCTCTTTTAGGCGAACACTTGGCATTAGTTCAGGTATTCCGTCCAGACATAAATAAACCCGGCGCAGGGCCGGGACTGAGCCGAACATGATAACGCCGGAATTTGCGGTTTGCAAAGGGTTTGGGGGCGAAATACGGGGCTGGGGAAGGCCGCCACACGGGCGGCCTGTCGCGGGCACGGCCCGCTCCTACACGGTATCATCCGCCGCCTATGAATATTCTGGGAATCGAAACCAGCTGTGACTACGGCGGCGTGGTTCCAGAGATAGCGTCCCGTGATCACGTTCGCATGCTGCTGCCTCTGATCCAGCAGGTTCTTGGTGAGGCCGGAATCGAGAAGCCTGATGCAATCGCTTATACAGCAGGGCCCGGCCTGGTCGGTGCACTGATGGTTGGTGGGGGTATGGCGAACGGGCTGGGACTGGCCTGGGCCTGCCCGGTCATTCCGGTGCATCACATGGAGGGACACCTGCTGGCACCGATGCTAGAGGATGATCCGCCCGAGTTCCCCTTTCTGGCGCTGCTCGTGTCGGGCGGGCATACGATGCTCATTGCCGTGCGCGCGCTGGGTGACTACCGCTTGCTGGGCACGACGCTCGACGACGCGGTCGGGGAGGCTTTCGACAAGACGGCGAAGCTGCTCGGCCTCGGCTATCCCGGCGGGCCTGCGCTGGCGGCACTGGCAGAAAATGGCAATGACAAGGCGTTTGCGTTTCCACGACCCATGCTGCAGAAACCGGGCTTCGATTTCAGTTTCAGCGGCCTCAAGACGGCCGTCATGCTCGAAGTCCGAAAGGCCGAAGCTGCGGGCAAGTTGTGCCGCGAAGATGTTGCGGCGTCGTTTCAGCGCGCGGCCGTGGATACGCTCGTCAAACGAGCGATAAAGGCGGCCAATTCGCAGGGGCTCGAGCGGATAGTGGTCGCGGGCGGCGTGGGTGCAAACAAGTTGCTGCGAAAGGAAATTGCGGCGCATTTCGATGGCCGCGTTTTTTATCCTCGCATGGAGTTTTGTACGGATAACGGTGCGATGATTGCCATCGCCGGCGCGCTCCGTTTGGCGGAGGCAACGCCTGCCGATGAAATAAAAGTACGGTCACGTTGGCCAATAGCATCTTTAAACGTGCCGCGACCGGCGCATTGAGAAAGGAATAGCGATCAAATTATGGACAAGATTTTTCTAAACGAACTCAAAGTCGAGACGGTTATCGGCATCTGGGAATGGGAGCGCAAGATTCGTCAGACGGTCATTATCGACCTCGAAATGAGTGCGGACATTGCGAAAGCGGCGGCAACTGACGATGTCAAAGACACCCTGAACTACAAATCCGTTGCCAAGCGCATTCAGTCCTTCGTTGCTGATTCCAGTTTCCAGCTCGTTGAAACGCTCGCAGAGCGTATTGCTGGAATTATTCGTGACGAATTCGAGGTTAAGTGGGTAAAAGTTCGGGTCAATAAGGTCGGGGCGATACGAGGCTCGCGCGATGTCGGCATTCTCATCGAGCGGGGCCAGTGGTCCGACTGAAAATGAGCCCGGGAGGAGTCATGTCAAACGTCTACCTTGGGCTTGGCAGCAACATACGGCCCGAAGAGAACCTGAGCCTTGGCGTGCGCGAACTGCGGCGGCATTACGGTGAGGTGGATGTCTCATCGGTATATCGTGGCGCAGCCATCGGCTTCGAGGGTGATGACTTTCTGAATCTCGTCGTTCGGATCAGCTCGGACGAGACGCCGGTTGACATCTGCCACGAAATCGAACGATTGCATGATTTGTCGGGACGAGATCGGGGCAACGATAAATGGTCATCACGTCCGCTCGATGTCGACCTGCTGCTATACGATGACCAGGTGATCGATGAGCGCCCGGTGCGGGTGCCGCGCAGCGATATCCTGGAATATAGCTTCGTGCTGAGGCCGCTGGCAGAACTGGCTCCGGACCTCGTGCACCCAGTGACGGGCAAGACGATGCTGACGCATTGGCAGGAATTCGATGCTGAGAGTCAACCGCTGGAACTCGTCGGCGTTATTTTGTAAAGGAGTCATCATGCACAAATTGATTAGCTTGCTGGTCATGACCAGCCTGGCAGCCTGCGGCGGTAGCGGTGGATCCTCTGTGCCGCAAGTTGGCGCGGCTGAGTGCGAAAACGA
>CAMYLB010000097.1 GCA_947259145.1 uncultured Woeseiaceae bacterium
TAGTCAGGAATTTGGCCACTGAGGGCTCCCGGGTCCGGTAAAACAAAGGCCGCTATTCTAAGGTGTCGCGGAGCTATTTAGAATCTAATGTGCCGATTTATGGGCATTATTTGCGAACACAAGGAGCCGCGGCGGATGCCTGTGGGTTTGAACCTTTGTGGATCAGGGTTTGAGCGAGCTTACTTCGAAGATTCGCGAATGAAGTTGACCGGGTTAACCCGGCTGCCATTGCGCAATACCTCGAAATGCAGGTTGGGGCCTGTCGCGCGACCGGTTTCGCCCATGAGCGCAACGGTCTGTCCCTTCTTGACCTCATCTCCGACCGAGACGAGGTTTTCTGAATTGTGTGCATAGCGTGTCGCGTAGCCGCTGCCATGGTTGATCTCAACCATGATGCCGTAGCCATAGCGTTTGGCAGACCAGGTAACGACACCGTCGGCAACGGCGACGATCTCGGCGCCCGTCTTGCCGGCAAAGTCGACGCCCGTATGATTGGCGGGCTTACCGGTAAACGGATCGGTACGCTTGCCAAAATAGGATGAAATCCAGCCGGCACCTACCGGACGACCCTGTGGATACACGCGATCTTTGAGGTTCTGATTCATCAGAACACCTTCGAGCACACTGAGCTGGGCCTCGCGGTTATCGAGCTGATTGCCGAGCGACTGCATCGCATCGACAACTTCGGGAACAGCGACATTGGATCCCGCTGCCATCGGTTCTTCCGGACCGCCCAACGCGGGATCTGACTCGAAATCGAATTCCCCGTCATCGATATCCGCCATTTCCGTCAGGCGGCGGCCAAGTGCATCCAGCCGGATCATGCGAGCATTCATTTGTGCGATGCGAATGGCAAGTGCGTCCCCTTGACGAATCTCGGCGATATTGTCGCGCTGATCCTGCATCGCTCCGGTCAGGTCAGCCAGTTCATTTGTGCTGACGCCCGAACCGGTCTTGGCCGAATACCAGTATCCGCCTCCGAATCCTGCGCTGATCACCACGCCGACAATTACAGCAATGCCCGCGCCAGCCCTTACGCCAGACAGGTTCAATTGCCGGGGTTGTCCAAAACCCTTGCCGAAAATTACAACGTTCATCGAACACGCCTCGAATGCGTTTCAACTGATAGTAGGACTCTCATGCAAGCCGCGAATGCAGAGGCAAAACCCCCGCGACCGCTTGTTCGCGTTATTATCAACTTGCAGTACCTGCTCACTTCGGTAGCCCCGCTGCCCTGGTAATGAACCCAGGACCGGTGGTTTTGCGTCCCCGCCTCACAGCGGGTTTGCCGTTATCGTGAGCAACAATATGCATAATGCCGGTTTTTATTACAAGGTCCCCATCCTGAACGGTGACTCGAGTCACTCGGGATGAGCGAAAAGAGCTACCTGCGTCACATTTTCTATGGCCACAAAACAACTCGGAAACCTGCTGAATCCCAGTAATGATGGGGATTTAGCCGATATTGTCCGGCGCGCCCGCGAGATGGGCGAGCTGACGGACGTGCTTGCCCGGGCGCTGCCGCCGGAACACGCCCAGGGGATCGTTGCGGCAAACGTGCGAGACGATGGGGAGCTCGTTGTGATCGCGGCCACGTCGGCCTGGGCGAGCCGGCTCCGCTACGAGGCCGACACGCTGCTCAAGGCGGCCCAGTCTGTGGGTATAAAAACCCATATTTGTCGGATCCGCGTCAGCCAGAGCTGACCACCGCCCCACCACCACCCCACCACCACCCTCACCACTTTTCCGCGGCACCGAGCGCGGGGAGGTCTCGCTAGCTCCAGCTGCGCAACGTCGCGTCGCAAGACCTCCCCGCGCTCACCGCCGCTGCTCAATCGTGCCGCTTGAGGGCCGCGTTTGGGGAGTTCCTCGAGCGTCGTGCGCAGCGCAGCGACGCAGGACGCCAAAGCAAGCGGAGCCCGATGCGAGCGAGGCAGGACGCCGAGCGAGGTTAAGCGAGAGGAACTCCCGAAACGGGGCCCGCGGATTCGTCGCTGAGTGGTGGAAGGGGTGGTGGTGCGTGGACTACGCGTATGCGGGGGTTGCGTAGGAAATCGGCGCCTTCTTCGGATCAGCGAACGTCACTTCTTCATAGCTCGATTCATCGGCAAGCATCGCGCGCAGCAAACGGTTATTCAGCTCATGCCCCGATTTGTAGGCACGCAGTTCACCGATTAGACCGTGTCCCAACAGATAAACGTCGCCGATGGCATCGAGAATCTTGTGAATCACGAATTCGTTTGCGTAGCGCAGGCCGTCCTCATTGAGAATGCGATAGTCATCAAGCACGATCGCGTTATCCATACTGCCACCCAATGTCAGGTTGAGCTCACGCAAAGCTTCGACGTCGCGCAGGAAACAGAAGGTCCGTGCACGGCTCACTTCTTTCAGGAAGGACGTCGATGAAAAATCGATCGTCGCTTGCTGACTGATCTTATTAAATACCGGGTGGTTGAAATAAACTTCGAAGCTGACTTTGAAGCCGTTGAAAGGAACGAACTCTGCCCACTTGTCACCGTCTTCGACTCGAATCTTCTTCTTGATGCGTATGAACTTCTTCGCCGCATTTTGCTCTTCGATACCGGCGGACTGCAGCAGAAACACAAACGGTCCGGCGCTGCCATCCATAATCGGAACTTCCGGCGCCGACAGGTCAATATGAATGTTGTCGATGCCGAGTCCCGCCAATGCAGACATCAGGTGTTCAACTGTCGCCACCTTTACATTGTCCTTGATGAGCGTCGTACCCAGCATTGTCTCCCCCACGAGACGTGGATCGGCCGGGATATCAACAGGATGATCGAGGTCCACACGACGAAACGTGATACCTGAGTTCTCGGCCGCC
>CAMYLB010000098.1:0-3748 GCA_947259145.1 uncultured Woeseiaceae bacterium
GACGCCGAATGGCACGATGAGTGTAACGACCAGTGCGCTCGTAAACCCTTCGAATTGCGCCGCCAAAACCAGGAAAATCACAGCGATGGCAATAATGTAGGTGATTGCGACTTCGCGCGATGTTTCCTCGAGCGTCGCCGCTTCGCCTCGAAATACAAGCGAAGCATCTGCCGGCAAGACTTCGTTCGCAAGACTGCGTAAGTCGTCAACGGCGGATTGCAGCGCATACGAGTCCGAGCGCTCAATATTGATTTCGATAGCACGCCGCTGCGCATATCGATTGAGTTCGGTCGCAACGCCTTCTTCCTTCAAGGAGACAATACTCGACAAGGGAATCAACTTGTCGTTGTTGGCACTGACGTAAAGGTTGACGAGGTCAGACGGATCGTTGATCTTGCCACTGGCTGATTCGAGCAGGATCGGTACGGCTTCGTCATCAATATTGAGATCGATAAGTTCGTCACCGTCGATCATCGCGCGCAGCGTGGCCGCGAGAGCCGGCAGGTCTACGCCGAGGTCCGCCGCGCGGCGTCGATCGATCTCCACCGATAACTGCGGCTGCGTCGGATCAAAAGAGATGCGCGGCCGCGTAAGGTCCGGCAGGCGCTCTTCAATGGCTGCTGTAAACGTTTTCGCCGCCTCGAAAATGTCGTCGTAGTTGTTGCCGAGCAGCGCGACCCGGAGGCCGCCACCGGAGCCGCGCAGATTCAGGCTGTTGTCGCTCCATGCGCTTGCGCGCACGCCCGGAATGGCAGTCAGCGGGGCGCGCAGTTCGTCCAGAATTTGCTGCTGATTGCGAGCGCGGTCGCTCCAGTCGACCAGCGGCATCGAGACAAAAGTCCGATTAGGATCCCACATGCCGATCATGCTGTAGATCGAGGTTGCCTCGCCACTGTCGACATAAGGTTGCAGGATCGCTTCGATCTTTTCTGTCTGGCGATCCATGTATTTAATACCGACGCCGTCCGGGCCACTGGCGAATACGCGCACCAGCCCGCGATCCTCGGGTGGCACCAGCTCTCGATCCAGAGATTGGTACACAACGGCGGCGCCCGCGGCAAATAATAGCGCTCCGACGACTGGCATCCACGGACGCGCGAGCAGGAACGCGAGCGACTGCTTGTACATGCGGGCAAAACCGCGCCCGAAATTGGCGAGGGGTTTGGGGACGCGCGTGGCGTCGGCGCCTTTGACGAGCCGCGCGGCTGCGGCGGGAACGAGCGACAGCGCAACGAAACTCGAGATGATGACGGCGCAAGCCAGCACCAGGCCAAATTCACGGAACAGGCGGCCCGCCGTGCTGGGCAAGAATGCAATGGGGATGAAAACCGAGATCAAAACCGCGGTCGTTGCTATAACCGCGAAAAACACCTGGCGTGTGCCGATGACAGCCGCTGCACGGGAACGCATTCCTTCGGCGCGCTGACGCTGGACGTTTTCGAGTACGACGATTGCGTCATCGACCACGAGGCCGGTTGCGAGCACGAGCGCGAGCAGCGTCAGAATGTTGATCGAGAAACCCAACAGCCAAATCGCGGCGACCGTGCCGATCAGTGCAACCGGAATGGCCATCACGGGAACGAGCGTCGCGCGGAAGCTGCCCATGAAAAGCCAGATCGTCGCGATGACAATACTGATCGACAGCGCGAGCGTGATAAGAACCTGGGTCACCGCGCTACTGATGAAGATCGCCTGGTCATCGGTTATGACCAACTTCAGGTCGGTAAATCGGGTATTGATGCGCTCGACGGCTGCATTCACTTCTTTCGAGATTTCTATCGTATTGGAATGCGCCTGGCGAACAATGCCGAGACCGAGCACGGGCCGGCCGTCAAGGCGAGTCATTGTCTCAGTATCTTCCGGCCCGAAAAATACGTTGGCGACGTCGCTAATACGCACCGAACCACGGATGACGATATCGGCAATCTCGGCTGCGTTGACCACGGTCGCATCGGCGCGAACAATCAGCTCCTGGTCAAGTGAACGAAAACTGCCGGCAGGCACGTCGAAGGGCGCCTCCATGAGAGCTGCGGCCACCTCACTGATCGAAAGCCCGTAACTCGTGAGACGGAGTGGGTCGATAGCGACGCGCAGCATACGCTGCCGCGCGCCGGAAATTTGCACATCGGCCACACCGTCGATGGAGATGAAGATTGGCACGAGTTCTTGTTCCACGATGTGCGTCAACGTCTCCATGGACAGCGTGTCGCTGGATATCGCAAGGCTGACGATGGACTGGGCGTCATCGTCCGCTTTGACGACCACGACCTGTTCCAGGCGCTCTGGCAAACGCCGCGACACCCGGCTCACGGCTTCACGCACATCCGCAGCTGCCGTATCGAGGTCAACGCCGGGACGAAATTCAATGTAGATGCGACCGCTGTTCTCTTCCGAGGCCGAGCGAAGATTCTGGATACCGGAAACGCGCGCGACAGCACCCTCGAGCAGGCTGACGACTTCGGTATCCATGGTTTCAGGGGAGGCACCCGGAAAAACAGCGCGTACCGTAACGACCGGCCGATCGACGTCGGGCAACTCGCGAACCTCGACGGCCATCAAGGCGGCAATGCCGGCGATAACGATGAGAAGGTTTGCGACCAGAACCAGCACCGGCCGGCGAACGCTCATGCTCGGCAAGTCATTGCGCTCGGAGTTGTGCATGGCCGTGGGACTAGTCGAGCACGCCGAGCGGGCTGCTCGAAACGTTGGCCGTGCCGGAAACAGGTTCAATATCGGGTTTGCCACCCAGGCGCTGCAGGTCGTAGCTGACAACTATTCCATCACGCATGCGCTGCGTGCCCTCAACAACGATGACGTCGCCATCGGCGAGAGCGCCATTAACCAGCACCCGGCCTTCGCGGCGCTGCACGATCTGCACGGGAACCTTCACTGCCGCGCCATTAACAACAGTCCAGACATAGGCGCCGTCTGCGCCCCACTGCACGCCGGTCTCACTGACGACGCCGTAAAGCTCACCCTGTACGTCAATCCTGACGCGAAAGCTCATGCCGGGACGCAACGCGTCACCGTCATTCATGACGCGGGCGCGGGCGACGAACGTGCGGTTCTGTGGATCAATGCGGCTGCCGATATCGACAATCTCGCCGACGACGACCGGCATCTTGCCGTTCCAGGTCTTTAGCTGCACCTCGTTGCCGACAGCCAGTTCACCAATGAACGCTTCGGGGATGTCGAAGCTGACGAACAGTGAACTGCGGTCGTCAAGCGTTGTGATGAGTGTATTGGTATTGACGCGATCGCCGGGATCCACGTCGGTGCTCCCGACGTAGCCGTCAAACACGGCTTCTATCGTTCGGTCGGCCAGCGCTATGCGGGCCCGATCGAGTTCAACGCGCGCCGTTTCTGCTGCGGTTCGCGCAGCGTCGAGCGCCGTAGGCAGAACGGCGCCGCTGTTCGCGGAACGCTGGTATCTGTCGTAGAGCCGTTCATTGTCTTCCAGGTTCAGCTCGGCGACTCGCACTGCGAGCTTCTCCTGCCGGCTGTCGAGTTCGACCAGTACATCGCCCGCTTTCACGGCCTGGCCCGGCTCGAAGTTGACGGAAACCACTTCGCCCGAGGTTGGTGCGTACAGTTCAGCGGACAGTCTTGCGCGCGATGTGCCAACGGCTTCGACGCGCGTTCGCTCGCGCTCGAATTGGAGAACTTCGGCGATGACTCGAACTTCGTTGCCAGCCCGCGCCTGCGCCGACGGCGCCGATTGCGGCGCTTCAGAGCAGGCCGCCGCAAA
>CAMYLB010000098.1:3867-21457 GCA_947259145.1 uncultured Woeseiaceae bacterium
GAGTTTTTCGACCTTTTCGAGATCCCACTGCTGATTTTCAAGGTTCTGCACCCATTCGAAGTAGCTGACGACGACGCCGCCGCTGTTGGCAACAATGTCAGGCAATACGAGGATGTTCTTCGCTCGCAGGATTTCGTCCGCCGCCATCGTCAAAGGACCATTCGCAGCCTCGACAATGAGCCGGGCTTTGACGTTGTCTGCATTGTCCGCCCGAATCTGGCATTCGAGTGCAGCCGGAATGAGAATGTCGCAATCATAGGCAAGCAATTCGTCGTTGTTAATGTCGGTGGAACCCGGGAACCCGACAACGCTGCCATGTTCCTTCTTGTGGGCCAGTACTTTGTTCGGGTCGAGCCCGCTGTCCAGACTGATGCCGCCACGTGAGTCGCTGACAGCAACGATGCGGGCGCCGTCCTCATGAAACAGGCGAGCCGCGATCGAGCCCGCATTGCCGAATCCCTGTACAGCCACGCGAGCATCTTGAACCGCCGGCAAGTTCGCAACGACACCGCGCTTCAACAATTGTTGGGTCGCGTACAGGCTGCCTTTTGCCGTGGCTTCGTTGCGGCCGACTGAGCCGCCGATGTCCAGCGGTTTGCCCGTGACGACGGCGAGGTTGTTTTCGCCGGGGTGCATCATGTCGAAAGTGTCGTAGATCCACGCCATAGTCTGCTGGTCGGTATACACATCCGGCGCAGGGATATCAGTGTAAGGGCCAATAGCGTCGCCAAGTTCGGTCACGAAGCGTCGCGTGATTCGCCTCAGTTCTCCTCGACTCAGCTCTTTCGGGTTACAAACAACGCCGCCCTTCCCGCCGCCGAAGGGCAGGTCGACCACAGCGGTCTTCCATGTCATGAATGCAGCGAGTGCTGAAACCTCGGCTTCGGTCACATCGGGGTGATAGCGAATACCACCCTTGCCCGGTCCGCGCACGCGATTGTGCAGGACACGAAACCCGTGGAAGGTCTGAATTGACTCGTCATCCATGTGGATCGGGAAACACACGTGTAGCGTACGATTCGGATTGATCAGGTAGTCGACGATTCCGGCTTTGAGATCATCGATCCAGGTAAGGGCGCGTGCGAACTGTAGCTGCGCGTTGACAAAGAGGTCGAGGTTTTCTGCTTTCGCCGTTTGCATGTCCATAAATCGCCTCACGGAAGGAAACGTTTCTGGGAGTCAAATTATGGCATCCGGCAATGGCCGGCGCTTTACGTAAATTTGCCTATGGCTGAAGGTATAGATCGCAATACCAAGCGCTTCTTCGGGATGGCGAATCCCAAAACCAGTCGTAATGTTCTAACGCAGAACGCTCGGCGGAACTGGTGCGCGACTATCAGGGCTTTTGAAACAGCATCGTAAACCGGTCCGTGTTGCCGCTGACCGATCGTCGCCCGACCTCGTATTCGAGTTCGTCATCGGCCCGGTAGTGCAGGTCGGAGTAGCCGGTGAATTCGAATCCCTGGTCCAGCATTTCCTTGATTACCAGAACCGGATCAATGCGCCGACGGTTCTCTGAGTTAGCCGCTTCCATGTGACGCGCCGTGTGGTCTACGACACCGTATAGGCCACCGCTCTTCAACGCCTTGAAGACCTGGCTGTTAACCCGGGCCCTGGCGGCCGGGTCGAAGTTATGCAGGTTACGAAACGTTACGACCATATCCAGGCCCGACACGCCCAGGTCGAAATCGTCTAGTGTGTAAAACCGGCTGCCTTCCGGTCGGTGGAGATTTTCCGTGGTTTCCAGCAGTTCAACCTTCTCGAATCCCGGTTCTTTGAGGACACCGGCCTTGACTCGGCCAGCACCCAGCGCCACGTAAAGCTTGCCGTTTTCGGCGAGCACCGGTGCCAGGACCCGCGTGTACCAGCCTCCGCCCGGGATTAGCTCGAGTACACGCATGTTGTCCTTCAGGCCGAAGAAATTCAGCGTCGCGAGCGGCCTGCGATTCCTGTCACGGTCCCGGTCCGCTTGCGGACGGGCTTCGGCGGCCAATGCAGCCTCGACTTTAGTATCAATTTCATTGGCGGCGGCGGCGCTGCCGGCCAACGTCAGTAACGTGAATGCGAGTAGTGCTCTCAAGGTCTGGCTCCGTGATTTAAGTGCAGCGCGGATAATAGCATCTGAGTCGTTCCTCGCCAGCGCATTGCCGCTTGATCGCAGTGTGACTGGTGTCTCGTCTCGTTTCGCCGACGGCTGGTAGAATTTGTTGATATTTCTGACTTTTATCCGATTTCTATGGTTTTGCTGGTTTGAGCATTCACACACGACAAATTGACGTCGACGGCCTGCGTGTCGGCATGTATGTAGCACAACTCGATCGCCCGTGGATCGAAACCCCCTTCCTGTTCCAAGGATTCTGCATACGCAGCAAAAACGAAATAGACGAATTGCGACAGTATTGCGACTTTGTAGAAATCGATTTCGAACAATCTGATATTTCGCTGAGCGACGCGCAAACGATAAGGTTGCGTGGAGATTCCAAATCAAAGAAGTTCGGCTCAGGATCGAGGCGCAAACGCGGGTTCTGGCGACGATTCCTGCAGTTCCTGTTCAGACGAAAACAGCGCGAGCAAGTCAATTCCCCCGGCGCCGGTAATTATTACCAGGATTCAGTCAGTGTTGCCGACGAGCTTGTAGTCGCGAGAACGCTGCATTCCGGTACGTTACAGCAGCTGATTTCTGTTCTCGAAAGCATACGTCGCGGAGGCAGTGTTCGCGTACCGGATCTTGAGGTTGTTGTTAATGGAATGGTGGAGAGTGTTCTTCGTAACAGCACGGCAATGTCGCTATTAGTCAGAATGCAAAAAACTGATGATTACACGCATGCACATTCGCTGTCGACGGCGATGTGGGCGCTGGTCTTCGGGCGACACCTTGGCCTGGACAGGGATTCATTGAGGGCATTAGGCCTCGGCGGCTTGCTGCTTGATGTCGGAAAGACAAAGCTGCCATTAGAGCTGCTGAAGAAGCAAGGTCCTTTGACCGATGTCGAGCGAATGCTTGTGCAGAACCATGTCGGCCTGGGACTGGAGATTATCCGCAAAGCCGAGTCCATCGACAGTCGGGTTCTGGAGATGGTCGCTACCCATCACGAAAGATTCGATGGTTCCGGCTACCCGACAGGCCTCAGCGGCAGCCAGATTCCGGTGTTCGGTCGAATCGGTGGAATCGTCGACTCTTACGCTGCGATGTCGAGTGACAGATCCTATGCCAACGCGATGTCCACGTACGATGCAATGCGCGAATTCAAGGCACTTTCGGACAAGAAGTTTCAATCCGAATTGGTAGAGCAGTTTATACAAGCGATCGGAATTTTTCCTGCGGGTACGCTGGTCGAATTGAACACGGGAGAAATCGCCGTTGTATTGAAAGAGCATTGCAACAGTCGTCTGCGACCCGAGGTAGCAATTATTCTCGACGCCCAGAAGCGACCGCTGGACGATTTTAAAGTCATTGACCTCGATGATGAGTCGATCGATACCAGTAAAACTGTGGATGTCTGGATCAAGTGCGGCGTCAAGCCTGGCGAGTATGAAATTAAAGTCGACGATTACTTTTTGTGAGTTCTGGTGCAAGTTCGCGAGCTGAATAAGACCGACTCCCTGGCATTTGAGCGGGAAGTCGAACGGCTGACGAAGGCGATCGATATGCCGTTTTCACTACTCATGGTCGACGTAGGTGATACGGGAAAAATTTTCGTTAGATCAGGCCCTGCGGCCAGCCGCAAGGCACTTCTCGATATTGCCGAATCGTTGCAGACGTTCTGCAGAGCTCAGGATCGACTGTGTCGCATTGGCGACCACACCTTTTGTATTTTGCTTCCTGGCGTCCACAAGGCGGGACACATAGCTCTTGCCACCGAAAAAATTGTACGCAAGCATTCCGGTGTTGTAGCGAAATACGATGCAACACTCCATTCCATGGTGCGAATTGGGACCGCCAGCTTTCCACAGGATGGCAGTGACCCCGCAGACCTCATTCACAAAGCTGGAATTGCATTGGACTCTGCTCAAAAGACGGGCAGACCGTATGTAATGTATTTGCCGGAATTGGCCCGATCCATGATGGACCATTGGCACCTGAAGGAAGATCTCGCCGACGCGATTGCCGACAAGGCTCTGGAGCTGTACTACCAGCCCAAGTTCGAGGTGGCCAGTCGCCGTCCTTGCGGCGCCGAGGCGCTACTGCGCTGGACCAGCCCCAAGCACGGTCAGGTTTCGCCGGACGTCTTTGTGCCACTCGCCTCGGAAATGGGCCTGATGCACGATCTCACGGGATTCGTATTCACAACGAGCCTGCTGCAGGCAGCCGAATGGCCGGGAATTGGTAAACAGCTCGGGCTATCCGTCAACCTGGAAGCCACTTCGTTGCAGCAAAAAGAAACACTCGACATGCTGACCAAGATATTCTCGATTTGGGGAAACAACGAGCGCGAGCTTACGGTTGAGATTACCGAGGGGGCGCTGGTAACAGAGTCAGACTCCAACTTCGAGGGCCTCAAGAAACTGCGTTCCGCCGGAATGGGTATTTCCATTGACGATTTCGGTAAGGGGTATTCGTCACTGTCCTACTTCAGGACCATTCCCGCAACCGAGCTGAAGATAGATCGATCATTCGTAGCCAATATGCTCGAATCCGACCGGGACTGTCACCTCGTGGAAGCCATCATTTGGCTGGCGCATCGATTCGGGCTTACGGTTGTCGCCGAGGGCGTACAGGATACGGCCCAAATTAAGCTGCTCACTAAATTCAAGTGTGATGTTTTCCAGGGATATTACTTTTCAGAACCGCTGCCGCAAGAGGAATTCTGTAGCTGGCTTGCCAGATACAAGGTACCAGAATCGGATGAGTTCATGCTCTAATAGCATTGCAATCGGCGGATTCTTAAATCACCGTTGAACGGAGCGGTGTACCATGCTCGTTATGGCCCGCGGAAAACCCTACCTTTCCAAATCTCGCATCATTTCTGCATGGCAGTGCCCGAAGAAACTGCACCTTGAAAAGCACCACCCGGAACTCGGGGTTGTGTCGGCTCGTACGGAGTCGTTATTCGCGACCGGGCACCAGGTAGGGGCGATTTCACAGCAGCTTTATGGCACGGCGGATTCAGTCGAGATCCCGTTCAATCGCAAAATGAGCCTGATGGTGCAGCAGACCCGGGCACTCCTTGACAGCGGTGCGGATTTTCCGATCTTCGAAGCGACGTTTCAGTATGACGGCGTGCTGGTGCGCGTCGATGTGCTGATTCCGGAGACAGGCGGCTGGCGCGCTATCGAGGTCAAAGCCTCGACCTCGGTCAAGGACTACCACGTGCTCGACTGTGCGATACAGGACTGGGTCATGCGCCATGTCGGTTTGCCCGTCACGTCGATATCGCTGGCACATATCAACAACCAGTTCGTGTATCGGGGCGGGGAGAACTACAACGGCCTGCTCGCCGAGGTTGATGTTACTGATGAGGTTCGCACGGTCGAGCCGACCGTCGATGTACTCATCAGCAGGGCACGTGACGCGGTCACGGGTCCGATGCCGGAAATTCGTGTCGGCACGCAATGCACCAAGCCCTATGAATGCCAGTTCATCAAGTACTGCTGGCCGACGGACGCCGAATATCCGATTGCCGGCCTTGGCGGTAGCAAAGCCAAGCTCGGCAACTACGTGGCGCTCGGTTACCAGGATATTCGTGATGTCGATGTCGAGAGCATTTCGGCCGACACGCAGTTGCGCATTCACCGCGTCACCTGCAGCGGCGAGCCTGAGATTCTCGACGGCGCTCGCAAGACCTTGGAGGCGTTACCGTATCCGCGTTACTACCTCGATTTCGAAACGATAGGGCCCGCCGTGCCCCTTTGGGAAGGCACGCGCCCGTATGCGCCTGTTCCGGTGCAATGGTCTTGCCATATCGATGATGGGGCAGGGGACGGCTCATACGTCAACATGCGGCATGAAGAATTCCTCGACCTGTCGGGCGATCCGCCGATGCGCGCGTTGACCGAGAGAATGATCGAGTGCCTGGGTAATACGGGGCCGGTGCTCATGTACACGAATTATGAAGAGACAGTGATCAATGGCCTGATCGACCTGTTCCCGGACCTGGAAGAGCCCCTTGCGAAGATCATCGATCGGCTCTTCGATTTGCACCCCATCGTCAAGGTCAATTACTACCACCCGAAAATGCTGGGTTCGTGGTCTATCAAAGCTGTGTTGCCGACCATTGCACCGCAGCTGGACTACGCGAATCTCGAGGGCATCAAGGAAGGCACGGCTGCTTCAGGCGGGTTTATCGAAGCGATCGGCCCGGAGACCTCACCGGAAAGAAAGGTCGGAACAGTTGCTGCGTTACTGCCGATTCGACACCGAGGCGATGGTCGAGATCGTGCGGTTTTTCTGTCGTGATTCCTGCTAGCTTGATTCTTGCGCCTGCGCAATAGTTGAAGGATCAACGTGGGGAAGGTGCAGTTCGCATTCCTCGGTCAGATGTTCCGCTGTTCTGATCCAGTTGCAAGTTTCGCAGGTACAGGTCGTCTCATCGTGTCGCAACTCGCTGTGCAGGGCTTCGACAAGTTTGATGCCTTCACGCAGAGAGTCGCTGAGCGTTTCCGTCGTTTTATTATCTACGCTTCGGAAGTCCTGCAGGCATTTGGTCCATTGACACAGTCCCTCACCGTCGCAGTTGTGGCAGCGCTCGCCGGTCGCCGCGTAGAGGCTCTCATGCGGGAAATTTCCCTCCTCGATGAGTTCCTCGACCAGTAACTTGGGAAAAGTAAGCGCTTCGATCAGTTGTTGTCGCATGACTGGCTCCTTCTTACTGTGTGTCCATAGTAAGCGGATCGATTGGCTGACTCAATGCGGAATCTACGGATTTGATACCGGGGCGTGGATGTTTCAACTAGAATCTGGCCATGGACACCAGCCCAGTACTTGCCCGCCGAGTTATTTCCCTGAAAGAGAGGCTTCAGAAAGCCCTTGCTGCGTTGCTGGTGACCGCGACTGCCGTGGCAGGCGCGTGGCTGTACACAGGCGCTTCGCTGGACAGTGGTCTTCCTTATCTAGTCGCATTTGGCCTTGCTGCATCGCTCGGCCTGTCGATTTCGACGTATTTCTTTTTCAAGAAGGAGGAGGACGCGCATACCAAGGAAGACAGCCGCTTTGTCAGGCGTCGGATCGAAGACGACCGCCAGGGACGAAGCTGGCTCACCCGCATGGGACATAACACCTGGAGATTCCTGGGCGGGCTTATTGTGCTAATCGGTCTCCTGGTTGCGTTGGCCGGACTCGGCGTACTGGGGCTGCAAATATATGGCTACCTGAAGATCGGTGAATGGAAATCGGTGTCCTTGCTCAGTGTTGCAGCGCCGCAGCTGCCCTGGCTCAATAATCCGCAATCGTGGTTAGGCCTGCACACTATCGTCAGAGATGTACTCGACATCATGCCGCTATCGCTGGCTCTCGTACTTGTCGGTTGGCTGATCGCAGGATCCGGCTCTGCCCTGCGTGAACGAATTGCTAAGCGCGGTCGTTTTTGATTGCCGGCCGGGGCCGCAGATAAAAGTCCCCAATAGTGACTTTGTCATCGACGAACAAATCGCAGCGCGATATTTTCCTTGAATTGACGACCGTTCCGTTATAGCTGTTCAAGTCTTCGATGCAAACACCTTGATCGGTGCAGAAGATCAATGCGTGGTGGCGACTCACGAATTTGGTATTGAGACGTAGCTCGCAGTCCTCGCCCCTGCCAATCATGATTCGCGATGGGACGTCCGCGAGATTCATGACTTGGTCGATTGCCCCGTCCCTGAACACCTCGATGGTTGCAATGGTATCGACCGTTTTCTCAATTGAAGGATCGGGCCTGGATCGTGCCGACGGCGATTCTACCTGTTTATCCGATAACTCCTGGCTCGTCGTATCTGCCTTGATGTAGCTCTTCAGCTCCGTTTCCAATTCAGCGATGCGTGCGTCTTTCTTGGATACAGACTCTTCGAGGGTCTTTAGTGCTTCCGTGCCAGCTTGCAGTGAATCGCATTGATCCTGCAATTCCAACTTCTCCCGTTCCAGTTTTTCTATTTTGGTCTTGGCTTTATCGGCCGCGGTCGCCAACTTTTTCGCTGCGCGTAGTTCCTTTTTGGATTCTGCGACGTTGGATCGAAGCGAATCGAATTGATCGTGCAATTTCGACTTCTCACGTTCCAGCTTTTCAATCCTCGCTTCGGCTTTGGTAGCCTCTGTCGTCGCCTTCTTGGCTGCCCGCAATTCCTTCTTGGATTCGGCTACGCTGGTCTGCAGCGATTCGCATTTGTCCTGCAAACCCGACTTCTCACGTTCCAGCTTTTCAATTCTAGCTTCGGCTTTGGTAGCCTCTGTCGTCGCCTTTTTGGCTACGCGCAACTCCTTCTGGGATTCGGCCACGCTGGTCTGCAGCGATTCGCATTTGTCCTGCAATTCCGAGTTGTCACGTTCCAACTTTTCGATGGTGGCTGCGGCTTTGGTAGCCGCTGTCGTCGCCTTTTTGGCTGCGCGCAATTCCTTCTTGGATTCGGCCACGCTGGTCTGTAGCGATGCGTATTCATCCTGAGATTCTTTCAGCGATTTTTCGAGGACGTCGATCTTGGCGGCTTGCTTGTTGGCAGTCTCAAGGTCGGCGGTCAGGCCTTCAACGGAGACCTTCAATTCCAACTTCTCAAGTTCCAGCGCTTCGATTTCGGCGTCGGCTTTGGCGGTCAGTTCGTTCGCGCCACCTTCACTTTGTCGCAGCCGTTGCTGCGTCTCAGACAACGCATCTTCCAGTCGTCTGATTTCGGCCGTGTCGTCCATAACCGTATGCGACAGCGTCTCTGTTTTCTGAGTTTGTACCGCAAGTTGCCCCGAGAGCTGAGAGACCTGGTTCAACAGTTCCTTGATGTCGACGTCAGCTGCTACCGAACCTTGAGCGGAGCTCTCGAAGGCAGATCCGGGTTGGGGGTCTCGGGCGATAATGCGTTCTTCTGCCAGCTGAACTGGCGCAACGAGCGAGATCGAGGAATCAGTCTTGCGCCGCCCCATTCCCTGCAGCGGAACTACGTGTGGCAAAATCTCGTGGATTTCCGCAACGCTGCGAATGAGGTCCCCGCTAATAACACGTGTATCCAGCGAACAGGCTTCAGTCAGGACCGCATTGCACAGCCTGTTGATCAAGTCCGGAATCCCGCCCGTAAACCGGTAAATGACCGGATGTGCTTCGTGCGCAACCTTGGCAGCGTCGGCGCCTCCGGACAATCTCAGGCGGTGGCGGACGTAGTCCTCTGTTTCCTGTTCGCTATAGACACGAATATTGAAATCAACATGCCGTTTAAACTTCAGCTTTCGCATGGCCGGCGAGCCCATGATGCGTGGCAGATCGGAATTGCCGGCCAAAACGACGCTCAGTACCCGACGGTCTTCGACAGCGGTTGCGGATATCCATCGCAGTTGTTCCAATACTGACGCGCACACGAGGTGCGCGTTGTCGACGATCAGCAGAACGGGATCCCCGGCTATGCCGCGATGGATCAGGAACTCCCGGGCGATATTCCTGAGCTCATTCAGTTTGCCAGCAATATCGTGAAAGCCGAGTTGTCGTAACAACCCGCAATAAAACTGCGTTCCATCGGTGCAGGTATCATCGAAAGACGCGTAGGAGACGTCCTCGTCGAGGTTCAGGATGTGGCGATTGAGGAGCGTAGTTTTTCCCGATCCCTCGGCGCCGCAGAGAACCAGCAGGAAATCGGATTTTTCGGTCGCGCTGGCCAGGTGATCCGCCAGCACGGAATATTGGTCCGAATGGAACAGCTGTGAGGGCACGGACAGCTTGGCAAATGGCGGCCGCTTCATCCCGAAGAACTCAAGATAAGTAGGTATCGCGTCAGGGTTTTCTAGCGCTCGTGCCACGCACCGTCTCCCACTTTCTTATAATTATTTTTGTCGCGGGGCGCCTGGATCTATAGTGTCCAGTGTCTCGCCGAATCTGCCGGCCCCATGGCAGTTTCAGACATTATTTTTATACAAAAACCATGATGTATGAAAGTCTATCTAGGATAGTTTCGAGAGATAATATGTAACACTCTGAAAAATAACATATTTTTTGGTTTTCCTTAAAATCGAACGCTTCGGATGGCGCCGTTGTGCGCAAAAACCAGGCGTTTCAGGGACAGCAGGAGCACGCATGAAATATCGCCATCTCGGCAAAGCCGGCATCCAGGTCAGCGAATTATCGTTCGGCTCCTGGGTAACGTTTCACACCCAGTCGGGCATCGAGTCTGTAACGGCGATGATGGCGGCGGCCTATGACGCCGGTGTTAATTTCTTCGACAACGCGGAAGGCTATGCGGGAGGAAAATCGGAGGAAATCATGGGTGCCGCGCTCAGGAAACTCGGTTGGCGGCGCGGTAGCTACCTCGTATCAACGAAACTGTTTTGGGGCCTGAACGAGGGCCCGAATGAAGAGAACACGCTCAATCGCAAGTACCTGCTCGAGAGCATCGATGGTTCACTCGGGCGACTCGACCTGGATTACGTGGACCTGCTCTTTTGTCATCGTGCGGACCCGACGACGCCCATCGAGGAAACCGTCTGGGCGATGCACAACATAATCGAGCGCGGCAAGGCGCTGTATTGGGGCACCTCCGAGTGGGACGCAGAGGACATCCTTGAAGCGATCGACATTGCCGAGCGCCACCACCTGCACAAGCCGGTGGTCGAGCAACCCGTCTACAACCTGTTTCAGCGACATCGTTTTGGGCCCGACTACGAACGCGTGTACCGCGACGCCGGCTACGGCTCGACCACCTGGAGTCCGCTCGCCTCCGGGTTGCTGACCGGCAAGTACAACAAAGGCATTCCGAGTGACAGCCGTGGTGCCGTTGAAGGTCTGGGCTGGTTGCAGAAAGAGCTGACGGATACGGAAAAGCTGGCCAAAGTGTCGGCGCTCGAACCCATCGCCAAGAGAATGGGTGCCAGTCTTGCACAGTTGTCATTGGCCTGGTGCCTGCAAAATCCTTACGTTAGTACGGTTTTGACCGGAGCAAGCCGGGTGGAACAAGTGCATGAAAATATGAAAGCGCTGGAGTTCGTGGACAGTCTTACGCCAGATGTCATGAACGAAATCGACCGCATATTCGGCTCGGCGTAGCTGGCGGGCATGGATAAATACCTGGCAGCCGCAATCGATGAAGCTCAGAAAGGGCTGCGAGCCGGCGGCATTCCTATAGGGTCCGTACTGGTTGTCGACGGTCAGATCGTCGGTCGCGGGCACAATCAGCGCACACAGAAAGGCAGTTCAGTGCTGCATGCCGAAATGGATTGCCTCGAAAACGCCGGCCGTTTGAAAGCGTCCGACTATCGGAAAGCGGTACTGTATTCCACGTTGTCACCCTGCGACATGTGCAGCGGAGCGGTTCTGCTCTACGGTATTCCCAAAGTAGTCGTTGGCGAAAACAGCACTTTTCGAGGGCCGGAGGACCATCTGCGGTCCCGCGGTGTGCAGCTTGAAATCCTCGAGGATGAGGAGTGCATCAAGATGATGCGCGACTTCATTGCGGCGCATCCTGCACTGTGGAATGAGGATATCGGCGAACCCTGAGCTTCAGTCGTCTTGACGGCTACGCGGATTTCTTGAGAAACCGCGAGGTGAATCCGGCGAGGAAGCTCTTCTTGCCAACCGAGCCAATCAAATAGCCACCCTGACTGCTCTTGTCGATCAGGTCCGGCAAGATCTGCGCCAGCTTTTCACTCGCTTCGTCACTGTCCATGCCGAGCTTTTTCGCGAAAGCAGCGATTTCATGCCTGCCGATCGCATCCTGTACCTGTGACGCCGAAATCGATTCATTCGGGCCATCGCCCAACCATGATTTTGTCTTGCGGGCGACGTCGCCTCCGGATCCCTGGAGCTTACTGACGATTTCGGCGAGGTCGAATCCCTGGCTGCTGCCGGAGAGCTTGTCGAGCGCAGCCGCGGCATTGTCGGAATTGATGGCGCGCTCTATCTTGCTCATCAATACCTGCGTCGCCAGACCTTTAAAAGTCATGTTATTTCTCCCGCTAACTCATATTTTCGCATGCCTCTACTCTACCGAAAGGGCGCGGTCAGCATTGTGAACATTTGTGACATGGTCGTGAAATCAGACCTGTTTCGTCTACTATTTTTGCCGATACAGATTTATCTATTGGAAAACATTCCGGGCGGGCTGCTGAATTGATTGTCCGCCTTGGTCGGAGTCTGGGTTCAATGCAAAAAACATCAAGAAAGACCACGCACCGATACTGGCGACGTACTGCGACGCCAAAGCCATGGTGGCCATGGGGAATTGCGCCGCTGGCAGGCCTGGGTGCCGTATTTCTGTTCGGAGCTCTCTTTATCGCCCCCCGCATTGAAGCGGAGGTTCGCGACCGGGTGTCTCACAGAATCGATGCCGCCGGTCTGCCGGCAATGGACGTAAGAAGCGACGGACAGGGAGTCACTATTAATACTCTGGCGCCGGCTGAGCAAGAGCTCTATGTGCAGGCGCTCGCAGGGTCGACACGGTGCGACACCTGGGCCGGACAACTGGCCTGCCCAACGACTGTCGACGTTCGTCGAATTGAGGCACAGGCGGCTCCCGCCCTGTTGAAAAGTCGACCGCACCAGTTTACGGCAGAGAAAATTGACTACGGTGTGCGGTTGACAGGCGAAGTTCCCAATCCGGAAGAGCATGATCGAATTCTTGGAGTAGCGGGGCAGCACTTCAGTGATATTACCGATTCGCTGTCGATCTCTAACGAGTCGGCGGGCGCACACTTTGAACAGGCAGCCAACCAGGCGCTTGCCGTTGCCAGCCAGCTCACGAGCGGCAAGGCAAGCTGGTCCGGTGAAGTACTTACAGTAGATGGCAGCGCAAGATCGGGTGCTGTCGCCGACGTGCGAGCGCAGTTTACGGCGGTTGGGAATGAGTCATTTCAAGGTGACTTCAATGTTCGTTCCTTGTTCGACAGTCAGCAATGCAATACGGATTTCGAACAAATCCTTGGCTATTCGTCGATCCGTTTCCAGACAGGCAGTGCGTCTATCGATTCAGGAAGCGACGAGCTGCTCAACCGTCTGGCCGAGCTTGCTCAAAGCTGTCCCGGCAAACTGAGTATCCAGGGCCACACTGACAGTCAGGGCGACGCCGAAGATAATCAGGCACTCAGTCTGGCAAGAGCGAAGGCTGTTCTTGACGCCCTCGCTACGCGCGGCATTGAAGCGGATCGCATCGCAGCGGCTGGTTACGGCGAGTCACGACCGATAGCTGACAACAGCACATCGGCAGGGCGAGCGAAAAACCGTCGGATCGCAATCACTATTGATGAAATGAACTGAATACAGCGTCGGCGGCGTTGATCGTCGGCTTCTTAGGGGAATTAAAATGATCTATCTACTCGCAAAATATTCGCTGCTGTTTCTGTTTGCGGCGGCTTTGGGATTCGTGCTCGGATGGTGGTTATCGCGTCGAAATATCGAAGACGTAACCGAGAGTTTTGAGGACATGCGTAAATCCAATGCTCGTTCGGACGACCAAAATTGGGAACGCCTTTGGGGTCATTTGAAAGCGATACCGGAACCGAAGGAAACGGACCTGAGCGGCGTCTACGAGCGGCTGGAGGGGGTTATGATCTCCGTATCAAGACTGCCGAAGCCAGAGGCGGTTAATTTACAGCCCGTCGTCGAAAACCTTCACAAACTCGAGCGTGATATCAAGTCCATACCGCTTCCAGCGACGCCATCACCGGTCGATTTCTCTCCATTGACCGGAAAAATAGACGCACTGCAGGTCGCGATACGCAGTATTCCCCGGCCGGAGCCGCAGCGCGAAGTCGATTTTCGGCCTGTCGAGCATCGTCTGAAAGCCATCGAAACAGAAGTTAGTAGCCTCGGCAAGCGTCTCGAACGGCCAGCTAACGTTGAACCGGCGCCGCACAGAGAGCCACGCGAAGCGCCAGGAAAAGTGTCGCGCGAACAGCCCCGGATTCTTAGTGCAGCCCTTTACGGCAGTAAAGACAACCTGAGATTGATTAAGGGCATAGGACCCAAGCTCGAGAATCTCCTCAACGACAATGGCGTTTATTATTTTTGGCAGGTTGCAGAATGGAACGACCGCGACATTGACATCATTGATGAGCGTCTTGACGTATTCAAAGGACGAATTGGGCGCGACGGCTGGGTACGCCAGGCAGACAGCCTCCGCCGCGATCCCGATGCTGCTAGAATGCCGACCGATCTATAAGTAGAAGAGCAGTCACAAGGATGTTAAAGAAGGTCCTGATTGCGATCATGGCTCTTGTCGGGGCCTATTACGCTATCGAGCAATCGGCTCCTGTATCCCAACGCTCTCCCGCATCCCAGCCGGCGAACGCGGAACTTATCAGAGCAATCGGCGAACGGCGAACGGCATACCAGGTTCAGGGGAGCGGTACAGTTACTCGGGTCTTGTCGGATGACAACGACGGCAGCCGGCACCAGCGATTCATTCTGAAACTCGAGTCCGGCCAGACGCTACTCGTCGCGCACAACATTGACCTGGCACCACGGATCAACAGGCTGGATGCTGGCGACACGGTATCGTTTTTCGGCGAATACGAGTGGAACGACCGAGGCGGTGTAATACACTGGACTCATCATGACCCCGGCGCGCAGCATGTCGGCGGGTGGATTGAGCACAACGGCAAACGATATAAATAATTGGTGGTGCCATGAAAACGAAGAAAATGCTCCTGCCGCTCCTGTTTGTGATCGTGTCCAACAAATAATTGGTGGTGCCATGAAAACGAAGAAAATGCTCCTGCCGCTCCTGTTTGTGATCGTGTCCAACCTGGCTTTCGCTGACGAAGGCATGTGGACGTTGGATAACTTTCCCACCGCGACTGTCAAGGACAAGTACGGAGTCGATATAAGCGATAGCTGGCTGGAGACGGTCAAGAGTTCCGTGGCCCGGATGGACAGCGGCTGCAGTGCATCGTTTGTCTCTGCCAACGGCCTTGTATTGACGAACCACCATTGCGCGCTTTCCTGCATTTCCCAGAATTCGTCGGCTGACAGCGACCTGGAAGCCGAAGGTTTTCTCGCGGCGCGCCCGGAGGATGAGGTGTCGTGCCCGACCGATCGGCTATCGGTGCTGGTGGCGACCGAGGAGGTCACAGCAGAAGTTACCAAGGCCACAGCGAAAATGGCCGACAAAGAAGCCGGCGAGATGCGGCGCCGGAAATTGAAGCGTCTTGTGCAGGAATGTGAAGACGCCTCGGGTCTCAAGTGTGAGTCGGTGTCTCTTTATCAGGGCGGTCAGTATTGGCTGTACAAGTACAGACGATACGATGACGTCAGGCTGGTTTTCGCTCCGGAAAGTGACATTGCGGCGTTCGGCGGCGATCCGGACAATTTCAATTTCCCGCGCTGGTGCCTGGATATGTCGATACTGCGCGTGTACGAGAATGGCAAGCCGGCTGCGACTCCAGACCACCTGGAATGGCGCAAAGAGGGTCTGGAAACTGGCGAGGCGATGTTCGTTGCCGGTCGGCCGGGAAGGACGCAGCGGCTGCTGACGGTATCGGACCTAAAGTTTCTGCGTAACACGACCATTCCTGATTGGTTGTTGCGCAACGTTGAGTTGCGTGGCCGGTATATTCAATACGCCCGGACCAGCGACGAGGCGCGACGAACCGTTAATGCACCGTTGCAGGGAGTCGAAAACGGAATCAAGGTGCAGCGCAAGCGACTTGACGCCCTGCACAGCGATGCATTGTTCGCACAAAAAATGGCAGCGGAACGCCAGCTGAAGGCTGCCGTCGCGGCGGACCCGAGGTTTGCCGCCGAGGTCGGATCTGCGTGGGACGACATTGAGCGTGCCAACGCCCGCTACCTTGAGTTCCGGGACGATTATTATTTTATCGAAGCCGGTGCCGCGTTTTACGGCAGGCTATTCAATTACGCCCGATCCCTGGTCCGCGCGGTTGCCGAAAGAGACAAACCCAACCAGGACAGGTTGAAGCCCTATACAGAGGCGGCTTTGCCGCGCACGAAGCAGCTTACGCTCGCCGATCGTCCGGTCTATCCGGAGCTTGAGACGCTGCAACTCTCTTTTTCGCTGGACAAGATGCGGGAGTTTCTCGGACCGGACTCGAACTTTGTGCGCCAGGTTCTCGGTACGAAGTCGCCCTCGGCGCTGGCCGCGGAGCTGGTTAGCGGAACTGGCCTGGCAGACCCCGCGGTTCGTGCAGAGCTTTGGAATGCTGACTGGCCGACGATACAGGCGTCGAAAGACCCGATGATTCGCCTCGCACTCGCAGTTGATAAAAAGGCCCGGGCCCTGCGCAAGCGTTACGAGGACGAGGTCGAAGCCCCATCCGATCTGGCTTACGAGAAGATCGCCAAAGCGCGTTTTGCGATTCACGGCACTGCCGAATACCCGGATGCAACGTTCACGCTGCGTATCAGCTACGGCGCCCACGAGGGATGGAACGAAAAGGGCACCGATGTGCGTCCGTGGACGACCGTCTCCGAGCTGTTTCCACGCGTCACGGGGGCGGAACCGTTTCGTCTACCAGCGAGCTGGCGCGATGCTGCAGACACACTGGACGGCAACAGCAAATTCAACTTTGTCGGGACCACTGACATCATTGGCGGTAACTCGGGTAGTCCGGCAATCGACAAGGACGGAAAACTCGTGGGCCTGATCTTCGATGGCAATATTCACTCGATCTCGGGGTCTTACTGGTTCGACAGCGAGCTCAACCGCACGGTTGCGGTTCACCCGGAGATTATGATCGAGGCCCTGCAATCCATTTATTCCGCCGACCATCTCCTGGAAGAGATGGGTCTCGAATAGCCAAAAATATGCCGGGACGCGTTTGCGCCCCGGCGAGCCCACAAGGGCCCCGCTCACGGATATGATCTCGTGCGGGTCGGTTTCAAGCCGGTACTTGTATCTAGCCATCAGCACGGTGACTATGTCGGGGAATCACGGTATAATAAGTGCAGTTCTAGTCCCGTTACGCATCCTTTGTGCGCCCACCACTCAGATATCCCACCTTATGATTGAACAAGACTTCGTAGTTGCTTCAGTTCTTCCAATGGAGCCTCCGCAGGATTCGGACGCGTCCGAATGGCACAGCTATGTCATTACGCAGGGCGACAACACGATTCGTGGCTATCGAGAAGGGAACTTAAAAACAGTTACCGAAGCGGCCACGGTCATTGTTGGTCAACTGAATGAACGGCGAATGGGAAAGCGCGCTCGGGCCCAGCTCGTGATCGCCAACTCCAAAAAATCCTGACCCGGGATACCGGCGTCCATGTCCAGCACCTCTGACAAGAATCTCGCCTTGTTTTGCGATTTTGAGAATATTGCGCTCGGCGTCCGTGATGAAAAATACGCCAAGTTCGACATCAACTGGGTCCTTGAGCGACTGCTGGTCAAGGGAAGTATTGTCGTTAAGAAAGCCTACTGTGACTGGGGTCGTTACAAGGAATTCAAGGCAACAATGCACGAGGCGGCATTTGAGCTTATTGACATTCCACACGTGCGGCAGTCCGGCAAGAACTCAGCGGACATCCGCATGGTCGTC
>CAMYLB010000099.1 GCA_947259145.1 uncultured Woeseiaceae bacterium
TTCTACGACTTTGTCGGCGTCGATGCGTCCGGCAGCGATGCCGAATTCCTGCTCTTCCTGGCTGAAGACGAAATGCAGTTGCAGCCGATCCGGAAATTGGTTCTTTAGCGCATACAAATCTTCAATGAACATCGTCGTGCCCTGCTGACGATTACCGTAGAACAGCGCAAAGCGACTGCCGGGCTCATTAATCAAAACCGATTTGGCAATCGACAAAATGGGCGTAATACCGCTGCCTGCAGCAAAGCCCACGTAAAACTTGCTGTTTCCCTTATCGAGATTGACGTGGAACTGGCCGTTCGGCGGCATCACGTCAAGTGCGTCACCGACATTCAGTTCGCTCGCTGCGTATTCCGAAAATTGTCCGCCGGGTTGCACACGAATTCCGATCTCAATCGGCCAATGCCCCTGTTCCGAGCAAATACTGTAGGTGCGCCGCACGCGTTTACCGTCACGTTCGATCTGAATCGGCAGGTGCTGTCCGGGCAGGAACTCGAACGCCGGCTGCAGTTCCTCGGGGACCTCGAGCGCGATGCGCACCGAATCCCGCGTTTCCTGTTGCTTGGCAACGACCTTGAGGGAATGAAACTGCCTCATTCCGAAACGCTCATATGCACTTGAAATACTCGAACGGTTCGAGGCAGTCCACGCAGCGGTAGGAAGCTTTGCACGCCGTCGAACCAAACTCACTGACCAGCTCTGTGTTTTCCGACGCGCAGCGCGGACAGGAAATGCGGCGCTGCCCCTGCAGAAGCGCGCGTTTGCTGCCGCCCCGCTCCGGCGGCGCGATGCCATACTCGCGCAGTTTTTCGCGACCGACATCGCTGATCCAGTCAGTCGTCCACGGCGGCGAAAGTACGCGTTTGACCGTCACATTGGCGATGCCACGATCTTCCAGCGCCGCGATCACGCTGGACTCGATGACCTCGGTTGCCGGACACCCCGAGTAAGTGGGCGCCAGCGAAACCACAACGCCGGTATCGCATTCCACGTCGCGTACTATCCCCAGGTCCATGATCGTCAGTACCGGAATCTCGGGGTCGGGCACGTCGGCCAGCCACCCGAGTATCGTGTCTCGATTGACGGCGGGCTCTACCACGTCGCACCCGGGTAGGTGCGTGGCAGACTTTGCATCTCGGCGACCAGGTAGCCGAACTGCTCGGTGTGCATGCCCTGCTTGCCGCCGCTTGCCATGTGCGTTTCCTGCGGAATGGTAAGCGTGGCCTCCTCGACCATCGCGCCGACATCTTTCTGCCACTCGACCGCGATCGCGCCAAGTTCCGGCCCGTCAAATGAAGTAAGCAGGGCATGGTCGAGCGCGTCGGCCGCAAACATCTCGCCCGTATAGCGCCACAGCTCATCAAGTGACTGCTGCGCCTTGCTGTGACTCTCCTCGGTGCCGTCACCGAGCCTCACCAGCCATTGACCGCAGTGCCGAAGGTGGTAGCGCACCTCTTTCTCCGCGCGCGCCGCGATTTCCGCGAGGCGCTGGTCGCTGCAGCGCGTCAGCGCTTCGAGCAACGCCAGGTAGTACACATCGAACAGCACCTGCCGAACGATCGTGTCGCCGAAATGCCCGTTGGGTTGCTCGACCAGCAGCAGGTTGCGGAATTCGTGCTCGGGCCTGAAATACGCGAAGTCGTCTTCGCCCCGCCCTGCCCCTTCGAGCTCACCGGCGTAACTGTAGAACATGCGCGCCTGGCCAATATAGTCAAGAGCAAAATTCGCGTTCGCGAGCTCTTCCTCGAGTTCGGGGTAAGCCGCGACGAGTTCGAGCATGCGCTGCCCGAGTACCAGCGCATTGTCGCCGAGCCTCAGGATATACGCGGTCAGGGATTGTTCGGGTGTCACAGGTTCTCAACCCCATCCGGAATTTCGTAGAACGTCGGGTGACGGTAAATCTTGTCTTCGGCCGGCTCGAAAAACGCGGCCGTTTCGGCCGGATCGGAGGCGACTATGCGATCGGAGCGGACAACCCAGAGACTCACGCCTTCGTTGCGCCGCGTGTAGGTATCGCGGGCATGATCGAGCGCCATCTGGTCATCGGCCGCATGCACGCTGCCGGCGTGCCGG
>CAMYLB010000100.1 GCA_947259145.1 uncultured Woeseiaceae bacterium
ATCCGCGTCGGTAAGCCAGCAAGAAGGGCGGACCTACCTGAAATATCTATTCCTGGATGACAAGGTTCTCGACATGGCTACGCAGCGCATTGCAACGCGTCTCGACATCGACCCGCAGAAATTGAAGGAACTGATGCCGAATCTCGCTGCTTTGTTTGTCGGCGTCCTTTGCAAATCCATGACGCCATAAAGGCACTAGAAATCTCGCTTGATTCTTGACGGGCAGGACGCGGCTGAACTTGGCGTGGATACTATCGAACAAGCGGATATCTCGATCGCGCGTGATGGCAGCGTCATATTAGTGGTTACGCCGATCATTCTGGCGGCGGATCCCGGGCACCAGGGTTGCATGGTGTTCTCGTTTGACGATTTCACAAGCGCCTCAATTGCACGTGACACCAGTGGCGTTGCAATTCCTCGCACCATTATTACGGCCGATGGCAACAGCCTGGGCCCGGGCCTTTGTACCTACGACGCGAACAGCGAGACCGGCGTGTTGTTGGTCATCACAACGGTCACCGGCAGCGGTGCCGCAACCGATATTGAATTCTCCCTGCATGCGACAGGGGTTCATCCCTGACATCGGCCATGGACGTGTCGCTTGATATTGATGGTAGTGTTGCTATCGGTACCAGAGACGAGAACGAGCAGTGGCCGACCCTACGGATCACATCGAAGCGCATGTGCTGATTGAATCGCCGGAGGATAGCTCGGTCGACTTGCTGCAACAGTCAACCGGACTTTCAAAACAGCGCATCAAGCATGCGATGACCCAGGGTGCCGTCTGGATAACCCGGGGGCGCAGCACCCAGCGCTTACGTCGCGCGAAACGGGCGCTGCGAGTAGGTGATGAAATCCACCTGTACTACGACGCAAGAATTCTGGCAGAAATTCCGCCGGAGCCGACGCTGGTTGCAGATGTCGGTGGCTATTCAGTGTGGTCCAAACCCTGTGGTTTGCGATCACAGGGTTCGAAGTGGGGCGATCACTGCACGCTGGTTCGTTGGGCCGAGCGACATCTGCAACCGGAGCGTTCGGCGTTTACCGTTCATCGTCTCGACCGGGCCGCCAATGGACTGATGCTGGTCGCTCATTCAAGGAGCATAGCGGCTGCATTATCGGCGCTGTTTCAGAAGCGTGAGATTGAGAAGCGCTACCGCGCGCTGGTCGCGGGCGATTTCTCCGAGCAGCCTGATCCAATTCGGCTGGAGCGACCCATCGATGGGCGAAAAGCGACCAGTGAGTTCTCACTGCTGCAAGTCATTGACGATGGCAGCCGTTCGCTGGTCGATGTGCGGATCGAGACCGGGCGCAAACACCAGATTCGCCGCCACCTGGCAGAGCTGGGTTACCCGATTATTGGAGACCGCTTGTATGGCGCGGGCGAGGAAGACGGCGTGGACCTGCAATTGACAGCGTATCTCTTGGCCTTTCGTTGCCCGGTCAATGACGAGCGGGTGCAATACCGTTTGCAGGTTGGGGTTCCTGATCGCGGCGACAATCGCACGCAGTCAGCTACGCGTTGACTCGAATCTCAGGCGCCGACAGCTACATCAACGGATCCTTCGATCCCGACCGTTTTCTTATCTACTCGCGTGTAGTCGAACAGGCCGGCTTCGTCGTAGATGACGCGGTCTTCGTAATCATCGAACCAGATAGCATCCGGATTTCGTCCGACGATACAAACTTTTCCGCGGTCCGGGGCGTCCAGCGCATTGCGTAGAATCTTGAAGATCACCACGCCGTTCTCAGTTCCCGGGACACCGGGAATTGCTTGATTGGTGATGGCCGCCACCTCGGTTTTACCTTTGTAGTGCGTAATTGACAGGCGCGCATGTGTTTCAACGCCCGACAGTCCCTTCTGAGATTCGTTGAGGAGGTTCCATACTGTTTCGATCGGCACGTTGAAGTGCCGGTACGCAACAATGTCCCTGCCGCAGAAGAAGTAGTGGTTGCCAACGCCGACCCGATACAGGGCGCGTTGCATCACTCTGAGCGCATCAGAGTCATCGTTAATTCCCCTGATGATCGGCGCCTGGTTCTCGATGTTGATCCAGCCGCGA
>CAMYLB010000101.1 GCA_947259145.1 uncultured Woeseiaceae bacterium
CGCAGTGTCGATGGCGTTCTTGGTTTTGTATTTCTCCTCGGGCGTAACGACCGAATACAACATATCCGTCGATGGCTTGGCGAAGCCGAACCCGAGGCCGCGACGGACCACGTCAAGTACTGCGACGGCCATGAGCGTTGGGTCCAGCGAGAGTATGGCGAACCCGATTATCGAGGCGACCGGAAACAGGAACAAGGATCGACCGATGCCAAATCGCGTAACGACCTGTTTGACGAGAAACATCTGTGCTATGAGCGCGATCGCATTTGCCGCTACATTCATATTGGAGAAGAACTGAATTCGGGCGTCGGGGTTCAGAATTGCCGATCCGATAAGGTCGGCTCGAAACATGTATAAGGTTGTGCCGAGCAGACTGGCAATAAGTGACATGAGCGCGATGCCAAGAAAGTACTTTGACGAAAATAGGTGGGTTATTCCTGCCAACGGGTCGCCGCCCAGCGGTTTGTGGCTCTCGACGGTCGTGTCGATCTCATCCTGATGCTCGTGGTGCACCCAATCTTTTAGTCGGCCAATACAGAGCACCGCGACCAACAAAACCGCGGCTGAAATCGGTAGCAGATTCTGAAAACCAATATTGGTAACCAGCGAGCTTGTAACAACGCCGCCTATCAGCGCCCCAATACTGCCACCGGAGGTAATCAATCCGAACAGGCGGCGGCCCTGTTCGCGTGTATAGATGTCCGCCATGAAGCTCCAGAACACGGATACGACGAAGAGATTGAAGACGCTGAGCCAGACGAAGAACACACGTCCGAGCCAGACATAGTCGTCACCCGAGTCCCTGGCTTGAGAAAACACGACCCAGAAGATCAGGATGTTCGATATGAAGAACAGGTAGACCCAGGGCAGGAAGGTGCGGCGCGGATAGCGAGATGCGACCCAGCCGAAAATCGAGGTTGCGAATATCATCGTTACGAATGTGCCGATGAACAAATACGGTATGGTATACGGGCCGCCTCCTACGGCCATTTCTTCGCGAACCGGTCGTATGATGTAGTAGGAAGAGAGGACGCAGAAGAAATAGGCGAACGACCAGGCCACCGCGACGAACTCCTGCCGCTTGGGGCCGTCTTAACAAGAGGGGAAAGTAATGGAAGCAACTGTAATCATCACGATTTTGGCGCTGGCGCAGTTCATACTATTTGGCATTCAGGTTGGCTCGATGAGAGGCAAGCATGGCGTCAAGGCGCCTGCTGTCACGGGTCACCCGGAGTTTGAGCGGATGTTCCGCGTTCAGCAGAACTCGATGGAACAGCTCGTTGCATTTATACCGGCGCTGTGGATGTTCGCGTTTCTCGTGGATCCGCTGTGGGGCGCAGGAATGGGGCTGGTTTTTATTATTGGCCGGTTTATTTACCGCTCATCGTATATCAAGGATCCCGATGCTCGCGGAATGGGTTTTACGATTACATTCCTACCGACGGCCGTAATGCTGGTGTGGAGTCTTGTCGTTGCGGTGATGAGGTATTTCTAGAATACGACTCGATCAACGCGCGAGATCGGGTGGCGGCATAGTCGCCTCGCGCAGATGGAGCCAGAGCCAGGCGGCCGCGGCACCGATAAATGGCGATGTCACGAGGCCCGGGAAGTAGCCCCCCGCAGCGACAGCGAGCAGCGGGTGCGCAACGGCATTGATCATGCCGGCGATAGCCAGGAACCACGCGGCGAAAAATGCAGCGCGCCGCGCGGCGCGAAGCGCCGGGACTGAAACGACCCATATTGCGAGCCATGTCAGGTTGAAGACGAGGAAGAAAGACATTGGCATGGCGGGTAAGCCAAGCAAGGCGGCAAGGCGTTCAGGAAAACCGGTCAGCGCTTCCTCGGTGAAGTGGATTCCCTGAACGACAAGGGCGAGCGCGAGTATGCGTGCCGCGGCTGATCGTTGTGCCGCATTCTCGGGCGGTGAGCGGCGGGTTTGGGCGAGACCGATAGCGGCAAGCGCGGCGAGGCCCAGGACGAAAAAAGTTGGGAGCAGACTCAGTAACATGGCTGATTACCTTGTGCGATTGACTATATTAGACTGGGAATGCCAAAGATTTTCGGACTGATCCAAAAAAAATGCCCGCTGGTGCGGGCATTTTTATCTATCTGGTACTCCCTACCGGGTTGATTCGCACGCTGCGCGTGCTCACCCTTCGGGCGCCTGCGGCGTCCAAAACGCTGTCGCGTTTAGTGACTCGAATCGCTTTTGAGCGATTCTCGGGTCTTCGACCCGCCTGTGGCGTCCAAAACGCTGTCGCGTTTTGTCGAACCAGCTGCCCGAATCCTCCAAAGATAGTTCGAAACAAACAAAAAGACCCGCGCAAGGCGGGTCTCTTGTTTGTTTGGTACTCCCTACCGGATTCGAACCGGTGTTACCGCCGTGAGAGGGCGGCGTCCTGAACCACTAGACGAAGGGAGCGGAGTTGTTGCCGGTCCTTTCGAACCGGGGGCGCTATTATACGGCCGCGCGGCAAATGCTCAAGACGTATCCGGGTTTTTCGCCGCGAACAGCCTTGCAGCCGCGTCGGACTGCTATCATACGGCCGAACCATTGATCCTCAAGCGGAACAACATTTGAATAACAGCGGGAATTCCCGGTCCGACGCGCCGCAAATCATCACCCGTGCTGATCACAACGTTTCTCGAAACGAGATTTCCAAGAGCGCGCTCAAGGTACTTTATCGGCTGAACAAGGCCGGCTATCAGGCGTTTCTCGTCGGTGGCTGCGTGCGCGATGCCATGCTCAATCTGCACCCCAAAGACTTTGACGTGGCGACCAACGCGACGCCGGACGAGGTGCGTGCCTTGTTCGGCAACTGCCGGCTCATCGGTCGTCGGTTTCGACTGGCGCATGTGCGCTTCGGCCGCGAGATTATCGAAGTTGCGACCTTTCGCGCCGCGGCCGAACACATCGACGACGACTCCGAGCATGATCACGAAGGCCGGATACTTCGGGACAATGTCTACGGCAGTATTGATGAA
>CAMYLB010000102.1 GCA_947259145.1 uncultured Woeseiaceae bacterium
CCGCGAACGGCGCCGCGGGAATGGATTGAAAACACGAACCTCGATGTTGTCGTGAACGTCCAGTGACAACAATCCGGCGTCGATTTCATGAGTGAGTGCGTCGTCCATCAACAGCCGGACACGAACGCCGCGGTCAGCGGCTGCAGCCAGACGAAGTGCTACCAGGTTGCCACTGATGTCATCACGAATCAGGTAGCTTTGAATATCGATCGTGCGCTCCGCACGATCGATCAGACCCAGCCTGACACCCAGTGCATCCCGCCCCGATTCGAGCCGATATGCACCGCAGGCTGCATCATTCTCACTAAGCCACCGCAGTGCCGCCCGGCCCAGCAAAGTACCGCCAGCATCGGCATGCTTATAGGACTCCAGTCGCTCAGGCAGCTTGAAGAATTTGTGGTATTTCGCCGGCAGTCGAGTACCGACGAGTGTCGTTAGCATTCCCATTCGAAGTTGAATTTAACAGAATATTTTTCGGTGACGTCGATTCATTGCACAGACTACGCGACTGTGCAACGATAACCGTTCGTTTGACAAAGGCACAGCTGTCGAAAGACAGCGTCGCAAAACTTCCGGTCTAAGGGTCTCTCCTACGACAGCGGGGTTACCAACACGATAGCTCATCGCGTCCGCGATGACCGCATTGGGTGTCTTTGGCAACTTTGTAACTACTGCTGGAGACATAATATGCAAGCAAGCGGGTTTCGTGACACAGGCAGGTTCATGCTTCGCCCTGCTCGGCCAGGCGTCTATACACCGGCCAATCTGACGAGACTGATGCGCTGCCTGGAGCCGCAGGGCAACATCGCCGTACCGATTCGAACCCGTGGTGCCGCCAGCGCATCCACGGATTGCAACCAGAGCCCCGCAGGTACGGTAATCCAAACGACCGGGCTCGACAGGATTGTCAGGATTGACGCCTATAACCATACGGTTACCGCCGAGGCCGGCGTGAGGCTCGGGACGCTGGTGTCGAAGCTCGCCAAACAGGGCCTGGAACTCATCGGCAATCACGACAGCATGGAAAGGACGCTGGGCGGTGCCCTGGCGTCACCCTGTATGGGTCCCGGGATAGGAGACCGTGCGAGCTACCTGTCAAGCCAGCTCATGCATGCGAAGGTTGTCACGGCAGGCGGCAAGGTCATGAACGTTTCGGAGCAGAAGGAACATTTGTTGAATGCTTTTCGATTGAGCTACGGCTTGTTGGGAGTAATCTACGAAGCGACGCTTCGGGTCAGGCCGATCTCTACATTTTCAGCCAGCCATCGCAGCCTTTGCGTCGACAAGTTTTCCGATATCGTAGACCGCCTTTCCGCCCAGGATGTTGGCCTCAAGTTCTACCTGCTGCCGCACCGCAATCGTGTCTATATTGATGTGCGTCGGTACGAAACCGTTCCTGGAAACGCCTACGAGACACCTTGGAAAATCAAGGACTGGGGCGAAAGCACGGTGTTGCCACATGTATTCAAATCGCTTAACCGTGTGATACCAATCCCGTCGGTGCGCTACAAGCTCATTGACGGTATCAGCGCTGCAACGTATGGCCTCGTCAATAGCAAGCTCGTCAACAACGGCAACAACGTTGCTACGGCCGGGCGGCGCCGTCGCACGAAGCGGCGCAACCTTTTGTACTCGACCTGGTGTTTCCCGGCGACGGATTTTTCTGTCGTTATCAAAGCCTATGTCGATTTCTGCCAGCAGACGCAGCAAGGCAATGGCTATCGATGCGATATGCCGGCTGTCGGTTTTCGTGTGAGCAAGGATCCATCCGCCCTGCTGTCGCCATCCTTCGACGAACCCGTATTCGCCTTGCAGACGACATCGACGCAGCAGCGCGGCTGGGACGATTTCGTCATCGACCTGGCACAGTTTGCGGAGAACTGGGGCGGCACGCCGATATTTAGCCAGTCCCGCGCCTTCCGCGCCGAGCACGCAGCACAGAGTTATTCGACGCGGCTGGACTTCTTTCGGAAAATCCGGCGCCAGCTCGACCCCGAGAATCGCCTGCTGAATCCCTTCCTGGCCCAGAGTTTCGCCTGAGCGCCG
>CAMYLB010000103.1 GCA_947259145.1 uncultured Woeseiaceae bacterium
TCCACAGTGCGTTCCTCTACATAGACATTGGCACCCCAGACGCGGTCGAGGAGTTGTGCCCGGCTGTAAACACGGTCCGGATGCGTCATCAGGAACTGCAGCAAACGAAACTCGGTAGGCCCGAGCTTGATTTCATCGCCCGACGCCACGACGCGGTGGCCCGCCCGATCCAGCTCAAGCACGCCGGCATTAACGGGCTCTTCGCTCGAGTTGCCGCCCCTGCGCAAAACGGCCTGAATGCGTGCCAGCAGTTCGCGGGGGGAAAATGGCTTGGTGATGTAGTCGTCGGCACCACCGTCCAGTCCCGAAATCTTGTCGCGCTCTTCGGCACGCGCCGTCAAAATGATAATGGCGAGGTCCTCGTAGTCCTTGTCGCGCTTTAGCATTCGGGTCAGTTCCAGGCCGCTGATATCCGGCAACATCCAGTCGATCAGGGCGAGATTGGGTTGCTCGTCGGCGAGCAGCTGCCGCGCCGTTCGGCAGTCAGCGGCTTCCAGCGTTTCGTAGCCGGCACGTGACAAATGAAACGCAATCATCTCGCGAATCGGCTGTTCGTCTTCAACAATGAGGATCTTGTGTGCGGCCATGCTGGTTTGTGGACAGGTTCCTGATGCAACCGACGCATTTCAACAGCAGTATATTACAGGACTGTTACGACTTGGCTGGGGATGGTCTTTCGGCCACTTTGTGGCGCAAATAGGCCGGCATGATGTCCTTCGGATCGACGACCTGCCCGTTTTGCAGCGCGAACGCGCCTAGCGGTAAAAGGTATCGCGCACGTGGGTGCAGAATCTCCGAGCGTGACTCAAACAATGCCTCGTTCATCGCGGCCAGCTGCGGATAACGCTGCCAACCGAAACCCGCAGCAATCCGACCTCGGGCGTCGGCAGCGTCCAGTTCGTCAATCGGCACCTGGCCGTGCAGCCGCTCTGGAAACAGCGGATCGGGAATATTCGCGTCGCCGCGACCGTACGCACCGAGGTAGACCTCGCTCATGTGAGCATCCTGGGCGACGACGACGGCGTTCGCATCGGTTTCGGCAAAAACCTGCGCCGCCACGGCAGCAAGAGACGAGACGGGCACGATACTCAGGCCGGCGCCGTGCGCTAATCCCTGCGCAACTGATGCGGCGATGCGCATGCCGATAAACGAACCCGGTCCGTTGCCGAGTACGATCGCGTCGAGGTCGCGCAGTTCTATGCCCCCCTCCTGCAAAACGTTTCGTATCATCGGCGTCAATATCCGAGTGTGCTCGCGCGGCTGTTCTTCATGCCGTTCGAACACGCTGGAACCGAGGTGCAGGGCAACGCTGCATGCCACCGACGACGTATCGAGCGCCAACAGTTTCATGCCACGGCGCCTTTACGCTGGTGTGACGCCAGAAAACTCGACACTTCATTCAGCGCGGACGTCGAGGACATGGGTTCGAGGCACTGCAGAAACATTTTGCCGTAGCGCTTGGTCGAGATTCGCGGATCGCACAAGACGATGACGCCGAAGTCCTGCTCGTCACGCAGCAGGCGACCGGCACCCTGCTTGAGCGACAGTGCCGCGAGTGGCAGCTGATGATCCATGAAGCCGTTGCCGCCCTCGCGACGAATATATTCGAGCCTTGCCATCATCAGCGGATCAGCGGGTGATGCAAACGGCAGTTTGTCGATGGCGACGACGCTCAGCGCCTGCCCTCTTACATCAACGCCTTCCCAGAAGCTGCCGGTGCCCAGCAAGACGGCATCACCATGCTGACGGAACCGTCGCAGCAGATCGTCACGCGGCGCATCGCCCTGGGCCAGTAAATGCCGGCCACCCAGGCACGACTTATGGCTTTTGAACCACTTCTTCGCGTTGTTCAATGCGCGGTGGCTCGTGAACAGGCAAAACATGCCGCCTGTGGTCAAGTCGAGTAACGGCGTAACGGCCTCGAGCATCGCGCCTGTATGACCCGGATCCGACGGCTGCGGCATGTCCGGCGGCAAATAAACGAGACCGTTTTGCTGCAGGCTGTAGGGACTTGGAAACGTAAGGCCGGTGACGCCTGCCAGTCCC
>CAMYLB010000104.1 GCA_947259145.1 uncultured Woeseiaceae bacterium
TCTCTCAATTGGTCTCGCGCTGGTGCTCGGCGGGGCCGTCGGCAACCTCATCGATCGTGTCCGGCTTGGACACGTCACGGATTTTATTCAAGTGTGGTTCGGCGCGTGGGCCTTTCCGTCGTTCAACGTTGCTGACGCCGGCATTACAGTCGGCGCCGCCTTGCTGATTATCGACGCGCTGTTTTTCTCGGGTAGACAAAGTCCGTCGAAGGCGCCCTGAGTGTCCGAGCCCCTGAGCGTGGCGTGCGTTCCTAGTTCTTACGCGTCCAGCAATCGGAACCAGGAGGAGTGGATGTCTTGTTGCCGGTGCTGTCAATCGCGAGCGTACTACACTTAGCTGCTTCAGCGCCGCCTTCCAGGTAAGTTGTAGTGCACGTGAAGTTCTCGAACTTATCAGTCGTAGCGACAGTCAGCTGATAGGCGCCTGAATCGGTCTTGAATGGCGATTTGAAACCGAGTTCCGCAAGGTTCGTTGTAAACTCTTGACTTTTCAGGTACCACTTTTCCTGATTGACGGCGCACTGAAGAAGCGCCGCTTTCGCCTCACTTCGCTTCGCACGTTCTACGTACGCGCGGTAATTCGGGAACGCAACCGCCATCAGGATGCCGACGATTATGACCACGATCATTAGCTCAATGAGCGTGATACCGCGCAGGTGTTTATGCATTTGCATAGGTCGCGTCCTGATCCATGGTGTGGCCGCTCAACGCTGGCTACTCCACTCCATCTTGGGTCCAAAGCGTCCGAACCGGCAAGTTCTCGAATCCCGGGTCAAAGCACTCAACACCAACGCAGCCGATTGCCGTTGACTTACATTCATCGCCGGTACAGTCGGCTTCCGGACTCGGAAACAGAAAAGTCGGCGACGGGGCAATACCGCCCTGCGACAGTGTCTCGACGCGCAGCTCGTCGACGTCGTCGGGTAATTCTCCGTCGAGATCGGCGATCGGATCGCCGTTCGCCACCGTCACCCGGTAGAGGAAGTTCTTACCGACACCGGCTTCGCAGCTTTGGGCTTCCTCGGTCGCCGCCGAGAATGCCACGAAGAAAACCTCGTTGTTAAACGTGGCCGACGTCGACAGCACTTTCTGGTTGTCGGGCAGCGTCAGCATCCAGCCCGCCTTATTAGCACCGATGCTTGTACCAACCTGGCCACTAATCTCCACGAGATCGGCTTCCGTGATCGGCGTAAAAGCTTTGTACTCATCTTGCGTCAGGCTGTTGAATACCCTCTTGTCACGAATCGAGTAGAAACGGTCGGCATTTGTATCGTCGAGAGGGTGCGCACGATAGCCACTGCCTATACTGATCGCAATAAAGCGACGATTCTGTAAGTTGTCATTGAACAAAGAAACGTCTGGCGTATTATAAAATCGACGCGTGTCGACAAAACTGGCCGGGCTATTGCCCTCAGCGCCAAGCTGGGCGATGACGCCGCCGGTGACCAGCGAGTCCGGCTCGTTGCCGTTGGCGATATCAAAGCGCAGAATCTGGCCGCCCATATCGGCCGCATACATGCGATCGGCAAAGTTGTCGCCGTTAAGATCGATAACACGAATCTGGCTCGGAATCGAACGGGTCAGACCGGGCTCTGATGTACCAGGCATTTCGAGGTCGGCATCTGCGTCCGCACCGGCTCGCCACAGGATGGCACCGGATTCCAGATCGAGGAAAAACACGCCGGCTCCCTGCGCGTCGGCAGACGCGGGGTGCGAAAGCGTGTCATGCACGTTGTCATACCCGCCACCGACAATTACGACGGCCTTGTCGTCGTTCAGGCCGTCATCGTCGACGTTGACGCGCGCGACTGTCGGTGTCGACCAGGTCTGACCAAATTCGGCTGCACTCGTGCGCCACAAGACTTTCGGGCTGTTCCGGTTGGTCACGTCCATCGCGTAATAGGAATTTCCGCCACGACGCATACCGAATATCAGGTACACGAAATCGTCGTCGCCAGGCTCGATGACGCCGTCCCGGTCGCGGTCTGCGGTTACCGACACGATGTCGCCGTCAACGCCATAGTTCTTGAATGGTGAATCGGCATTGATATACAGGGAAGGCAAGTTGGGCAAATGCTCCTTCGGGATGAACGCCCACAGTTCCGATCCGTCCGAGCCGTCAATCGCGTGCACATACCCATCGTTGGTTGCCATGTATACGACCAAATCGGGGTCGTCGGCGGTGCCACCGTAAACAACGGCAGTGGGCCGTGAGTGGAGTGGATCACCCATCGTTTTCTTCCGCTCCGTCGTCAACGGATTGGTGTCTTCGTCCTGTACGTCCTCACCCAGAGCCCAGCGAATGATTTGGTCTTTGCTCGGCTCGCCCGCAGCACCGGTCAAGCCGAAGTCAGCAAGGGAAAAAGAACCAGCGTTCGAGGCCACAAGCGCATTGGTCGTATCAGTCAGGGTGTTGGACGTGTTGTTTGTATACAGCTTGCGCGTGGCCGAACCAGGCAGGTTTGCAAGTGCGCCGCCCTTTTCCACGTCACTGCCGTCCATGATGGACGACCAGTCGCTGATCGCGCTGTCGTAGAACAGGCCATTTGTAGGATTTACCGCCGGGTCGCCATTCTTGTCGACAATCTCGCCGTCGACGATCCCGTATTTCTTCAGATTGCCTGGCCAGTGGTATTTTTCACGGGCGGCAAAGGTCGTCATATACAGGTTATTGAGGTTCTGAGTTCGGTTGAACGTATTGACCGCAACGGCTGGTGCCGCAAACGACAATGAGCGAGTGGTAATGTCGTTGACAATTTCCAGCAGCGCGATCGTCAGGCTTTCAACGTCGTCCGCGAGAAAATAATCACCGCCGCCACGCCTGGCTGCGTCTTCTAGAAGGTCCAGGTCAACGGCAAAACCGATCGTGTGGGTGGTTACATTCTGCTCGCCGGCATCCGTAGAAATATCGCCTTTGTTCAGGTAGTTGGCGATGTCATCGAGACAGTCGCCCTCACCAGTACCCGTGCATCCTGCGATGCCGTTTGTCGTGAGCCATAGCGGCAGGTTGTCGACCAGACCTGGTGTCTCCAAGTCGCTAACCGGTGCGCCGTCGGTCAATAGAACGTTAAAGTTCTTCGCGCAGACCGGGGTCTGTGGTTGCTCATAAACCTCCGCTGCCGGGTCGGTCGAAGAAAGTGCATCGGGATCCGTCGCGTGTTCGTTGACAGTTTCGCCGTAGTAAGCCGGCATCCCACGCCAGAAGCGAGCGGCCTCATATAGCGTCTCCGATACCGGTGTTGCGCCGTCGGCGTCGATGCCACTGATAGTTGAAAGGATCGTCGCACGATTGGTGTCGAGGTCCTGAATATCCAGGATGACCGGGCCACCCTGATTATCGTTGAAGCGCATGATGCCAACGTTGACGTCGCTGATCGAATTCAGAACCGCCTTGGACACGTTGTTGACGATGTCAATTCGTCGATTATCGACGAGGACCGGGTTCTCCCTGTAGTTCAGATAGTTGCCGTCGTAGACTGTGATGGATTGGTTGGTCGGCCAGCTGGTCCAGGAAACCTCATTATCGACGTTGGCCGTGAACGGCTCTGTAATGTTGCCACCTTTTTGTGCGTACACAGCGGCGGTGGCGACACCATCACCGTGTTTCGTGCGGTCAGCTTTGCACTCAACAATATCGCTCTCGTTACCCGCTTCGAGCTGCTGCCAACGCGTCGCGTCAAGTCCGACCGGGGAACCAGAAGTGCCGTCGCGATACTGCACGAACGTATCGCGGTAGGAGCCAATACCCTCGATTCGTCTTTTTGCTGCGGCGCACAAGAAAGAGGTCTTCAGGAATTTCTGCACATTTGAATCGCTGCAGCCTGGCGGAACGGACTTGAGTTCGCTCCAGTAAAAATAATCGGGGTCGCAGGGCTCCGTGCCGCCGGGGTAGGGTTCTAAATAATCGAAAATTTCCCGCGTTTCTTCTAGCGTGGTCATACTTCCCGACGAGTCGATGATGAACAGAATGTTTGGCTTGGGCGTGACGGCCAGATTGGGACTGACCAGCAGCAATTCAGTGTCGTCAGCAACAGCGGGCGAACCGCAAATCAGGGCAAGCAAAACGCCGGCACTCGTCCATGAGGTGTTTTTAAATAATCTTTTCATCGTCGTTCTCTCAGAATCCGTCTCGATTCACTAGCGGATAGTAATTTGAACCTGGGTTACCCGATCGTCTTCAAGGTGATGCAGGACCGTAACGTAGCGGTTATTTCGGTCTTTAATCTCTGCGATACCTTGGCGGAAATTCACCAGCGACATCGCCCGACCATTCAGGATCCAGCGCGTGTCGGTCGAAACACGTGTCGTTTGGTACTCGCAGGCATCACAGGTTTTGTAGGAGATCGTGCCAGCCGCGATCTGCGGCAGGCGCAGGTTGATGAGCTCGATCTCGTAAGCTTCTGCAACCGTCCTGAAATCTGCCGCTGCGGGCAGCGCCAGGGCGAGCAGTAGTACGCTGAGTAGGTATTTGGTTTTCATCGGATTAGTCCATTCCTCAATTACAGCGTCGATGACTCAGGGCCAACGACGTAAAAAGCCTGTGTGTGAACTGCGGTCGCATCACGGTCAGAGTCAGTGGTACTGCCCGGTGCGCGGCGCGATGCAGCGGTTGATGTGGCGATAAAATGATACGCGGCAATTCCGCTGCCAACGCCGAGGCTGAATGAGCGGTCGGGTACCAGTGTCGAATCTTCATAGGAGATGATCGCCTGGACCTTATCGTGGCCGCCGGTATCGATCGTGGATTGCCCCAGGTCCGTGTCGACCAGGGTGTCGTAACCATCTTGCGCCAGGGCCTGCTCGAGGCCCGTCTCAGCCGCCTGAAACGCGTACTCGTAATTCTGGTCATTACGTGCCATCGCAAGTTCGGTCGTTGCTGTGTTCATGCCCGATACCGCGAGCACCGTAATCACTACGAGCAGGAGCAGACCGACGATGAGCACGGCGCCTTGTTGCTTATTTCGTTGGCAAATCGACTGGCAGCTGGATTTCATAATTATTCTCTCGATCAGGTTCTGGTATTACGCAATAGTATGGTCTTCGAGACCTGCATGCGGCGGCGGCTATCGGACGGTACGCCCAGCGTGGCATTGGCCGGCTGGTAATCTTTCGTGTCTTGAACGCCCGCCTCAAACGATATTCCACTTACGATTATCCACACGCGGGCCGTCATGGCTCGGGCGCCAGGGACGTAGCCTGTCGTTGCATTTGGGTCGTAAATCGGGTCGCCCGGATTTACGTAACGATCAATGGTGTTGTCGCCGTCAACGTCAACGCCAATTTGAATCTGGATATTCTCGACGCCCGGCGCCACTTCCTCGTCGCCAATGAAAGGCTCGCCGCTTCGAACGGTCAGCGTTTTGCGACGGAGCGTCGGTACGCCAGGAATCAGCTCGGACTCTTGTGCAACGTAGTAACTATTCACCCGTAAGTTGTGCGTCGCCGAATCGGCCGGCGAGAACGAGCCTGGAACGACACCATCTTTGAATAACTCACCTTGAATACGTGTTGTCTGCAACTGTATACGCCCGGGTTCGAGTGCGACCGGTGCCACGCTGGTTCGGCGTACCGTAATCACATCCGAATTCAGTTGCGCGGGTCCGGCCGCCGTTGTCGGCGCGCAGGACAACCCGTAGGTGTTATCGGTACCATCGATCGGTAGTGCCAGGTCAAGCACCCAGTCAACGCCACACTCGTCCGGTGGCTCCAGGCCAGTAGGATCTGCGTCGCCGATAACGGAGCGGCCTTCGACAGCCAGGCCACGGCTGTTGCGGCCCCAGTTACTGGCCATGCGCAGATCCGACTCGATCGTGTCCATCGCGAACTGTGCTGTTTCCTGTACGCGGGCGATCGACTCGTTGACAACGAACGCCTGTCGGCTCTGAATGTAAATCTGTAATGCGCCAATCATCAGGAATGAACCGATCGCAAGTGCGACCATGAGCTCGACCAGCGTCAGACCGGTCTGGTGGCGGAGCTCCTTCGAAACAGAGAAATTCATGTATCTGCCCATCTAAAGTCTTACCGGAATGATGATTGCGTATGTGGGTGTTTCGCCGGGTTCACTCCATCCGACGGTGATCGCGTAAGTCGGCGGATCGGCGGCTCCATCAAAGACAACGCCCACGTTGCCGGCGGGAAGCGTTTCGCTCGCCTGGTCCTGCCACAGTTGGATGTCCTGTGCCGCCATCTCTGCCGCAGTGCAATCGACCCCGCCTGCAACACAGCTGTTATCGGCACCGGTCGTCGCCTCGTAGGCCGCAGCCGCCGTGGGGTTTGCGCGGATACGATCGGCTATGTCGCCCGCAAGAGTGACCGCGTGGTGACGAAAAATCGAGGTGCGCCCGGCCTGCATGCTCGTCACGTAAAGTCCGGCGATCCCCAGCATGCCGACAGACAGGATGATCAGCGCGATTAGAACCTCAATCAGCGAAAAGCCGTCTTGATCGTCGTGCGGCCTAATTATTGTATTTCTGAAAATCATCGTGTGCTTTCCCTGATCTCCTGGAGCCCTGGCAAGTGCCCTACGGGCAGGATTTACTCATGTCTGACAACGCTTCGGTCACCGTCCCTTTTTCACGCAGAATCGTTGCGCGTCCGAGAGGCGTCACCACCAGCAGCCGTGCCGTTGAATCGCCACTCGGTCCGTTGGCATTGCCGCGTTGGTCACAAAAGACGATCTGCGAGACAGCCGTATTGCCACCAACGTCAGGGCGGCCGAGGCCAGTTGCTGCGAACATGAAATAGGTCGCGTCGTTGGCAACGACGTGCGTAATGCCGTCCGCGGCCGCCGGATTCGCGCGCAGTAGCGTTTCGGTGCCAGCGCTGCGCGCAAGGTTTCCGTCGATGTCGAGGAACACGATAAAGCCCTGGTCCCAGGTGCCGCCACAGTCAGCACTGGCCGTCATTGAATTGGAACTCGCGCAGATCGTTATATTCTGTTTCGCCCGGGACGCTTCACCGCGGGCCACGTGAAAGGCCGAATGCAGGTCATTGGCCGTTGCGGCCATCCGACTGTTTTGAGTGAATTGACGCATGTTTGGAATGCCAAAGGCCAGAACGACGCCGACGATCGTTACGGTAACCATGAGTTCGTAGAGCGTGAAGCCGCCCTGATTCGTATTATTCATGCAGGCCACTATAGAAGAGTGCGTTCCGGCGGCGTGGAGTTTTCGACGAATGGCGGCACAGCGCCGACAAACGGTCCCATTTGCCGTCCCCGATTTAACCTAATGCGCACATGAGTAGGGTTTCCCGCGGGTCCTGCTGAGTGCGACTCGTGGCCGTCCCGTATAGCTGATAACCAGGCCCTTTGCAGGAATGCGGCTACTGCGGTCGCAAACAATGAAAGTGCCGTTCGTCGCGCGAAGAAAAGTGGCTCGCAAAGTGAAGCTGCGCCGGTTGGCCTGGATGATGATATCGCTGGCCACCGCGTGGCGCTGCAGCACGGGTTCTCCGGCATCGACGGTGGGCGGCTCGTCGCGATCGCTGTCCTCGAACATGAGCCAGCCGCTCGACCAGTCGGTGCTATTCGAACAGCTCAGGCCATCATGGCTCGGGCATAAGGAAACGACTTTGCGGCGCATGATGGATTCCTTGCGGGCAACGTGAACCGCATGGAACAGGGCATTGATCTCCGCCGATTGTCGTTGGCGCGCCGCGATGGACGCGAATGACGGAATGCCTACGGCCAGCAAAATTGCGATCAGCCCTGTTGTGATGAGCAATTCGTATAGCGTGTAGCCGCGAGTGTGCCGATGCATGCTGGACCTCCGTGTCCTCTTGAGCATTGTCGCGAATAGGGACGGCCGGTCGCTGCCGATAAATTTCGGCTTTTCCGGCGGAAACGGAATCGGCCGAATGACGTGCGTGGCCCGGCTCGTGATATCCTCTCGCCTGACTATGGACCCAAGGGACAGACAGAATGGCGCGCTCTGACATTCTCGTGCAATTTGACCTTCACGGCATATTGCCAACGCCACAACGCCTGGAAATAGCGGAGATCCTGCTCGCGAAACCGCAGCACCTGTCGGCCGAACAGATCATCGAACGGCTGCGCCAATCGGGCAGCTCGGTGTCCAAGGCGACGGTGTATAACACCTTGAATTTGTTCGGGGAATGCGGCCTCGTCAAAGAGCTGAGCCTGGATCCCGAACGCCGTCATTACGACTCCTCAACGGTTCCTCATCACCATTTCTATAACGTCGATACGGGCGAGGTCACCGATATTGACGAGGACCAGGTGAGTTTCAGTGCGTTACCGACGTTGCCGACGGGTACTGAAAGCCAAAGCGTCGAGGTCCTGATCAAGGTTCGCCGCCAGCGCGATTAATCGCCTGAGACCCTTTTCGCAATCAGCCGGCGACGCTATACTGCGCGCCGCTTGTCTGTGCCGGATTAGCTCAGTTGGTAGAGCACATCATTCGTAATGATGGGGTCAGAAGTTCGAATCTTCTTCTTCTATCCGGCACCATTTTCAGATCCGCAGCCACGTATTCGAAGTTGCCGTAGCGAGGAGACCGCTTTGTTAGCAGTTCGAAATCTGATCAAGCAATACGGTGACTTCACAGCGGTCGACAACGTCAGTTTCGAGGCATCGAAAGGTTGTGTGTTCGGTTTGCTGGGCCCCAATGGCGCGGGCAAATCGACAACGATCAACTGTATTTCCGGCTTACTGTCACCGACATCGGGACACATAAGTGTTGCCGGTGCGGATATCGTCAAAGAGGGAAAGAAGGCGAAGCGCTCCCTCGGCGTGGTGCCGCAGGAATTGGCGCTTTATGAAGACCTGCCGGCCGTAGAAAACCTCAAGTACTGGGGTAAAGCCTATGGCCTTCGTGGCTCGGAGCTGCAATCACGCGTACAGGAAGTGCTCGACCATATCGGCCTTGCTGACCGTGCCAGGGATCTGCCCAAGACCTTTTCGGGTGGCATGAAGCGCCGTCTGAATTTTGGCTGCGGCATCGTGCACAGGCCCAGTGTGCTGCTGCTTGATGAACCCACGGTCGGCGTCGACCCGCAGTCGCGCCAGCGATTGTTCGAAATGGTCGAAGCCGAACGGGATGCTGGCGCCTGCGTTCTGTATACGACGCACTACATGGAAGAAGCGGAACGGCTTTGCGATGAACTCGGCATCATCGATCACGGCAAGCTGATTGCTACGGGCACTGTTAACGAACTCAAGTCCCAGCTCAGTGCGCGCGATGTGCTGCAACTCAACGGCGATTTTCCCGACACGGGTATTTCGGAGCTCATCAGTACCCTGAGTGAACGCGGCATGCATGACCTCGAGCTGATCTCGCAGGATGAGGGTGTTTTGACGCTCACCTTGTCGAAAGCGTCGCAGCACCTTCCGGAGATCTTCGCCGCTATCACGAGAACGGGAGGCTCTGTCGCCGAGACCAGCCTCAGGAGCCCAAATCTCGAGACCCTGTTCCTGTTGCTCACGGGCAAGGAACTCAGAGAATAGCCGTGAGATTTTTGGCCGCCTCCTTCAAAAAGGATTTGTCACGCTGGTGGCAGGATCCGTTCGCGGTGTTGCTGTGGCTAGGTATTCCATTCCTGATCGGCGGCCTGATTACGGCCATGGTCGATGGTGGCGACGGCGCGAGCCCGACCGGCATCCTGCTGATCCACGATCAGGATGAATCCTTATTCAGCGGACTGATTGCAGGCGCCTACAGTCAGGGGCAGCTTGGCGAACTGATTTCGGTTGAACAGGTCACGCTTGACGAGGGAACGGCTCGCATCAATGCCGGCGAAGCGAGTGGCTTTCTGATTATTCCGGACGGGTTCGGCGAAGCGTTTCTGGAAGAAAAGCCTGTCACGCTGACGCTGAAGACCAACCCGTCGCAAACGATTCTGCCGGGCATCATGCAGGACGTCACCGAGATCCTGCTGGACGCCGGCTTCTATGCGCAGGCGTTGTTCGGCCCGGAAATCGAGCAGATCAATAGTTCAGTTAGCGACACCGTGCCCAACGATATCTTCGTCGCCGACATTGCGGTAAAAATCCAGGGCAAGATCGAAACGGTATCGCCGCTCCTGTTTCCGCCGGCATTAGATCTCAAGGTCGTCGAGCCGCCGCCGTCGGAGCCGCGCCCCAATATTGCGTTGTTATTCCTGCCCGGAATCGTGCTCATGGCGATTCTATTTTCGGCTCAGGGCTTGTCGGCCGACTTTTGGAAGGAGCGCGCGACCGGCACGTTGCGACGCCTCGTGTCGACATCCGGATTGCTAAGTCGCTTCGTTTACGGCAAAGCGCTGGCGGCAGCCGTTGTCATCGGCTTGCTTGCCGG
>CAMYLB010000105.1 GCA_947259145.1 uncultured Woeseiaceae bacterium
CTGGCCGTTGTGGGTGGACCAAGCCATGGCTCGGTGCTGCACTCGCTGCCGGGCTACTATGGCTACTACGTCGCTATCTGGTGCGCTCTGCCGGCACTGGCACTGCTGTTCTTCTGGATGATCCTGGAGCCGCGGATCGTCGTGGCGATGGTCATCAGCGAACTGCCGGAGTCCTATCGTTCACTGTCGGCGGGCGAGCTCGACCTGCTGGTCAACAATATCCGGAATCTCGCCACAGGAGACGTTGTCAGCGTCGAAGTCGATCAGGCTCTGCAGGATGCAGCGATCCTGTTAAATGGCTACGGCGCAAGGAGTCGGCAGCTCTTGGCAGTCCTGTCGCTCGGCCTTGCGGGCCTCGGCGGCACGCTGGCATGGCGCCGAATTCGCCCGGAACTGCGGGCACGCAACAGGGTGGAGAATGTCATTCGATGGATGCTGATCGCGGCGTCGAGCATCGCGATATTGACAACTATTGGAATCGTCCTGTCGGTACTCTTTGAAGCGATTCGGTTCTTCCAGAAAGTGCCGCTGACGGAGTTTCTTTTCGGACTTAACTGGAGCCCACAGACCGCGATACGAGCCGACCAGGTGGGTTCCTCGGGCAGCTTTGGTGCCGTGCCGTTGTTTGCAGGCACGCTGCTCATAACGAGCATTGCAATGTTCGTGGCCGTGCCGGTTGGTTTGATGACGGCCATCTATCTCGCCGAGTATTCCAGCTCACGAATTCGTGGAATCGCGAAACCGCTGCTGGAGGTGCTCGCCGGAATACCGACCGTCGTCTACGGTTTTTTCGCCGCCCTGACCGTGGCACCGTGGATCCGGAATGCCGGCGAGTCGGTGGGGCTGACGGTCGCCTCAGAAAGTGCGCTTGCTGCGGGACTCGTCATGGGCATCATGATAATCCCGCTGGTGTCGTCACTGGCGGACGACGCCATCAACGCCGTACCCTCGGCAATGCGTGACGGCGCGCTGGGTCTCGGCTCGACGCGTTCCGAAACAATGACCAAAGTCATTCTGCCCGCTGCGCTTCCCGGTATCGTCGGCGGCATTCTGCTCGCGGTATCGCGCGCGATCGGAGAGACCATGATTGTCGTGATGGCGGCGGGCCTTGCCGCGAACCTGACCGCGAACCCGTTCGCCGCTGTCACAACGGTTACGGTTCAGATAGTGACGTTGCTCGTCGGCGACCAGGAATTCGATAGCGCAAAAACACTGGCCGCGTTCGCCCTTGGCCTGATGCTGTTCGTCGTTACCCTGTGCCTTAACGTGATCGGACTGAGCGTGGTGCGTAAGTACAGAGAACAATATGACTAGGCGGAACGCGAATGAGTGCTGAGCGATCCACGCTTGAAAAAGTCGAGGCCGGCCTGGCGCGACGCCGGCGCAAGGAATTGCTGTTCAAGCTGACAGGCATGTTCGCAACAGCGATCGGTGTCGTGTTCCTTGGCGTATTCTTCGCGACGCTAATTGCGAAGGGTTCGTCATCCTTTCAGCAGACGTTTCTCAAACTGGATATCGAGCTCTCGGCGGCGACCCTTGCGCCAGATGGGGAACTGGATCTCCCGTATGCTGACTTTGATGGCCTGGTTCGTACCGCCCTGCGGGCGCAGCTGCCAGAAGTAACCAGCCGGGCGGAGCGGCGTGCGCTTAATCGGCTCGTCAGCGTCGGCGCGAGTTACCAGCTGCGCGAGTTGCTTGCGGCAGACCCGGGACTTGTCGGCACGACGCAGACACTTTGGGTGCCGGCGTCGTCTAATGTCGACATGCTCATTAAGGGAGACATCAATGAGCAGGATGATGAAGCGCTAAGGCCGCTGTCTGACCAGCAAATTGCCTGGGTCCGGTCACTTGACGAGGCCGGGCGAGTCGACTTGCGCTTTAACTCGGCACTGTTTAGCAACGGGGATTCGCGTGAGCCGGAACTTGCCGGTATCAAAGGCGCGGTTATGGGCTCGTTCTATATGCTGCTGGTTACGATCACGCTTTCGTTTCCGATCGGTGTGGCGGCAGCGATATATCTCGAGGAGTTTGCGCCCATTAACTGGATGGGGTTGCCGCGGTCGGCGGCGCTGGTCGGCGGGCTGGTGCTCACATTACTGACGCTCCCCGTCATCATCATTGCTTCAAGAGCCGCGATCAAAGCTGTGCCGCCGTCGATCCGCGAGGCTGCGCTCGGTCTCGGTGCTTCTAGAATGCAGGTCGTTTTTCACCATGTCATGCCGCTGGCAATGCCCGGCATGCTGACCGGCGCAATCATCGGCATGAGTCGTGCGCTCGGCGAGTCCGCGCCGTTGCTGATGATCGGCATGGTCGCGTTTATTGTCGACGTACCGGGCGGTTTCACGGACCCGGCCACGGCACTGCCGGTGCAAATCTACCTCTGGGCAGACAGCCCGGAGCGCGCTTTTGCCGAACGCACGTCGGCTGCGATTATCGTATTGCTTGGTTTTCTCCTGCTGATGAACCTCGCTGCCGTCATAATGAGAAAACGCATGGAGCGTAAATGGTAAGCGCAGCGTTTGAGCTGCGAGGTATCCTGTATGACAATGATCGCTATGACTGAAGCCACAACCGACAATCCTGAATCTGTCCCCGCGCCTGTTACTGGTAGCGGCGACAACGATTCCGTGAGCAAAGATTTTGTGCTTCCCGCATACACCGCGCAGCATACCGAGCTTGGTGAAAAGACGGTTGGCAACGTGACCTGCGACGACCCGTTCATGATTGCCGAGGATGTCAACGTCTACTACGGCGACAATCATGCGATTCAGCACGTATCTCTTGAGATTGGCAAGAAAGAAGTCATCGCGCTG
>CAMYLB010000106.1 GCA_947259145.1 uncultured Woeseiaceae bacterium
CGCGTACTGATCCTTACGAATGCCGCGAATGCCGCCGGCTTCCACGCGGCGACTCAGTTCCGGCTTGTCGGCGTAGACATTGAGTCCATCGACGCTCGGCGGTGCGATCGCCGGGATCTGAGTTTCGATCTGTCCCAGTGCGCTGACCGTCACACGTCGCGTGACGGGCTCGCCTGCATTAATTCGTTCCGGATCACGTGACCATTCCTCGCTGAGCTGTACGTCGCGCGCCGGCAGCCACACCGCATCCTGAAATTCGTCGGGCGGTGCAGGAACGGGCAACACCTTGACCGTATGCGCGTCGGACTGGAAGACCTTGCGACCCGTAATGCGACCGTCGCGAAGCACGCGCGCCTCGAACACAGCCGGCGAAATAGCGATCTCGCCACTCTGCTGTGGATAAAGTGCAATAACGCGCTCCACGACGTTGTAGGCCTTGCCATTGAGAATCGCTTCATAGCTTTTTTCGTCACCGGCCAGTTCAACAAGAACTTCAGCGCCGCTGATCGTCGGCTCGCGCAAAGCCGGTTGCCGGGTCGCGACGGCGCGATACACCTTGATTCGATAAAGGATCTGCGCCTGCACGTAGGCTTCGGCCTGGTCTATTTCACTCGAAATGAACACATCCGCCTCGCCGGGCGGCTCTCTGGACGGTTCGTTGACGATGATCTTCACGGGCGCGCTTTGCTCATTGCCGACCGTAACGGGTGGGATCTCCTGCTCGCCCGTGCTCTTCGGCATTAGTGCGATCGTCCAGGTTCGGCTGCGCCGGATTTCGCCGTTGTAAATGGAAGTGTTGCTGAGCTGGCTCACCTGGCCCACATAAAACGCTTCGTCCAGGACCGTAAGATCGGGTTCACTATCGGTATTCGTGTCGACGATGATTTCGAGCATGAACGATTCGTTGAGGTCTACAGTCGGGCGATCAACCTGTGCTCGCACGGCCGCCGATGCGCTCGACATCGTGGCGATGAAAGCAATAAGCACGAGCGCTGAGTTTTGCAATAGTCTGTTGTTCATTGTCACCACGGTTGTGCCTCATTGTCCGGCCAGACATCGTTGCCGTCCTGATCCTTACCCGATCGCTGATACTGATGCCTGAATTTGCGCCGCAGCAAACCACCTGGATCATCGGGTATGCGGCGCAGCCATTGCTCCATCGCCTGCTCCTGTTCCTGTTGTTCACGAAGCTCAGCAAGTTCGGCGGCCGACAGCTGTTGTGGCATCTCGCCCGTTTGTGCCTCCTCGGCGGCACGCTGCAATTCCTGTTGCAGCGCTTCGAGATCTTCGTCGCTCATTTCCTCGTCACCACGTTGTGATGTGTCGCTTTCCTGGGACTCGTCTTGTGATTCCGATGATCCCTCGGAACCTTCGTGGCCAGGCTGGCTCTCGGAGTCCGACTGCTCGCCCTCACCCTCCTGGTTCTCGCCTGACTGTTGCTGGTCGCCCTCGCCGTCCTGCTGCTGCTGTTGCTGCTGGTCCTTGAGGTTTTTTATGAGCTCCAGGTTGTAGGCCGCGTCTTCGTTGTCGGGCTGCATTTCGAGCACCTGTTCGTAGGCGTCGATGGCCGAGTTGAGCTCACCCTGGAAAGCCATCGCATTGCCAAGATTGTAGAGATTTCTCGCGTCGCCACGTTCGGCAAACTCAGCCGCACTGCCCGCGAAATCTTTCGCTCGATAGCGGGCGACGGCGCGCCACTCGCTGTCCTCGAACAGTGCCGCCGCATCCTCGGCATTGCCGGCCCCGAGCTGCTTGCTTGCCTGTTGATTCTTGTTTTGCCAAAGGTCGTCCCAGAGCGATGCTTCCACCGGTTTCGGCAACGGCAAGACGAATATCAGCAGGACCAAAGCCCAGCCGCGCCGGAACGCCAGCGCCGCGATCGGCAGCAACAGCAGCAGCAGCCACGGCCCTTCTTCTCGCCACTGGTCCGTCGCTAAGGCCTCGGCCGACGATGATGCAGTTGTCACTTCGCCAGACAAGAGAATATCGAGGTCACGATTGTCGGCCGACAGCGTGGCGAAACGACCTCCCCCGCTCTTCGAGCCTTGGCACGGCAATCTTGCCGCGATTGTCGGTAACAAAACCGCCCGACGCACGTGGAATCGGTGCGCCCTCGCGGGTTCCGACACCCAATACCGACACGCTATATCCGGCCGACTTGATATCCCGCGCGACTTTCTCGGCAGCGGCCGATGAGCCACCATCGGTAATCAGCAGCACCTCACCGTAACCGGCACCGGCCTGATCCAGTAACTGCCGGCCTTTCTGCATCGCGACCACCGGGCTGCTGCCACGGCTTGGCATGATGTCGGTGCTCAGACTGTTGACGAGCGCAGCCACCGTGTCGGTATCCGTTGTGAGTGGAGTGACGGTAAATGCATTCGACGAATAAACGACGAGCGCAGTCTGGCCGCTCTGTCGACGCGCGAGTATGTCGAGAATTTTCAGGCGGGCACGCGCCAGCCGACTGGGCGAAATGTCCTGAGCATCCATCGATCGGGAAAGGTCCAGCGCCACGACCAGCGCCTGCTCGGCACGAAAGACCGGTTGCTCGATGCGCTGCCAGGCCGGCCCTGCCAGCGCGAGCACTGCAAGAACGCCGCCAAGCCCAAGCAGCCACCAGCGATAGTCGATACCGCGGCCTGGAGCGCGGGACAACACGTACGGCATCAGCACCGGATCAATGACATCGCGCCAGTTACCCGAACTCAGGCGGCCCCGCGCAAAAACAAAGGCCACCAGAACCACGAGCGGAATCGCAAGCAGCCACTCGGGACGCAACCAGTGGAAGTCAGCCAGCATCGGTAGTTCCCCGGGCCCGCACCGCCGCCGATCGCCTGTGAGTCAGTCGCTGCAACAGAGTAATCGCACACATCATCGCGACCAGGGCAAAGGCCCCGCCCAACGGCCAATAGTAAAGTGATTTCACCGGCCGAAAGCCCGACTCCGGCTCCTCGACCGGCTCAAGCTCGTCAACCAGGCGATAGATATCCTGCAAACTGGCGGTATCGGTGGCCCTGAAATACCGGCCACCCGTCAGTTCCGCGATTTGCGTGAGCGTGTCCTCGTCGAGGTCGGCAGACGGGTTAATTCGGCGCCGGCCGCCAATGAGAGACGCGACTTCGAGCTGTTCGGCCCCGATGCCGATTGTGTAGATCCGCAATCCCACCTGCTGCGCCAGTTCGGCCGCCTTGAGTGGCTGGACTTCGCCGGCTGTGTTTGCACCGTCCGTCAGCAACACCAATACCTGGTCGCCTTCTTCT
>CAMYLB010000107.1 GCA_947259145.1 uncultured Woeseiaceae bacterium
GACAACATCTCGGTAATGCTTGCAAAGGTCAATGAGCCCTTCCCTGCGAAGAAGGGCTTTCTTGCAAGGATTGCCAAGTGGTTTCGGTCATAAGGGATGCAGCGGTCTAAGAGCGAGTAAACATGGCACGGTTATTTCTAAGTCTGGACAATCAGGTTCTGGCGGAATACAACATGACGAAGGAGCGCTACACGATTGGGCGCCTCCCCGACAACGATGTGAGAATTGATAATCCTGCTGTCAGCGGACATCACTCGCTCATAATCAACATCCTCAATGATTCATTCCTCGAGGATCTCAACAGTACCAATGGTACCTACGTCAATGGCAAGCTGATCAAGAAGCATGCGCTTCAGCATGGTGACGTCATTACGATCGGTCATCACCAGCTGCGTTTCTCGGATCAGCAAGAAAATGAGACCGAGCAGGACGAGTTTGAAAAGACCATGGTCATCCCAGCGGGTCAGCAGAATGCCGGCCAGCTCGCGAAGGCCGAAAAGGCGGCCGAGGCCGCCGCCGCAGAAGCAGCCGCAGAAGCAGCCGCACAAGCGGTGCAATCCGACGCAGCAGCCGCCGTAAAACTCGATCCTGAGGAAGCGGCTGCGCTCGAGGACAAACCCGAACCAGCGGCTCCAGCGGCCCCCGCGCCCGAGAAAAAAGAGACGTTTCGTCCTTCAGCCACCTATACCGGGATCGACCCCGCCACGGCGCCAAGTGCCCTGCCGCTGGGTAAATTGCAGGTACTGAGCGGTGCGTTTGCCGGACGTGAGCTGGAACTGACCAAGGCGCTGACAACACTGGGCCGCCCTGGTGTGCAGGTTGCGGCCATCACGCGCCGCGCCGAGGGCTACTACGTCGTCCATGTTGAATCCGGTAAAGAGGGCGACTACCCGCTGGTCAACGGCGAACCCATTGGCAGCAAGGCGCGTAAGCTGGCCGATAATGACGTTGTGCAGCTGGCTGGCGTAAAAATGGGATTCTTCACGAGCTAGTCGACGACTTCGCTGTCTTCGCGATTCATCACGCCGCACACCAGCTCATAAGAAATTGCGTCTGCCCAGGGCGCAACCTCCTCGACCGGCAGGCCGTCCCCCCATAGCGTCGCAACGCTGCCGACGGCGTCTTCAGCATCCGGTCCGAGATCGACCGCAATCATGTCCATCGAGACATTTCCGATCAGCGGCACTTTGCGGCCATTCAGCAGCACCGGCGTGCCACTGCGAAAATGACGGGTATATCCGTCCCCGTAGCCGGCCGATATGACACCGAGCCGGGTGTCCCTGTCGCTAATGTAGGTTCCGCGGTAGCCGACCTGCGCGCCCTCCTGCAGCAATTTCGTCGCGATCAGTCGCGCCTCGAACTGCATGACGGGCTTCAGACCGAGATCGACACCGGTTTGCTCAGCAAAGGGCGATATTCCGTACAGCGCTATACCTGGACGTATCCAGTTATCCCCCCGAAATCCGAATTCCTGCTTTGCGTCGGAAATCTCCGGCCAACCGAGCGTGCCTGGCGTGTTACCGATGCTGACCGCGCCGTCGAATCCGTCGACGATCGGCCTGAATTGACGTAGCTGCTCGGATGTCATCGACGACTGCAATTCATCCGCACTCGCAAGATGGGTCATGAGCCTGACTTCTTGCACGGCCGGCGCCGCGTGCAAGCGCCTGATGAACCCTTCGGCGTCCTCGGGTGCAAATCCCAGACGGTTCATGCCCGTATCCACTTTGAGCCAGACCGTGACGGAGCCCGTGGTCGTTGCTTCCAACAATTCCACCTGCTCCGGGCAATGAACCACGGGCTCGAAGCCCGAATCCATGGCGATCGCCAGTTCAATCTCGTCCGTGACACCGGCCAACAGAATGATTGGCTTGCCGACACCGTTTTCACGAAGTTGTATAGCTTCCGGCACTCGCGCAACGGCAAATGCGTCGACGTCGGTCAGGTGTTGCGCAACGGTCACCATTCCATGGCCATAGGCATTTGCCTTGATGACGGCCATGACCTTTGAACCGGGTGCGGCTTTACG
>CAMYLB010000108.1 GCA_947259145.1 uncultured Woeseiaceae bacterium
GTCGGTCAGAGTCTGCGCCGGCGCCACGGTAATCGAGTCGCCCGTGTGTACACCCATGGGGTCGAGATTCTCGATCGAGCAGACGATGATGCAGTTGTCATTACGATCGCGAACGACCTCCATCTCGAACTCTTTCCAGCCAATCACCGACTCTTCGAGCAATACTTCCGTCGTCGGCGACATCTCGAGCCCGTGCGTGACAATGCGTTCGAACTCTTCGCGGTTATACGCGATGCCACCGCCACTGCCGCCCATCGTGAACGACGGCCGGATAATGGTCGGAAATCCTACATTCGGCTGCTTGTCGAGCGCCTCCTCGAGTGAATGTGCGATATCGGCTTTGGGTACCTCCAGGCCAATTTCGGTCATGGCCTTGCGAAACAGGTCGCGGTCTTCTGCCATGTCGATCGCCTCGCGCGAGGCCGCGATCAACTCCACCTTGTACTTCTCGAGAACGCCTTCCCGGACGAGGTCCAGCGCGCAGTTGAGCGCCGTCTGGCCGCCCATTGTCGGCAGCAACGCATCGGGACGTTCCTTGGCGATAATCCGCTCGACAGACGCCCAGTGCACCGGCTCGATGTACACGGCATCCGCCATATCCGGGTCGGTCATAATCGTCGCCGGGTTTGAATTCACCAGAATGACGCGGAATCCCTCTTCCCGCAGCGCCTTGCAGGCCTGGGTGCCGGAGTAGTCGAATTCACAGGCCTGGCCGATGACAATCGGGCCGGCACCGATAATCAAAATGCTCTCTATGTCAGTGCGTTTGGGCATGGCATCGATCTGAACCGATAGTAACAAAATGAATTAATTTAATCTGATAAATACTTGTTTTAATTCGACTTATCATGTTGATAGCATGGCTCTCAGACCGCTGCGTTTTTGCGCATCCATGAGCACGATAAAGCGCTCGAATAATGGCAGGAGATCGTGCGGACCCGGGCTGGCTTCCGGGTGCCCCTGAAAACTGAAGGCTGGTTTGTCCTTGAGAGCAATACCCTGCAGCGTGCCGTCAAAGAGCGAGCGATGGGTCGCCTCTACGTTGTCGGGCAATGTCGATTCGTCGACGGCAAAACCGTGGTTCTGACTCGTGATCATGACCTTGCCGCTCGACAATTCCTGCACCGGGTGGTTCGCGCCGTGATGGCCGAACTTCATTTTCTCAGTCTTTGCCCCCACCGCCAGCGCCAGCAGCTGGTGACCCAGGCAGATGCCGAATACAGGCAGCCCCTTTTCCAGGAAGGCCTGGATTGCGGCGATGGCATAGTCGCAGGGCTCGGGATCGCCCGGACCGTTTGAGAGGAAGACGCCGTCCGGTGACAGCGCCATTGCCTCCTCGGCTGACGTGGTCGCCGGGACAACGGTCAGGCGGCAGTCGAGATCGGACAGGAGGCGCAGAATATTGCGTTTGACGCCAAAATCGTAGGCAACGACATGATACGGCGCGACGCGACGGGTCATGATGCGCGGCTTGCGGCCGAAGCTCGTCCCGTAACACCATTGGTATGAATGGTCCGTTGTGACGAATTTCGCGAGATCCATCCCGGCAATGCCAGGAAATTTCTTCGCGTGTTTGACGGCCTTTTCCACTGTCTGCTTGCCCGTCATGATGCAGCCCGACTGCGCGCCTTTCTCACGAATTATGCGCGTAAGTCGACGCGTATCGATGTCGGCTATCGCGACTGTGCCAGCCTGCCTAAGGAACTCGCTAAAAGAGCGTTCCGCGCGCCAGCTGCTGGTTAGCATTGTGCTGTCGCGGATAACGAGCCCCGAGGCGTGAATCTTCGGCGACTCCATGTCCTCGCTGTTCGCACCCGTGTTGCCAATATGAGGATAGGTCAACGTGACAATCTGGCGACAATAGGACGGATCCGTAAGGATCTCCTGGTATCCGGTCATCGCTGTATTGAATACGACTTCGCCGATCGTCTGTCCATCGGCGCCGATCGAGGTACCGCGAAAGACGGTGCCATCCTGAAGTGCGAGTATCGCAGGCGTGCTCAAACGTGACCCTCAATAGAAAAAC
>CAMYLB010000109.1 GCA_947259145.1 uncultured Woeseiaceae bacterium
GATTCTCGAGCTACGCGAAAGCCTTGGTACGACGGTTGTCATCGTCACGCATGAGCTTGCCAGCATTTTTGCCATTGGCAATAACTCGGTATTTCTCGACCCAGATACGAAGACGCAACTCGCTACCGGTGAGCCGAACGAGCTGCGCGACTTTCACAGCAACTTTGTCGTGCGAAATTTCCTGCGGCGCGGCGAAGCAGAGGAGCAGGTGGCATGAGCAAGAAATCCAACCCGACAGTTATCGGTGCCTTTGTTGTCGGTGCCGTCGCTCTTCTCGCAGTGTCCGTTGCGCTATTCGGTGGTTCGGAATACTTCGCCGAGCGCCAGTACTACGTCGCGTACTTTGACGAGGACTCCAAGGGCCTGCGCGTGGGGTCGAACGTCCTGTTGAATGGTGTACGCATTGGTTTCGTCTCCGAAATCGCGCTGCTCATGGATGAGGAAACGTTCGCCTCAATAACGCGCGCGACCCTCGAGATTCTGCCGGATACATTTTTCGTTACCAAATTCGGCAAGATCATGGGTACCGGTAGGCGTGACGTTGTCGGACACCAGGTGCTTGTCGAAGAGGGGGGGCTGCGGGCACAGCTGGCGTCACAAAGCATCCTCACCGGGCAGCTCGTCGTAAGTCTCAGTCTGCGGCCGGAGACGGAAGCCGTCATGCGGGGTGTCGATCCCGAGTATCCGGAAATCCCGACGGTGCCATCAGGTACGGCCGAACTAGTGAACAAGCTGCAGAGTTTCGCCGCGGATCTCGGCAAGAATCTCGATGTTGAAGATATTGGCGCGCGTATCAGCGGGATACTCAAGGGCGTCGATGAAGTCGCAAACTCAGAGGACCTTCGCAACATGCTGGCTGGCGCTAGCGAGATCATCAATGACGACGACACTCAGCAGCTTACGGCTTCGCTGCGAGCAAGTGTTGACGAGATACGTGCTACCGCAGCGGATGCGAGCTCATTGATGCGGAACGCTGACGGTCAGCTCGAGATCCTGGCAGCTGATCTGAAACCGGCGGTTGGCAGGCTCTCAAGTGTCGTCGTCGAAGCAGAACAGACGCTTGCTGCAGCGAAGGAGCAAATGCGCGGCGAGTCCACACAGATGTATCAGCTGGAGGCGACGCTTATTGAGCTTGAAGCCGCCGCGACTGCGGTTCGGGAGTTCTTTGACTATCTCGAACGGAATCCCGAAGCCCTGTTGAGCGGCAAGTAGCGATGATTGGAGAACACACTATGACTTTTCTCAGCAAAATCACCTTCGTTGCGGCGGTAGCTTTGCTGCTTGGTGCCTGTGGGTCATCACCGCCTGTGCGCTACTACAGTCTTGAACAAATCGACGTCATCGCGAAACCCGACGCGCCTGATTCAAAGATTGTCGGTCTGGGGCCCCTGCGAGTTCCAGACTACCTGCAGCGCTCACAAATTGTTACACGCGGTGCGGGCGCTGACGTGAACATTGATGATTTCGCTCGATGGGCAGAGCCGCTTGACCAGGCGGTGCACGGCATCGTCGCGAACAACGTCGACAGCCTGCTTGCTGACATCATCGTCGTTGCGTTCCCCTACATCACTACTGTCGATGTTGACTATGCCGTCGTAGGTCGTATCGATCGTTTCGATGTCGGGGCCGATGGCGACGCCGTCATGATCGTGCAATGGGGTCTCGTCGATTCCAGTCGTGAAACCCGGATTGCACCGCAGCGCCATCGTTATACAGCGCGCGCATCTGATCCGGACGATCCCGGGTCGGTAGCGAGGGCGATGTCAGACATATTGACGCAGCTCAGTCATGACATAGCTAAAGGCGTAGACAACGCTTTGCGCAAGACTTCATAGCGGGGAGATAGACAATGAACGAACAGAACATCGGCGCGGACAGGTTCCGCAAGAGCTACGTGCTGGCATTGACGATCGCGTATGCGATCGCGTTTCTCGCAATGCTGGCGGGATTCTTCGAGGCGCTCATCATGGCGGCGGTTGTTGCGGGAATCGTCTACCCCTTCTTCCTGCGCGTAAAAACTGCGTT
>CAMYLB010000110.1 GCA_947259145.1 uncultured Woeseiaceae bacterium
TCACGCATCGCCGAGCGGACGCCGTCGGCAAAGCTCTTGACGTGCGTGCCGAGTTCGCGCTGGATGACCTGGCAGTTCTTGCTCGGGTGCACGAACTCGATCGGGTCTTCCAGGCTGATGATGTTCAGGTTACGCGTTTCGTTGAGGTGGTCGATCATTGCTGCGAGCGTTGTCGACTTGCCGGTACCCGTTGACCCGGTAACCAGCACCATGCCCTGATGAATGTCACAGAACTTTTTCAGAATCGGTGGCACGTCCAGATCATCCAGTGTCGGAACGTCTCCTGGAATGTGCCGGAACACGGCGCCGATCCCCGTTTCTTTTCGAAAAACGTTGACACGAAAACGGCCGCCCTCGTCGCCGACGTAGGAGAAGTCCAGGTCGTGTCCCTGTGCGAGGCGTTCCTTTTGTTTGGCCGTCAGCACCTCGAGGATATAAGTCTCGAGTTCCGTATCAGACAACTGCCGGAATTTGATCGGCATCAGGTCGCCATTCATGCGCAGCATCGGCGGTACGCCGACCGCGAGGTGCACGTCGGAGCAACCTTGTGCCAGTCCGAGTTTCAGGAATGCGTCGATACGAGCCATAGCCGACCTCAGGTAGTAATCGCGTCGAGCGCGTCAGTGAGTTCTGACATTGACTGAAAGCGCTTTGATTTGTCGACCGACATGGCCTTGACGATAAGTTCCGCGAATTCATCGCTGATTTCGGGATTGACTTCCTGGCAGTGTTTGGCTTTACCCTGGACGTGCTGGTACATCACCGACATATGGTCACCGCGGCTGTAGGGCGGTATTCCGGTCGCCATCTCATACATGATGACGCCGACGCTGTAAACATCGGCGGTTACGTCGACTTTCTTGCCCAGGATTTGTTCAGGCGCCATGTACTTTGGTGAACCAATTACGTAGCCGGTTTTAGTAAGCTGAGTGTCGCCGCTGCTGGCTGCCGCTGCAACACCGAAATCCACAATCTTGAGCAGTCCCTCGCTGTTGACGAGAATATTGGCCGGCTTGAGGTCGCGGTGAATAACACCGGCCTGGTGGGCCACGTGCATGCCGGCCGCGATATCCCGCGAGTACTGCAGTACCTTCTTGATATCCATCGGCTTGCTGTCGGGAATCTCGCCGGACAAAGTGTGCGACGGGAAGTACTCCATCGAGATGGCATAACAGCCCTGCAGTTTCAGAAAGTCATAAATGCGAATGATATTGCGGTGCGTGATCTTGCGAGAGTAGCGAAGCTCATGCACGAAGCGCTTCATCATTTCCTCGTCCGAGGAAACGTTCGGATTCAAGAACTTCAGAATTAGCTGCTCGTCAACCACTTCGTCTTCCATGAGCAGCACCGTGCCGAAGGCGCCCTTGCCAATCTTCTCGATATATCTGTAGCGGCCCTCGATAACGTCGCCAGGGTTGAGTTTGTCAATTTCGAGTACCCGTTCGCCGACCGGAGCCGCTTGTTCGGCTTCTTCCGGTTTAGCCGCTTCCGCAATTTGTGCCGCTTGTGCGGCTAGCAGATCATCCAGTTCGTCATTTTCAAGCAAAAGCGTTTTGGTATGCGAAGCGATCTTTTCGGCACGGATGTTTTCTTCGAGGACTGTTTCGGAGTAGCGGGCGTCCAGATCCTTGAGGGCTTTATCGGCGACGTTCATGATAGTTGCGTCTTCCGATTCTTTGATTTTCTTCAATAGATTTCGAATCGTATCGGCGTTCTCGTCGTCCGTCAGCTGTGCCACTGCTTTAATCGCTTCGACCTGAATTTCGCGTTCTGGTCGTTGTAACAGGGGCAGGATCTGTTTGATGTGTTTGTGGCTACCCAGCTTCGCCAGTGCGCGAATCACAACGGTGTCCGTCTTGGCGTCCTTCCCGAGCATGGCCTCGAGTTTTGGCAGCGCTTTCGTATCGCCGATCTTTGAAAGTGCATCGACGGCGCGCTCACGGACCCACCAGTCGCTGTCATCTGTCGCTTTGATCAAATGGTCGACGGCGCGCTGGTCTTTAGTGGCGTTTAGGATTTCGATCGCTGTGCGGCGAATATCTTCGTCTTTGTCGTTGATCAGCGTCACGACCGAATCGACAACCCTGGGGCCGCCGATCTCGGCCAGCGCATCGCCGGCGCGCGAGCGCACCCACCAGTCATCGTCTTTGATCGCATCCAGCAAATCTTTGACAGAATTGACGTCGCCGATTTCATTAAGCACTTCAACGGCCGCGCGTCGTGCATATTCCGATTCGTCTTTCAGGGCATTGACGAGGTAGCGGATCGTGTCCGGGTGATTCGCATTGATGAGCACTTCGACGGCTTTGTTCTGTACGTCGAGGTCAGGGTCAGTCAGGACCTCCGCGACTTTATCGATGTTTATTTTTCCGCCGCGCGAGCCGAGCGCGGAAAGCGCGGCGCTGCGGACCATCTTGTTCGGATCCTTGAGTTGAATTTCCAGGGCGTGGTTGATTTCCGGTCTATCAAACCTGGCCAACAGGTTCATCAGGTGCATCTTGATGACCGGATCCTTGCCACCCATGCGAGCGATCAGGTCCGGCACCATTTCGGGTTTGATTATTTCCTCGATGATTTTGAAGATCGCCGCTTTTTCCTTGGTTTCGCATTCATACGCTCGTCGCAGCAGTTCGTGCACGCTGAGATCCTGCTTGTGGACGCGCAGTACTTCGATGAGGGCCGCTTTCGATACTTCATCGTCGTCGAAAAAATCGAGCAGGCTGTTGGGGTTGTAGTCGGTGCTACTGGAGAGGGCCCAGGCGGTGCCCGATACGACACGCTCGTTGCCGTCGGCGAGCCCTTCACGATACATGACCAGATTTTTGTCGTTGACGAGTTCACCGAGAATATCGACCAAAACCATGGTGTGCGTTTTGTCGGACATAGCAAGGGCGTCAATGACTTTTGGCACGGCCCGATTTCCGGCTTTCTTGAGTTTATCGACGAGTTTTTGCGCTGCGGGCGATGCGGCGTCCGGCTGCGCTACGAGTTGCGCCAGAACCTGGTCGGAACGAAATGACGCGAGAAAGCTCATTTCGGGCAACCGCCATCAAGCAGCGGGCGCAGCGACGGGGCAAAGGCCAGCCTCGCCGGCGGCCAGCCTTCGATTGACATAATCTCCATTGCTATCTTACGTAAAGCCAATTCGTAAATACGCTCTTGCCCAAGCAGTACGTGGCATGGTCGCCAAAAAACGCAGCCTCGTTTGCAGTGTTGCCTTGTCCCCGACGCGGCATTATGCCACAACGGACCCGGCACATCGCCCGCCATTGCTGGCTTTCAGCAAATGACGACGATTTGGCGAGGATCTCCAAAAACGGCTTCGTTCCTGGCTCGCCTCCGTTACAATGTGCCACCGAATTCCCGGCGCAGGCCGGTCTTTCGAACCCAAATTTTACCTAATGCAGGCGAGCGAAGTGTGACGGTGTCAACAGAATCAGATGTGAGCAAGTTCCTAAATTCCATCAAATTATCGGTCGTGGACCGGGAATTGGGGGAGGTCGGGCGGATCCGCGACGCCGGCCTTGCCGGCGACCGGGTGACGGCCACGATCGACCTTGGTTTTCCGTGCAGGAGCGCGCACGCGGCCATCCGGCAGCAAATCTCGGACGCGCTGAGGGCCGAAACCGGTGCGGCCAGCGTCGAATTGGCACTGGATACACGCATCATGCGGCACGCGGTGCAGAAAAACGTCAAGCCCATACCGGCCGTGAAGAATATTATCGCCGTGGCGTCCGGTAAAGGCGGGGTTGGCAAATCGACGGTCGCGGCAAATATCGCGCTGGCGCTGTCGGCAGAAGGCGCATCCGTTGGCATTCTGGATGCCGATATCTATGGCCCGAGCCAGCCTCACATGATGGGCATCGTCGGCCAGCAGCCGGTCAGCGAAGACGGAAAGACCCTGCGCCCGCTGCAAGCTCACGGCCTGCAGGTCATGTCGATCGGGGCTTTGGTCGACCCCGATCAGCCCATGATCTGGCGTGGCCCGATGGTGACATCCGCGCTGAGTCAGTTGACGCATCAAACGCAGTGGGAGGACCTCGATTACCTGATCGTAGATATGCCGCCCGGCACCGGTGATATCCAGCTGACGCTGGCGCAGCAGGTGCCGGTTTCAGGAACCGTAATTGTCACGACGCCGCAGAATATCGCGACGATCGACGCGCGCAAGGGCCTCGCGATGTTCCGCAAGGTTTCGATTCCGGTGCTGGGCGTTGTTGAGAACATGAGTACGCATGTTTGCTCCAACTGCGGGCACGAGGACGCTATTTTTGGCGAAGGGGGCGCCGAAAAAATGAGCCGCGACTTCGATATTCGGCTGCTTGGGCAGCTGCCTCTGGATACAAAAATTCGGGAACAAACCGATTCGGGAACCCCGACGGTGATTGCCGAGCCCGAATCGCAGCTTGCTGCGGCCTATCGTGAGACAGCATTGAGAATCGGCGCGGCGCAGGCGGCGGAGCGCATCGATCACAGTTCCAAATTCGGCACTATCGTCGTCGAGGAGCGAAAGTGAGCATCAAAGCCGATCACTGGATACGCCGTATGGCAGCCGAACATGGCATGATCGAACCGTTCGAGCCGGGCCAGGTTCGGGAGAATAGCGACGGGCGCATCGTCAGTTACGGGACGTCCAGCTACGGCTACGATGTTCGATGCTCGGACGAATTCAAGATTTTCACGAACATCAATTCTTCAATTCTCGACCCGAAAGCGTTCGACGAGACCAGTTTCGTTGATATCCAAAGCGATGTTTGTGTGATTCCGCCGAATTCCTTCGCGCTGGCAAGGACGGTCGAGTTCTTTCGCATTCCGCGCACCGTGTTAACGATCTGCCTCGGCAAGTCGACCTATGCACGTTGCGGCATCATCGTGAACGTGACGCCGCTGGAGCCCGAGTGGGAAGGGCATGTGACGCTCGAGTTTTCCAATACGACGCCGCTGCCCGCCAAAATCTACGCTAACGAGGGCGTGGCGCAGATGCTATTCCTGGAGTCCGATGAGGCTTGCGAGACGTCCTACAAGGACCGCGGCGGAAAATACCAGGGGCAGACCGGCGTGACGTTGCCAAGAGCCTAGCGAGTACGATCGGCCGCAGGCCGCGATACCTGAAGTTTCTTTCCGGCGCGATCGAATACCTGAATCACTGCTTCGTCGGCAATGGCACCGTCTATCCTGGTTCTGCCGTCACGAAATTCGACCCGACCTTCGCCAACCCAGCCGGCTGCCTCAGGATAAATCTGGTGTTCGACGGCCTGCACGCGCGCGGCCAGTTGGTCGGCGGTTTCGCCCGCGACCACCGGCAGTCGTCCCTGCAGGATGCGCGGTCCGCCGTCGAGCTCCTCGGTCACAAAATGCACCGTACTACCGTGCCACTTGTCTCCGGCGTCGAGCACGCGCTGATGCGTATTCAGTCCCGGGTACGCCGGCAGCAGCGCCGGATGTATGTTCAGAATCCTGCCGGCATAACGCGCCACGAATGCAGCACTCAGGATGCGCATGAAGCCGGCCAGGATCAACAGGTCCGGCTGCCATTCATCGAGTTTCGCAGCCATCGAGCGATCGAAGGAGTCACGGTCAGTAAAGCCCCCGTGCTCAATGCAGGCCGTCGGAATGCCGGCATTTCGTGCGCGCACAAGACCGAAAGCGTCGGGTTTGTTCGAGAAAACGACGGACAGCTCGAGGTCCAGCGCGCCACATCCGACTCGATCGATAAACGCCTGAAGGTTGGTGCCGGATCCCGAAACAAGAACCGCCGTTTTGCAGCGCGTCGCCATCAGACGTATCGCGTTTTCCGGTTACCGGCCACAATGCGACCTATTCTCCAGGCGTCCTCACCCTGATCGGTCAGGATGCGAATTGCGTCATCGACCTTGCTTTCGTCGACAACGACAACCATGCCCACGCCGCAGTTGAACGTGCGGCGCATTTCGTCGGTCTCTACATTGCCGTGCTCGGCCAGCCAGTCGAAGACGGGACCTTGCTGCCAAGTTGATGTGTCGATCTCTGCGTCCAGCGCCGTGTGAAAAATGCGCGGAATATTTTCCGTAAGGCCACCGCCCGTGATGTGCGCAAGACCTTTGATGCGACACGCATCGATCAATGCGAGAATCGCCTTGACGTAAATTCGCGTTGGCGCAAGAAGCCTGACGTTAGCCGACTCGCCATCGATGTCCGATTCGCCGGCCCGATCCAGAATCTTGCGTATCAGCGAATAACCATTGGAGTGCGGTCCGCTGGACGCTATACCGATCAATGCATCCCCTTCGTCGATGTCGCTGCCATCAATCATTTCGGCTCGCTCGACGGCGCCGACCGTAAAACCTGCCAGGTCATAGTCACCGTCGGAGTACATATCCGGCATTTCAGCGGTTTCGCCACCGACGAGTGCCGCGCCGGCCTGCAAACAGCCATCGGCGATGCCTGCGATGACGTCAGTCGCTACCGCCGCATCCAGTTTGCCGCAGGCGAAATAGTCGAGGAAGAACAGCGGTTCAGCCCCCTGAACCAGAATGTCGTTGACACACATCGCCACAAGGTCGATACCGATCGTATCGTGCCGGTTGAGATGCTGGGCGAGCATCAGCTTGGTACCGACCCCATCGGTGCCGGAGACCAGCACGGGCTCACGATAGCGGCCCGGCGGTAATGCGAACAGCCCGCCGAAGCCACCGATACCTGCGAGCACTTCGGGCCGCCGTGTGCGTTTGACGAGCGGCTTGATTCGTTCGACGAGTTCGTTACCGGCGTCTATATCGACACCGGCATCTTTGTACGTTAAGGGTTTATTGGTCATGTCGGGGTGGCATACTCTGCGAGGGCGATATAATAGTGCTTAGTGCTGAATGGGGAAACCATCCTTGTCAAAATTTCGAATATCCCGGCGTTTCGGAAGACTCCGGCAAACGACTTCCTGTGTGCTGGCAGCCGCATTATTGTGTGGCGGGCTTGTGTCCCCGGCGGCTGCGGTCGAAGTGCCGACGCTCTATACCGCCGAGGTCCCATTCAATCGCGAGGCAAAGAATCCGCGCGATGACGCCTACAAACTGGCTCTCGCCGAGGTGCTGTTGCGCGTTTCGGGATCCGAACTCAGCGCGAATACGGCTGCGATCCGTGAGTTGTTCCCCAATCCTGCGTCCTATGTCATGCAGTTTCGCCCCGGTGCCAACGATTCGCTGTGGGTGTCGTTCGACGGACAGGCCATTGAGCAGGTACTGCGCAACGCCGGGCAGACGGTTTGGGGTGCTGAACGGCCACTAACGCTGGTCTGGCTGGCCGTCGATTGGGGGCGCGGTAGCCGTGAAATCATCGCCGCGGACGATCCGGATCGTACCGAGGGAGCGTCTCGCTCACTTAATCTAAACCAACGTTTGCGGCAGCGTATCGTAAAAGTCGCCGAGCAACGTGGGCTGCCGCTGGTATTTCCGCTACTCGATAGCATCGACCTGCAGAACGTTACGTTCAGCGACATCTGGGGCGGTTTTGATGAGCGCATAGTCGCTGCATCAGGTCGCTACGACGTCAACTCCATCCTGATCGGGCGTATTCGTGCATCGTCTAACAGGCGCGAAGACTGGAGCTATTTTTTCAGCGGTGAGGAGCGCAGTTGGAATGGACCACCCGAGGCCATTGTTGGTCGCGTTGCGGATCTGCTGACATCGGAGTTTGCCGTCGGCGGCAACGCCCCGATCGAAACGGTCGCCCTTCACGTGTCCGGCATCGTATCGGTTGAGGCCTATGGCTCTTTGCAGAGCCTGCTGACTGGTGTCACTCTGATTGAGAGTTTCATCATCACCGAGGTTGCGGGCGATCGTGTCAGCTACCGCGTTGACGTGCGCGGTGGCGCGGATCGTCTTAGCCGGGCCCTGAGGTTCAATGGGCTTGTCGAGCAGGAAAGTGCAGCGCTTTTCGGCGAAGTCCCGTCTGGGCCCGTCCTCGAGTTTTTCTACGGCCCCTGAGAACTGCACGCATGTCGCTCCGCTGGTTACCCAACGCTATTTCGTCGCTGCGAATCTTGCTCGTAGCACCGATTCTCCTGCTGATACTCAACGATCACTTTGTGTGGGCACTCCTGCTGTTCTTCGTGGCTGGTTTCTCCGACGGTATTGACGGCTATCTTGCAAAACGATACGACTGGCAAACCCGCCTGGGGGCCTTGCTGGATCCTGTTGCGGACAAACTGCTGGTCGCAGGCACGTTCATCACGTTGACGTACACGCAACATATTCCTTTGTGGCTTACGGCGGTCGTCATCCTGCGCGACGTCGTCATCGTCGGCGGTGCGGCCGCGTACAACTTCATCGTAAAGCCGGTGCAGGGCGAGCCAACGAGAATCAGCAAACTCAACACGGCACTACAGCTCCTGTTCCTGCTGTTCGTGCTCAGCCGTGCCGGCTTCGGCTGGCCCTGGCCTGATAAAATTTCGATCACGGTGCTCGGTGCCGCAATCGTGATCACCGTCGTCATCAGTGGCGTAGACTATGTCTTGTCCTGGTCAAGACGTGCGCGAGAGGGTAACTAGATATGCAAACAGATTTGCGCCTTAACTGGCTAATCGCAGTCGCCCTGACCGGCTGGTTGCTTTACCTTCTGGCGCCGGTTCTGACTCCGTTTGTCGCTGCGGCCTTGCTGGCGTACATAGGCGATCCCCTGGCGGATCGCCTGCAGAAACTCAAGCTGCCACGAACGCTGGCAGTCGTTGCTGTATTTCTGATCACTTTCCTCTTGCTGGCTCTGTTGATCCTGCTTGTCGGGCCGCTGATCAAGACCCAGATCAGTGCATTGTTCGATGCTTTGCCCGACATCGCGAGACGCGTCGAACAGGAGTGGCTGCCGTCCGTGACGGGTTGGTTAAACCTGGAATCGGGCGACGACGTAGGCATCGGCGCGTTTCTCGCGCGCTACAGCGATATGGTTGGCAGCTGGAGCGGCAAGTTGTTGCTGTCTGTCGGCAAGTCAGGCGGTGCCCTTGCGGCCGCCGTGCTCAGCCTGTTCCTTATTCCGATCCTGACGTTTTATCTATTGCGTGACTGGGACTCGATTCTTATTCACATTGGTGCCCTGGTTCCAGAAAGCCAGCGCGATACAGTCTTCCGGCTTGCCCGCGAAACGGACGACGTGCTCGGCGCGTTCCTGCGGGGACAATTACTCGTAATGGCCGCGCTCGCGCTAATTTATTCGGTCGGCCTCAGCCTCGTCGGGCTGAAGTTTGCGATCGCCATCGGCGTCGTTGCGGGTCTGGTCAGCTTTGTTCCGTACCTCGGGTTCGTATTCGGCATTGCCCTCGCGGGCCTGACAGTGGCGCTCGAGCCGAACCCGCTCTGGCAGCTGGTCGGCGTTGTTGTCACGTTTACGCTGGCGCAGCTCCTCGAAGGGTCGGTACTGACGCCCAAGCTGGTTGGCGATCGCATTGGTTTGCATCCCGTGATAATTATTTTCGCTGTCGCCGCCGGCGGTCAACTATTCGGTTTCTTCGGCGTATTACTGGCGCTGCCGGCGGCAGCCGTCCTCTCTGTCCTGGTGCGCTTCGCGTTTGATCGCTACCTCAAGGAACACCCTGGCGCCCTCGTGGTACTCGAGGACGAATGAGCCAGCTGGTTCTGCCATTACTGCTTGCCGATCATGCGGTGTTTGCCAGCTTTTACGAGCGCGGCAACGAGTCGCTGGTCGCGACGCTGCAGGAACTTGCGGGCGGAGTGGTCGGCCCGGACGGCCATGGATGCTGGCTGTGGGGCGCAGTATCCACTGGCAAGACGCACCTGCTTCAGGCCGTTTGCGACCGGGCCGGTGATCGCTCCGTGTATATCCCGTTGTCAACGTTCATTGAGTCAGGGCCCGCGATTCTGGATGGCCTCGCGAGTCGCGAACTGGTGTGTCTCGATGACATTGAGACAGTCACCGGCAAGGCCGACTGGGAGACGACGCTATTCGATCTCTGCAACCAGCTTTCAGACGCAGGCGGCCAGCTGATTGTGGCTGCCAGTATGGCGCCGCGTGAGTGTCCAATCGGGCTGGCGGACCTTGCCAGCCGCTTGTCGCGATTGCCCGTGTTTCATGTTCATGAACTGGACGATGAGCAGAGAGTGACGGCCTTGCAGCTGCGTG